>NZ_JBFUKB010000009.1:0-105978 GCF_056401065.1 Rhizorhabdus sp. P4_G5 | reverse complement strand
CAAGCTGCGCAATCGCATCGAACGGACCATCGGTAAACTCAAGCAGCTACGCCGTATCGCCACACGATACGATCGCATCCCGCAAAACTATCTCGCTAGCCTATGCCTCGCTGCCCTCAGCTTCTGGTGCTGAATGTCGATTCAGCCTAAGCTTGCAACCTCGTTCCGCGGCCTCGTATCTGGCCACGGAAGGGTCATTCCGCCAGCTTCGCGGGCTCGGGCCACCAGGTCAGCGTGTGCACGTCATGCGCCGAGGTCCATAGCCCTGAATCGGTGAAGCGCAGCGCTCCGCTGCCTTCGGCCTTGCCCACACGCGCCAATATCGCCAGCGATTTCGGATTGATCACGACGAAGGTCTGATCCTCAGTAGTTCGCAGCCACACCATGCCACCGCCGGTGTCGATGTCGCCCCATTTCAGCACCGGGCCGACCTTGGCACGGCCGGTCACGTCCCCGCTTAGCGGATCGATGCGGGCCACCGTTCCGTCGCCTTGTTCCTGAACCCAGACAGCCCCCTCGCCGGCAGCGAGAAAACCCGGCTGCTTGCCGAGCGCGGTGGTCTTGACGACTGTGTCGCTTGCAGGGTCAATGCGCTGGATCGAGCGGCTCTCGCTGCTGACAGCCCAGACCGAATCGAATCCGAAGGCCAGATAATGAGCGCCGGGATTAACCGGAATCAGAGCTATTACCTGGTTCGTGGCCGGATCGATACGGGACAGGATGCCCTTGTTGTCGCTGGCGACCCAGATCGATCCCGCGCCGGCGACCACGTTGAGTTCGCCTTCAGGATTGGCGATGCCGGTGGGGATCGCGGCGACCTTCTGCGCGGTCTGCGTGTCGATCCGGACGAGCGCGCCTTCCTTGCAATCGGCCACCCAAAGCGCACCGGCGGATATCGCCATAGCGCCGCAGGGCTTCGTCATGGCGACCTCGGCGAGCTTGCCTTGCCGGGACCAGCGCTCGACCCTGCCATCATTCGTCGCCCAGACGCTGTCTCCATCGACTGCCAGGAAGTCCGCGAACCCAGGCACGTTGATGACCTGCTCCGCATGCGCCGCCGAAGCCGCAGCACATCCCGCCGCCACTGCCATGACCAATCTCCCAATCGGTTGCATCAAATGCCCTTTCGCTGCGTAGGTCAGGCGCGCTGCGCTATGTAGGCGCGCCAGCCGCCCAGTTGCGTGATGTCCTCGGCACCGTTCAGAGCGCGCGGTTCGGCGACGAAGCCCTTGACGCTGCTGCCATCGGCGAGCGTCACCGTGCCGATGGCCAGCGGTGCGGGCACTTCCACGACGAAGCTGCCGAACTCGGCGACGCCCAACTCGTAAATCTCGACCTTGATCGCTGCGCCATCCTGGCTGTGCGCCAGCGCGGGCTTGGGCGGCACGCTATCGGCGATGGCGTAAAGGCGATAGCTCGGGGCGGTCTCGAAAGCGCCGATGAACTTCGCGTCGCGCGAGGTCAGCTGCCAGTGGAGCGGCATGTCCTTCAGATGAGCGCCGACAACGGCCAGTTTCACGGTTTGCATCTTACCCTCCAGGTCGAGCGGTGGCGGCGACGGAACATCCGCGGCCGAAAGATAGATGTCGGCTGCGTCGAGGAGCGCGACGTCGCTGTCGGCGGGACCAATCAGGGTGATGCCGAACCCGGTCGCATTCGCGCGGACGCCGGCGGGAACCGCGACGGCGGCCATATCCAGCAGGTTCACGAAATTGGTGTAGAAGCCGAAAGCGCTGTTGAGCGCGATCGGCGCGGCCTTGAGTTCCGCGACGCGATAGGTCGTGCCGGTCGTCGGGAAAGCCAGCAGGTCGATGGTTTCCCACAGCGTATCGGCGTGACGCTTGAGTTCCGCGAGGCGGTAGATGCCGTTGAACAATTCGACGGCGCTCATCGCAAGGCCCGGCTCGACAACCTCGCGGACGGTGGAGTCGACGGCACCGGGATTGTCGGCGAGGATCCCGGCCATGGCCGCAGCCCGCTCCGCAACCCAAGGGCCGCTGTAGAGCAACTGCGCCGCTTCCTGGAGCGGCGCGTAGTCAATCTCGACGATATCCCCGAGGGCTGAGAGTGTCTTGATCGCGCGGTCGTAGAGATATTCCGATTCCGCATCGCCGAAGAACACGCGCTGGTCGCGGCGCGGGACGCCGATCGTCTTGCGGCCCAGCGGCCGGTCGGCACGCGGTTTGGAATAGGGATCGGCCGCGTCGAAACCCGCTATGATGTAATCGACCAGACGTGCGTCCGCGGTGTCGCTGGTGAAGGCCGTGATGCAGTCGAGCGTGCGGCAGGCCGGCACCAGGCCCCGGTTGCTCCATCGGCCCTTGCTGGGCTTGAACCCGATCAGGTGCTGAAAGGCGGCCGGAACGCGGCCGGAGCCGGCGGTATCGGTTCCCAACGCGAAAGCCACCAACCCGGCCGCCACGGCGACCGAAGAGCCCGAACTCGATCCACCGCTGACATATTCCAGGTTATAGGCATTCCTGGGGCTTCCGTAGGGGCTTCGCGTGCCGTTCAGGCCCGTGGCAAACTGATCGAGATTGGTCTTGCCGATGCAGATCGCCCCCGCGGCGGTCAGCCGCGCGATGACGGTGGCCGAGGCTTCCGGGCGATAGGCGAAGGCAGGACAGGCCGCGGTCGTATCGAGCCCCTCGACGTCGATATTGTCCTTCGCGGCGAAAGGAACTCCGGCCAGCGGCAGGACTTCGCCGGCGGCCACCCGCACATCGACGGCGCGCGCGGCGGCGAGCAGGTCTTCCGGCGTGGCCCGGCTAATCCAGATCTGCGGCTGGACGGTGTCGTAATGGACCAGCCGCGCGATCGTTTCTTCGATCACAGCGACGGCGCTGACGCCTCCCGCGGTGACGGCGTCTGCGATCGCCGAGGCGCTGCGACGGGTCAGCTCGGTCATGCGTGCCCCCTCAGCGCCATCATCGGCGCGCCTGGCTGCAGCGATTGCCGCTCCTGCACATACAGGGCCTGGACGGTTCCAGAGCCCGGGCTGCGCACCGGGCACTCCATCTTCATCGCCTCGATGATCGCAATCGTATCGCCGGCCTCGACTTTGTCTCCGGCCGCCACCAGCAGTTTCCAAACACTTCCGCCGAAGGGGGCTTCGATCAGATCCGCGCCATCCGGAACTTCGACGGCGCCCGACTGGGGCTGCTCGGCCTCCGTGAGATCGGTCAGGCGGTCGAATTCGCCGCTTCGCTGCCATTCGGCGCGTTCTTCGCCGAAGGCGGCCTGCCGCAGCGCCTGGAAGTCCGTGATCGCCTGCGCATTGTCGGCAAGGAAGGCCCGATAATCGGCGAGGCGGAACTCCGACGGCTCGATTCTGATCGAGCGCCGGCCGCTCGGAAAATCCCGGCGCCATTCGACGAGCTCGTCCGCGCTCACCGGATAGAAGCGGATCTGATCGAAGAAGCGCAATAGCCAAGGCTTGCCTTCGATAAAGGCATCGGTCTGGCGGTGGGTGTTCCACACCTGGATGGTGCGGCCGAACAGCTGGTAACCGCCCGGGCCTTCCATGCCGTAGATGCACATATAGGCCCCACCGATCCCCACGACGTTGGGCGGCGTCCAGGTGCGCGCGGGATTGTACTTGGTGGTGACGAGCCGATGCCGGGGATCGACCGGGGTCGCCACCGGCGCGCCGAGGTAGACGTCGCCGAGGCCGAGAACGAGATAGTTCGCCTCGAAGATCAGGTTCTCCACCGCCGCCGCGTCGGGGAGGCCGTTTATCCGCCGGATGAATTCGATGTTGTCGGGGCACCACGGGGCGTCGTCACGGACGGCGCCCATATATTTCTGGATCGTCTCGATCGTCGCCGGATCGCGCCAGCTCAGCGGCAGATGGACGATACGCGAAGGGATGGCAAAATCGGCCAGATCGCCAAGCCGTTCCTCAGCCGCCATCAGCATGGCCAAAGCGGCGCGCTGGTCCATGGTCTCGCCGTCGAAATGCAACTGTAGCGAGCGAATGCCGGGAACCACGTCGACGATACCGGCGGGGGCGAGCCGCTCGAGTTCGACCATCAGCGCGTGCGCCCGTATCCGCAGTTCGATATCGAGCACGATGGGGCCGTATTCGACGAGGATGTTGCGGTCGCCCTGCTGGCGATAGACCGTGCGCGGGCGGTTCGAACCTGCCGCGATGTCGGCGAGAATCGGGCTGAGCGTCCCGATCGATCGGGCCGGGCCCGTCCCATGCGTGGTGCCGGAGGTGATCAGCCCGCGCTGGCGCAGGTCCGCCGCGCGCGCGTCACCGATGTCGACCGGTGCGAAGCGCAGCTTGTCGCCGGGCGCGAGCTGTCCGATCATCCAGCGATCGGCGGCGATCACCACGAACGGGCAGACGAAGCCACCCAGCGAAGGGCCATCGGGGCCGAGGATGATCGGCATGTCGCCGGTGAAGTCGACGGCGCCGATCGCGTAGGGATTGTCGTGGATGTTGGATGGGTGTAGGCCCGCTTCGCCGCCGTCGGCGCGCGCCCATCGCGGCTTGGGGCCGACGAGGCGGACGCCGGTGCGGTTGCTGTTATAGTGGACCTGCCACTCGGCGGCCACGATCTCGTGTATGTCCTCGTCGGTGAAGAAATCGGGCGCCCCGTGCGGACCGTAGAGCACGCGCAAGGTCCATTCGTTCGTGAATCCCGGCAGAGCCGCTTCGGGCAAAGGGTCCCCGATCGCCTCGCCGGCCAGATGCAATGTGTCGCCGGCCAGCAGCCGGCGCGCGGCATGCCCACCGAACTGGCCGAGCTCGAACGTGCTGCGGCTGCCGAGATAGGGCGCGATGTCGAGCCCGCCGGCGAACATGATATAGCCCCGTATGCCGCCGCCCGTGACCCGGCCGAGGCTGAGCGTCTGGCCCGCTGCGACATTGATGGCGACGCCGCGCGGGGCCGCCACGCCATCGAGCGTCGCGCCGAAATCGGCGCCAGTCAGGCAGATGCGCGCCGGCGCGGTGAAGGTCAGCGACGGTCCGGTATGGATTACCTCCAGCCCGGCGGTGCCTTCGGGATTGCCCACCAGGCGGTTGCCGAGGCGGAACGACAGATCGTCCATCGGACCCGAGGGGGGAACGCCGACGGCCCACAGCCGCTGTCGACCGGGCCAATCCTGCACGGTCGTCGCCGTACCGCCGCTGACCACCCGGATGCTGCGCGGATGATAGGCGATGCTGTCGAGGACGCGGGTCGACACCTCACCGCCGACGAAGGCCGGTGAGCGCACCACTTCGCGAAGCCAGCGCAGATTGGTTTCGATCCCATCCACCCGGCTTCGGTCGAGCGCTGCCTGCATCGCCGCGACGGCATTGGCGCGGGTGGACGCTTGGACGATCAGCTTCGCCAGCATCGGATCGTACCAGGAACTGACTGTGCTGCCCGCCATGCACCAGGTCTCGGCCCGGATGTCGGACGGGAAGTCCACGGCGGTCAGCGTGCCCGAGGTCGGCCGATAATCGAGCGCCGGATCTTCGGCATAAAGACGGACCTGCACCGAATGCCCACTCGGCCGGGGCGGCTCGCCATCGAGGAAGGCAAAGTCCCCGGCGGCCCCGCGGATCATCCATTCGACGAGGTCGATGCCCATCACTTCCTCGGTGACGCCGTGTTCGACCTGAAGGCGGGTGTTCATCTCCAGGAAGAAGAACTCTTCCCGCTCGGCATCGTAGAGAAATTCGACCGTCCCGGCCGACCGGTAGGCCGCCGCTTCGCCCAGCCGGGTCGCGGCTGCGATCAGGGCGCCGCGCACTGCCTCCGGCAGCAACGGCGCAGGCGCTTCCTCGACCACTTTCTGGTTACGTCGCTGAAGCGAGCAGTCCCGCTCGCCCAGCGGCATGACCCGTCCCTCACCGTCACCGAATAGCTGCACCTCGATATGCCGCGCACGCCGAATGTAGCGCTCGAGGAAGATACCGGCGTCGCCAAAGTTGCTCTCGCCCTGGCGCGCCACGACGGAGAAGCCTTCGCGGACCGTGGCCTCGTCCTCGCATACGCGCATGCCGATGCCCCCGCCGCCGGCGGTGGCCTTGAGGATCACTGGGAAACCGATCTCGCGCGCGGCGAGCACGGCTTGCGTCTCGTCCATGAGCAGATCCGTACCCGGCGCGAGGGGGACAGCGTGCGCGGCGGCGAGCGCGCGGGCGCTGTGCTTCAGGCCGAAGGTGCGAATATTGTCTGGCGTGGGGCCGATGAAGATGATGCCCGCAGCCGCGCAGGCCTCGGCGAATTCGACGTTTTCGGCGAGGAAGCCGTAGCCTGGGTGGATGGCGCCGGCGCCGGTCGCGCGGGCCGCATCGAGGATCGCGGCGATGTTGAGATAGCTCTCCGACGCGCGCGCGGCGCCGATGCAGACAGCTTCGTCGGCCATCGCAACGTGAAGCGATTCCTCGTCGGCTTCCGAATAGACGGCGACCGAGCGCAGCCCCATCCGGCGCAGCGTGCGGATGATGCGGGTCGCGATCGCGCCGCGATTTGCTATCAGGACGGTATCGAAGCTCATGCGGCGACGATCATGCGCACAGGCGTGGGATTAAAGCCGTTGCACGGATTGTTGATCTGCGGGCAGTTGGAGACGACGACGATGACGTCCATCTCGGCACGCAGGTCAACGCTCAGGCCGGGCGCGGATATTCCATCGACGATGCCCAGCGATCCGTCGGGCTCCACCGGCACGTTCATGAAGAAGTTGATGTTGGAGACGATGTCGCGCTTGCCCCTGCCTTCCAGCAGGTTCGCCTCGAGGAAGTTCTCGACACAGGCGTGCTCGGCCTTGGTGTGATGGCCGTAGCGCAGCGTGTTGGACTCGCACGAGCAAGCCCCCCCGATGGTGTCGTGATATTCGACGGTGGTGGTGGCGATGGTCATCATCGGGCGCCCCTCGTTCGAACGCAGCACGGTCCCCTTGCGAAGGAACAGATTTCCTTGCGCGGCGACGGTATCCTGCGCGCTGTAGCGTTCCGCATCGTCCTCGGCGGAGTAGAGAAGGAAATCGACGGCCTGGTTGCCCTCCAGATCGACGATCCGAAGGGTCTGGCCCGCCGCGACATGGTGCAGCCACGGCGCGCGCGCGGGGACGATCGCATCATGGACAACGGAGCCGGAAAGTCCGGAAAGGTGGATATCGGCGCTCATGCGAGCCTTTTCCTTTTCAGCGACGGAAATAGTCTTCGACATTCTCGAAAGCCCGCAGGCCTTCAGGGGTGGCCGTGCGGACGGGGTCGTCCGTGGGGGTGATGGGACCGCGCCAGGCGGTCGCGCGAAGCGGCGTCACCGAATAGTCCTTGCGCGGATCAAGGACGTGCGGGCAGTTGGCGATCACCACGATCACGTCCATCTCCGCGCGCAGGGTCAAGCTCCGCTCGGGCGCGAACGGCCCGATCTGCGGCACGATCCTACCGTCGACCTCGATCCTGGCGCCCTTGAACAGATTGACGCACGGATGGACGTCGCGCCGCTGAAGGCCATGCTTGGCGACGCCGAGGAGGAAGCGATCGCGGCCGCTGGGAGTCGGGCCGCTGTTCGCTCCGTTGCCGTATTTCGCGGCGTTGGAGCCAGGGTTGGACGTGCCGCAGAAGCTGTCGTGCGTGCCGGCGCCGTCTTCGAGAAAGCTCATGAGGACGCGGCCCATGTCCGAGAGCAGCAGCTTGCCCGCCCCGAGATAGGCGTTCCACTGCACCTTGACGGTATCCGCGACGTTCAGCCGCTCGGTTGGCAGTTCGGCATTGAACACGAGGAGCGAGGCGCAGGCGTCGCCTCTGAGGTCGATCAGCCGCAACCGCGCGCCGCGTGCCAGCCGTCGCGTGGCGTAGCCGCCGGAGGCGATCGTTTCTTCCCACAGCAGGTCGTCCGAGGACACCCCGTCGGGCAGATCGATGGCGACCGGTGGCAGCACCGGCATGGCTTCGGCCACCTTGCCGGCCATGCCGCGGGCATGGTCGCGCGCCGCCATGGGATTTGCGAGATTAGCGGTCATGCCATTGCTCCTGCGAGCTTGTCGCCGGTCTCCGGTTCGTGGAGCGGCGGCAGGAGAGCGGTCGTCGAAACGAGCTGGAGCTGTTGCACGCCGCGGACCCGGCGAAGCGCATCGCACAGCGCCTTGAGGCGGGATGCGGGTCCTTGCACGAGCAGGACCTCGAGCGACTGGTCGTCCTCCAGGAAGACGTGCTGCGAGGAGATGACCTCCTTGAGATAGTCCGCCTGGGTCTGCGCGAGCTGATGCCGCACGCGGCCACGGTCGCCGCGGTAGACCATCGTGATCGTGCCGGCGAGCGTCTCTTCGGGGCGCGTGAACGCCTCGTGCTCAGCCAGAGCATGGCGGATAAGTTCGGCGATGAGCTGCGAACGCGACGGCAGGCCCCGCTCTTCCACCATCATGTCGAGCTGCCGGAACAGATCCCCCGGAAGGCTCATGCTGAGCCTGGCCAGGGTTGCGGGTTCGCTACCCATGTGAAATCGTCTCCTTTTGATCATGCCGGCTTTCGGGCGCGACGACCGTCGCTTCTGCGGCCGCTTCGCCTGCCTCCTTGCGCAGAGGCAGATCGTAGATCGCCGTCGCGCCGAACCGGTGCCGGGCGTGCGGGTCGTGGCGACGCTTGTCCAGCGCGAGCACCCGTGTTCCAAGCGTAAAAGCTTCGCGGATATCGTGCGTCACCATGATGATCGTCAGCGAATAGTCGCGCCAGAGCCGCGTGATCAGCGCGTGCATGTCGGCGCGGATGCCGGGGTCGAGCGCACCGAACGGCTCGTCGAGCAGCAGGATGCGCGGGCGCTTGATCAGCGCCTGGGCAATCGCCAGCCGCTGCAGCATGCCGCCCGAGAGCTGGGAGGGATAGAGGTGGAGGCTGTCGCCGAGGCCCACGGCGTCCAGCATCTCGGACGCCTCGGCGATAGCTGCGCGGCGCGGCGCGCCGAACAGCCGCGCCGATAGCGGCGCCCCTGCGCATTCGAGCCCGAAGACCGTGTTTCGCAAGACCGACAGATGGGGGAACACCGAATAGCGCTGGAAGACGACGCCCCGATCCGGCCCACATTCGGGCGTGAGCGGCGTTCCGTCGAGGAGAATATACCCCCGGGTCGCGGCTTCCTGGCCGAGGATCAAGCGCAGCAGGCTGCTCTTGCCGGCTCCCGAAGGCCCGATGATCGAGATGAACGATCCCGCCTCGACGTCGAGCGTCATCCGCTCGAGGACGATCTTGTCGCCATACTCGACCCAGACGTCCCGAAGAGAGAGAAGCGCGCTCAATGGCCCATTCCATGCGCCCAGGGGAACAGCCGCCGATCGAGGAAGGTCAGCGCCAGGTCCATCACCACCGCCAGCGCAGCGATCCAGGCGACATAAGGAATGATGACGTCCATCGCGAGATAGCGCCGGACGAGGAATATCCGGTAGCCGAGGCCGACATCGGACGCGATCGCCTCTGCCGAGACCAGGAAGACCCAGGCGGGGCCCAGCGCCAGGCGCATCGCGTGAAGCAGCCGCGGCATGGCCTGGGGCAGCGCGACCCTTATCATGATCTGCCAACTGCTCGCCCCCAGCGTTTGCGCCTTTATGATCTGCTCGCGCGGCAAGGCGGCGACATGGGCTGCGATGTCGCGCACCATGACAGGCGTGATGCCGATGACGATCAGCGCGATCTTCGCCGTTTCGCCGAGGCCCAGGGCGATGAACAGGATAGGCAGCAGGGCGATGGGGGGAATGACTGCGATGCCCGTGACCAGGGGCCCGAACGTCGCGCGCACGGGTGGCAGCACGCCGAGCACGAGCCCGACCGTGAGCGCCGCCAGGGTGGCTATCCCGAGGCCCAAGCCCAACCGCTGGAGGCTTGCCAGGGTGTCCGCCCAGAAGACGAGTTGTCCGGTCAGCTGGTCGGGCTGGAAAAGCAGGGCCGCCATGGCCCCGACCATGCCGCCGGGCAAGGGCAGGATCTTGTCCAGCGAATTGGCGGCATGGCGCTGCGCCGCCAGGAACAGATAGAGCAGGACCAGCAGCAGGATCGGCAAAGCCCCCAAGAGCAGCCGATCGCCTCGGCGAACATGTCGGCTCACCCAACGCATGTCGTCATGTCCCTATCCAAGAGTCTGGCCTGTCCAGGAGGAACCCAGCCGGGAGGCTCAAAGCGCGCCGTCGGCCGCCATCTTCATGAAGCTGTCGTCGAAGCGCAGCGTCACGTGCTGGGCATCGCCAAGCGTCTTGCCGCCTGGGAAACCCATGCCCACCGCGTCGGCCGAGGCGGCGCCCTTGAACAACCCGTGCGCGAAACTGAAGTCGCGGACCTGGGCCATCGTCTTGAGCAACGCCGGTGCCGTCGTCGCGGCAACGGCCGCCTTGGGATCCGAATAGAGATAGGTCGTGGTCAACTGGCTGTCGAAATTCGCAGGCGTCGCGCCCGACAGCTTCGCCATGGCGGCGCGCGCTTCCCTGCCTTTGGCGTCCTGGCGCTTCATCAGGGCCAGCGTCTCGTACCAAATTCCGGCCAGTGCCTTGCCGAGGTTGGGATTGGCCTTGATGGTGGCGGTATCGACCACCATCAAGTCGAGGATCTCGCCAGGGATCTGCGCCGAGCTGAACACCTCCTTGGCACCCGCCAGCCCCTTCATCACCGAAAGCTGCGGGTTCCAGGCGACGGCCGCGTTCACGTCCGGGCTGCTGAAGGCGCCGACGATGTCGGCGTCGGAGGTGTTCACGGTCTTGATATCGGTGGGCTTCATACCCGCCTTCTCGAGCGCGCGAGCCAGCAGATAGTGCGAAACCGAGAGTTCGACAAGATTGACCTGCCTGCCCTTGATCGCCGCAAACTGATCGGCGCCCTTGAGCAGGATGCCGTCGTTTCCGTTCGAATAGTCGCCGACGATGATGGCGCTGGTATCCTTGCCACCGGCGGCGGGGATCGTCAGGGCATCCATGTTGGTGACGGTCACGCCGTCGAACTTGCCAGCCGTGTATTGATTGACTGACTCTACATAATCGTTGACTTGCACGATGTTGATTTTGATGCCGTATTTGTCGGCCCATTTCTTTACGATGCCAGCTTGCTGGGCATAGGGCCAAGGCATCCAGCCGGCATAGATCGACCAGCCGATGTTGAATTCGGTTCGGGGCTTCGAAGGGGTATCAGGCCCTTTCGAACAGGATGCAATCGTAAGTGCTCCAGCCATCAGCGCGATCGTGCCCGCCTTGCGCAACATCCTGATCATGATTCGATTTCCTTCCGCAGTGCAATGTTACGAAAGTGCAGCTTGCTGTCCAGCCAAAAATATTACCGAATCTTATATGGGTAATACCTACCGCGCGCGAAAAACGATGCCGAAAAGGCAGTCGGCAAGGGCGGGCGGCGTCGCCGAGATCTGGCCCATGCAACCATTTCCGCCTGAACTTCGGCGAACTACCGCCATCTGGCGTGAATCGGCAACCATCGACCATGGCTCGCTGCTCCCGATTCGCGAATCGGTAATTCCGAAGCTCGCTGTGACCGGCTTGTGAGCGTTGGCGGGAGCCAGTGAGCGACACAGCTCAAAGCTTAATGATCGAGAAAATCGAGATATTGTGCAGCGCACCTATAATTTGAGTCATACTGTGCAGGTGCACAAGTATTACGCTTGACGGGTTCCGTAATATCCATATCGTATGGTCGTCGCTCTTCATACGGCGGCGAGCACGCAATGCGGGAAACGCACAACTGCAATCCGGTTAATCGGGCGCCGGCTTAGCCAGAGCGCCAAAGGGCGGAGGGTGTCACTTAAGGCTCCATAGCAAAGAGGGGCTAGGTGACTATGAACTTATTTCGCAACACGCTGCTCGGCGCGACCATGTTGATGGGCGTCGGAGCCACTTCCGCATTCGCGCAGAACGTGCCGGCGGACGCCGAAGAGGCCGATGGCAGCGACATCGTCGTGACCGCTACCCGCCGCGCGGTCTCGCTTCAGGACGTACCGATCAACATCAGCGCGGTCGGTGAGGAGCAACTTTCCAGGCAGCGGATCGACGATATCCGCGACATCGCCGACTTCACCCCCGGCGTGACCATTTCGGACACCGGTCCCGGTTCGACTGGAACGATCGTGCTGCGCGGCCTCAACGCGTCCGACTCGACCTCGAACGGCAATAACTATGACACCGCGCTCGGCGTGTATCTCGGCGAGGTTCCGCTCTATTACGACTTCAAGCTTCTCGATATCTCGCGCGTCGAAACGCTGCTCGGACCGCAGGGCACGCTGTACGGCCTTGGCACGCTGGCCGGCGCCATCCGCAATATTCCCTATCGCCCCAACACGAACGACATCGAAGGCGAAGTGCACGGCCGCCTGTACGGCAAGACCCATGGCAGCAAGGCCGGCTATGAGATGGACGGGGTGATCAACATCCCGATCGTCAAGGACCACATCGCCTTCCGCTCAGCTACGGGCTATTTCTACGATCCCGGCTTCATCGACTATCCGCTGCTGTTGCAGACGCCCGGCGTGTCGCTGCCGCAGCCGAGCGGCCCGGTCAGCGTGACGCCCGCGGCCTATGCCGCGAACCTGAAAAGCCGCAAGGATCTCAATTTCGAGAAGACCGTCAGCACGCGCAACCAGTTGCTTTTCCAGCTCAACCCGGACCTCAAGGTCAACTTCACATACGCCTTCCAGCAGACCAAGACGGATGGCGGCCAGTACAACAGCAACGGCGTGCTCGGCACGGGCAAATATGAGAGCGCCGGCCGATATATCGAGCCGGTAAAACGCCGCGCGCATCTGGGCAGCATGGAAATCAATGCCACTATCCCGGACATAGCCGATGTTGTCGCGACAACCGCCTACACCGATGTAAAATTTAAAGATCAGAACGATAATACCGACCTGCTGCTCGACCTCGATTATGATTATGAGGCCTTCCCGGCCTTTTCGAGCTGGAATGAAAGCCATGATCACCGCAAGCAATTCAACCAGGAAGTCCGCCTCGTCTCGGCCCATGGCGGCCCGTTCAGCTGGGTGCTTGGCGGCTTCTACAACCAGCAGAAGCGGCTTCGTGAATATACAGAGCACGTTCCTGGTCTAATCTCCGTTTTCGGACTTTATGGGAACACCATTGCGGATAATCCCGACGAGATCGAATATAATTCCTTCACCAAGTCGAAGGTGACGGAAAAGGCGGTCTTCGGCGAAGGCACGTTCAAGGTGACGCCACACTGGCAGGTGACCGCCGGCGCGCGCTATTTTGGCTATACCTCGGACGTGAGCGGCCGTGCGGTTATCCCCTTGCTGGACATCTTCGATCCTGGGACACAACCCCTCAGCCCTTATGACGCCGATCCCGCAGGCGGAAAGACGAAGAAGAGCGGCTGGGTGTGGAAGTTGAACACGTCGTACAATTTCACGCCGGAAATCATGGCCTACGCGACCTACAGCAAGGGCTATCGGATCGGCGGTCCGAACACTGTCGCGCCCTGCACCGTCATATTGCCTCCACCCGCGCAAAACGTCTGTGCTCTCCCGAACGAACTGCAATTTGGCCCCGACACCACCAAGAACGCGGAGCTTGGCATACGGACCCAATTCTTCGATCGCAGGTTGACGTTCAATTTCAACGTCTATCAGATCAAATGGAAGGGTATCCAGGTCGATTCCGCCACCTTCTATGGCATCGTCGGCATCAAGGTGAACGGCGGCAAAGCCAAGTCGGAGGGCTTCGAAGCGTCGTTCCAGGCTCGTCCGGTCGACGGCTTGTCGATCCAGGGAACCTATTCCTACACGGATGCCAAGCTGACCGAGGACGTGGCCAAGATCATATCCATCAACAACCCGGCGGGGACCTACCCCAGTTCGCCCGTCCAGTTGGACGCACTGTCCGGCGACCGCCTTCCCGGCTCGGCGAAGAACAGCGGAAGCCTGGGTGTGACCTACACCAAGCCGTTCATGGACGGTAACATCATCGCCGACTGGACCGCCACCTATCGCGGAAGTGTCGTGACGCGGCTCGGATGGCAGCGTGCTTATGGCGACAAGCTGCCCGGCTATGTTCTCCACCGTGCCTCGCTGGGCTACGAAACGGATCGCTACAGCCTCATCCTGTTCGCGAACAACATCTTCGACAAATATGCGGTGTCCTCAGTCAATCAAGATCGCTCACGCATCGGCATCAATGATGGCGTCGTGCTGCGTTACTACAAGCGATCGGTCATCAATCCGCGTACCTTCGGCATCGAAGCGCGGGTCAAATATTGATCCGGCCAAACGGGCGGGCGTCATTCCGGGAGGAATGGCGCCCCTCGCTTCAAAGGAGGGGATAAGATGGTCTTCGATCTAAAGGGGATGGCCGCGGGTGTTGGCCTGGCGGTCACGCTGATTGGCGGCGCGCTTTCCGCTTCTTGCGCGAGCGCCAAGGACGCGCCCTTTCCCAGGCTGTTTGCGGAGAAGTGGATCGACGGCACGCTGCCCGAGGAGCCGGCCACGCAGGTGCAGGCGCTCGACGCCGACACCTTCGTCATCCGCCAGTCGGTCAAGACCAACTTCGAAGCGCCGTTCCTCTATTTGCTCTTCGGGCGCGATAGGGCATTGCTGGTCGACACCGGGGCCGAGGGTGGCCAGATCAGGCCGACCGTCGATCGGCTCATATCCGAATGGCTCGCCAAGCACGGGCGCGGCGCGATCCCGCTGGTCGTCGCGCATAGCCACAGCCACGGTGATCATGTCGCCGGCGACGCCGCCTTTCGCGACCGCCCCAATACCACGGTCGTCGGACTCAAGCCCGCCGACGTGGCCGGCTTCTTTGGCATCGCCACCTGGCCGGACGAGATCGTCCGGTTCGACCTCGGCGGCCGCGCGCTCAGCATCATCCCCACGCCCGGGCACCAGGCGGCGGCGATCATGATCTACGATCCCAGGCTCCGGATATTGCTGTCGGGTGACACGCTCTATCCTGGCCGCCTCTATGTCCCGGTCAACTTCCTCACAGACGACCGTGCCAGCGTTGATCGGCTGGCGGCCTTCGCGGAGAAGCATCCCATCCGCGCGGCGCTGGGCGCGCACATCGAGATGACGCGCACCCCCGGCCGCGACTATCCGCACGAAGCGCCGACGCATCCCGACGAGCATCCGCTTGAGCTGCCGGTGCAGACCATCCGCGAACTGCAGACCGGCTTGAAGGCGCCGCTCGACACCCCCGGCAAGCCACAGGTCCACGACCGCTTCATCATCGTCCCTGTGGCCGCGCGCGCCGAATGATCGACAACGTCCGATAGCGCGCCGCGTTCGACACCAGCGTATCGATCAGAGCGCTGAATGCATGCGGATATGGAAATCCCCTAAAGCACTGATTTTACTTGATCTGTGAAGATGGGGGTTTTCGACCCAGCTAATCGAAAATCGACGCCCGAGCGCACCTGTCCCCATTGTCTATCCCCTCCTGATTGTGTCTTCTGACACAAGCAACGAGAAATAAATATTATTTTTCAATGGTTTATCGCTTGGTGACCCCAACGGGACTCGAACCCGTGTTTTCGCCGTGAAAGGGCGACGTCCTAGACCGCTAGACGATGGGGCCGTGTAGCGCTGAGGGGGGCCGATTAGGGCAGCGGCGGCGGGTGGTCAAGGCGGGTTCGGTATATTTCCTACCTGCATCTCAATCGGCCCAAGCCGCATCCTCGATATGGAGTTCGGCCGCGGGGCGGCTGCCCCAGTCGTCGATCTTCGGCCGGCCCGCGATCCACAGGCTGCGCTCGCGGCCCGCGCCGAGCAGCGCTTGCCCAAGCGCGCTGTCGGCGGCGCGGAAGGCTATCGTCTTGATCGAGCGTCCGTCTCGGCCCGAGACGATGGCGCGGACATGCCCCTGCCCCACCACATCGGCCTTGATGATGCGAATGGCGCCCGCGGCGATGCGCGGCGCCGGCCAGCCCGCGCCATAGGGGCCGCCGGCCTCAAGCGCCTCGACCAGCGACGGGGTGACGCCGCCGGGCGCCACCACCGCATCGAGCAGCAGCGCGCGGTCGTCGCGCGCGACGGCGACGGCGCTCGCCAGCCGGGCGTCGAGAAAGTCGGCGAGCGCATCCACCCCGCCGGCGCCGACGGTAAGCCCCGCCGCCATGGCGTGGCCGCCGCCGGCGACGAGCAGCCCCATATCCTTGGCCGCGAGCACCGCCGCGCCGAGGTCGACGCCGCCGATCGAGCGGCCCGAACCCTTGCCGACGCCCTCCGCGTCCAGCGCGATCACGATGACCGGGCGGCCGAGCTTCTCCTTTAGCCGGCCGGCGACGATGCCGATCACGCCGGGATGCCAGCCGCCGCCCGCGACCACCGCGACCGCGCGATTGCCCTGCGTGAGCGCGGCGACCTCGGCCTCTTCCTGGACGCTCTTCTCGATCGCGCGGCGTTCCTCGTTCAGGCGGTCGAGTTCCGCAGCGATGAAGCGCGCCTCCTCGGGATCCTCGGTGGTCAGCAGCCGCACGCCGAGATCGGACTTGCCGACCCGCCCCCCGGCGTTGATCCGCGGGCCCAGAGCGAAGCCGAGATCGGTGCAGGTGGGTGCGCGCGTCAGCCGCGCCGCCTCGATCAGCGCGGCGATGCCGATGTTGCGGCGGCCGGCCATGACCTTGATTCCCTGCGCCACGAAGGCCCGGTTGAGCCCGCGCAGGGCCGCGACATCGGCCACGGTGCCGAGCGCGACGATATCGAGCAGATCCAACAGGCGCGGCTCGGCGCGGGTGGCGAACCATCCCCGCGCACGCAGCAGCCGGACGAGCGCAGCGCCGAGCAGAAAGGCGACGCCGACCGCGGCAAGATGGCCGTGCGCGGCGCCGTCCGCTTCGTCGAGCCGGTTCGGATTGACCAGGGCGAACGCGCGCGGCAGCTCGGCGGCGCATTTATGATGATCGACGACGATCACGTCGATGCCGGCGTCATGGGCGAGCGCGAGCGCCTCGAATGCCTGCGCGCCGCAATCGACCGTGACGATCAGCTTCGTGCCGGCTTCGCCGATCCGCAGCAGCGCAGCGCCCGATGGGCCATAGCCCTCCATGAGCCGGTCGGGGATATAGGCCGCCGCGGGTAGGCCCAAGTCGCGCAGCAGGCGAACGAGCAGCGCTGCCGATGTGGCGCCATCGACGTCATAGTCGCCGAAGATGGTGATCGACTCGCCCTTCTGGACCGCATCGGCAAGCCGTTCCGCGGCGGCGTCCATGTCGCGGAAGATCGACGGATCGGGCATGAAATTGCGGATCGTCGGGACGCGGTGCTCCTCGATCCCGTCGCGAGGGCAGCCGCGCGCCAGCAGCAGCTGGGTAACGAGGCTGTCGGGTTCGAAATCGGCGTCGATGCCGTCCACCGTACCGCCCCGCCAGTGCCACGGCTGGCCGACGATAGAGCGGGTGATGTTGAGGACGGGAGCGCGCATGGCGGGACGTTAATGGGGGATCGGCAAGCTGGGAACCCCTCCCCATTTCCCAGCGCCGTCATTCCAGCGAAAGCTGGAATCTCTCTGCGCTAACCTGTCGAGAAGTGCCAAGAGAGATCCCAGCTTTCGCTGGGATGACGAGCGGAGGGGAAATGTGTGAAGGCCGCAGCTCCACGGGAGAGGGAGATCTTCAGTTCATCCCTTGTGGTGTTCGCCCTTGACCCAGCGGACGGTGCGGCTGGAGGCGCGCATCACCACGCTTTCGGTCGTCATGGTGCCGCCGGCGCGACGCTTGACGCCCTGGAGCAGCGAGCCGTCGGTGACGCCGGTCGCCGCGAAGATCGCGTCGCCCTTCACCAGGTCGTCGAGCTGGTAGATGCGGTCGAGGTCGGTCACGCCCCATTTCCGGGCCCGGGCCTTTTCATCGTCGTTGCGGAACAGAAGGCGGCCCTGGAACTGGCCGCCGACGCACTTCAGCGCTGCTGCCGCGAGCACGCCCTCGGGCGCGCCGCCCGAGCCCATGTAGATGTCGATCGTGGTGTCGGGATCGGTGACCGCGATCACGCCGGCAACGTCGCCGTCCGGGATCAGCACGATGCCGCAGCCGATCTTACGCAGCTCGGCGATCAGCTTTTCGTGGCGGGGGCGGTCGAGCACGCAGGCGATGATCTCGTTGGGCTGGACGCCCTTGGCCGCCGCAAGAGCGGTGACGTTCTCGGTCGGGGTGCGATCGAGGCCGACCAGCCCCTTCTCATAGCCCGGGCCGATCGCGAGCTTGTCCATGTAGACGTCAGGCGCGTTGAGCAGTCCGCCCTCTTCCGCGATCGCCAGCACGGCCAGCGCGTTGGGGCCGGCCTTGGCGGTAATGGTGGTGCCTTCGAGCGGATCGAGCGCGATGTCGATCTTCGGGCCGGTGCCGATGCCGCAGCCCACCTTCTCGCCGATATAGAGCATCGGCGCTTCGTCGCGCTCGCCTTCGCCGATCACCACGGTGCCGTCGAAATCGAGTTCGTTGAAGGCTGCGCGCATGGCCTCTACCGCAGCATGATCGGCCGCCTTCTCGTCGCCACGCCCGACCAGCTTCGATGCGGCGATCGCCGCGGCCTCGGTCACGCGCACCATTTCCAGAACGAGCACCCGGTCGAGCGCGTTACTTGCCTTCACCATGCGGGATTGCCTTCTCTATTGGGGAACGGGGGAGCGTTAGGCGAGGCTCGTGACATTGTCGAGAAGCCGCGCCTCTATTCATCCAGTATATGCATCAGCATAGGTTTGCCCGCGAGGCTCTGCGATCCGTCGAGCCGGTCGAGCGCGTCGGCAACCGCGCGCTCGGGACCGACATGGGTGACCATCGCGATGAGAACATTCCCGTCCTCGGTTGCGCCACGCTGTATGAGGCTTTCGATCGAAACGCCGGCATCGCGCATCGCCGCCGTGATCTCGGCGAGAACGCCTGGCCGGTCGGCGACGGTGAAACGCAGATAAACCCGGCCGCGACGGTCCCCGGCCGGTGCGGTCGCGGGCGTGGCGAGCGACGCCACCGGCATGGCGAAGGCCGGCCCGGTCTCGCCGCGGGCGATGTCGATAAGGTCGGCGACGACGGCGGAGGCGGTAGGGCCCTCCCCCGCGCCACGCCCCTGGAAGAACAGCCGGCCGACGAAATTGCCATGCGCGACGACCGCGTTCAGCGAGCCGGACACATGCGCGAGCGGGTGGCTGAGCGGCACCAGGCAGGGGTGAATCCTCTGGAACAGTCCCCGGGAATTGGCCTCGCCATGGCCGACCAGCCGGACCCGGAAACCAAGCGCGGCCGCCTCGGCGATGTCCGCGGCGATGACATGCCGGATGCCGGTGATCTGGATCGCGTCGAAATCGACGGCGGTGCCGAAGGCCAGGCTCGCCAGGATCGACAGCTTGTGGCCGGCATCGACGCCATCGATGTCGAAGCTGGGATCGGCCTCGGCGTAACCCAGTCGCTGTGCCTCGGCGAGAACGGCGGCGAAATCGCTGCCCTTTTCCTCCATCTCGGTGAGGATATAGTTGCAGGTGCCGTTGAGGATGCCGAACACCTCGGACACGACATTGGCGGCAGCGCCCTCACGCAGGCCCTTGATGACGGGGATACCACCCGCGACCGCGGCCTCATATTTCAGGGCGACACCGCGCTGCTCGGCCAGTTCGGCCAGTTCCAGGCCATGATGGGCGATCATCGCCTTGTTGGCGGTGACGAACGGCTTGCCCGCCGACAGGGTTTCGCGCGCGAGGGTCAGCGCCGGGCCGTCGGCACCGCCGACCAGCTCGACCACCACATCGACATTATCGGCAGCCGCCAGCGTCGTCGCATCGTCCACCCAGCCGAAGCGGGCTAGATCGACGCCGCGATCCCGCGAGCGATCACGCGCGGACACCGCGACAACTTCGATCGACCGTCCGGCACGACGCTCGATCAGCGCACAATTCTCGTCGAGCAGCTTGATGACGCCGGCTCCGACCGTTCCCAGACCTGCTAGCGCAACCCTCAACGCCTGCGGCATGCATGGCTCCCTTTCGATTCAATCGGTGCGTCCTAGGGTGGACCGCCGATATCCGCAACGGCGCACACGCAGTCGCACTCATTGCGTTATCATAATATCGTGTTTCCAAGGCGTTGGCCGCAGCGACAGGAACGTCCCACACTAACCCCCGTTAATGTCCCATCCCTGTTCGGGGATATTCGCAGGAGATTATGCCATGGACGAGAATCGTCAGGGCGGCAGCGACCGCACCAGTCATAGTGAGATGAGTCAGGATCCCTATCCGAACCGCCAGCAGGATCAGCAGCGCGAAAGCCAGCTGGAGCGCCAGCGCCAGCGCCAGGGCCGGGAGCAGGGCGCGCAAGCCGGCCAGGGCAATCAAGCCAGCCAGGCTGGCCAAGGTTCTGGCCAGCCTGCGCGAGAGGATCAGCAGCGTCAGGGCTCGGTGGATCGCCAGCAGAACCAGCAGCGCGACCAGCAGAGCGGAACCGATCGCGACCGCCAGCAGGGCGGGCAGTCGGGCCAAAGCGGCCAGCCGGGCAGCGATCGCGACAGCGACCGGCAGCGCTAAGACGCGACACAGGCTTTGAAGAGCCGACTGGGAGAAGGGGTCGCGAAAGCGGCCCCTTCGTTTGTCGGGGCGGCGGCGGAAGCAGGGCTCCCGACGGCCTCCCCAGCCCCTACAGCAGCGTCCGCTCCAGCGTCACTTCCGCGTTTAGCAGCTTCGAGATCGGGCAGTTCGCCTTTGCGCCATCCGCCAGTCTGGCGAACTCGTCGGGGTCGATGCCGGGCACCTTCGCCTGCAAGGTCAGCGCGGATTTCGTCACCTTGAAGCCATCGCCTTCCTTATCGAGAGAAACCCTGGCGGTGGTGTCGAGTTCACCATCGCCATATCCCGCGCCGGCCAGCGCGAAGCTCAGCGCCATGGTGAAGCAGGAGGCATGCGCCGCGGCGATCAATTCCTCGGGATTGGTGCCCTTGCCATCCTCGAAACGGGTGTTGAAGCCATAGGGCTGATGGTCGAGCACGCCCGACTGGGTGGAGACATGCCCCTTCCCTTCCTTGCCGAGGCCCGAATATTGCGCGGAGCCGCTGCGAACGATCATGAAATACCTCCTCTGATGGATAGCCGCTACTGTAACGCGCGACGCAACCAGTCTCTACCGGCTGGCGTAAATGGCGATAACGGGTAGAGACGGAGACATGATGACAAAGCTGACCCTGGCCGGCCTGGCGCTGCTGATATGTGGTGCGCTGGTGGCCGCGGCCTGCGCGCCGGTGCGCGCATTCGACACGGTGATGCCCAAGGACGGCGGAAGCCGGAAGGTCGCGTCCGACATAGCTTATGGCGAGGGCCCGCGCCGCCAGCTCGACGTCTATGCTCCGGTCGCGGCGGCCAAGGGAAAGCGCCCGGTGATCATGTTCATCTATGGCGGATCCTGGGCGAACGGCACGCGCGAGGGCTATCACTTCGCCGCTCGCGCGCTGTCGGCCGCCGGTTTCGTCACGATCGTCCCCGATTACCGTCTGGTGCCGGAGGTCTATTTCCCCGGCTTCGTCGAGGATTGCGCCGCAGCGGTGCGCTGGACCCGCGCGCACGCCGCAGAATATGGCGGCGACCCGGACCGCATCGTGCTCGTCGGCCATTCCGCCGGCGCCTATAATGCGGCGATGCTCGCGCTCGACCCGCTATTTCTCGGGCGCGATCGGGCCGCTATCAAAGGCTTTGCCGGCCTCGCAGGACCCTATGACTTCCTGCCGCTCGACGGGCCGATATCGGTCAGGACCTTCGGCCGCTGGCCACGGCCCCAGGAAACCCAGCCAATCCACTATGCCGATGCATCGGCACCGCCGATGCTGCTGCTGCACGGCGCGGACGACGATACGGTATGGCCGAAAAACTCTATCAACCTGGATCGCAAGCTGCGTTCGCTCGGCGTTTCGTCGCAGCTGAAGATCTATCACGACCTCGGTCATGTCGGCATCGTCACCGCCCTCGCCCGGCCCTTCCGCGGCAAGGCGCCGGTGCTGGACGATGTGACGGCCTTCGCGCACCGCGTCGCCGGGAGCTGATCTCAGTCGAGCTGCAGAATCCGGCGGGCCTGCGCCCGGACGTCGCCGAGCCGCTCCGCCGGAACTGCGAAATAGTTGGTGGTCCGGCGGGGATAGCGGTGGCTGTCGAGAAAGCCGTCCAGGGTCAGCCCCGGCGCTTCATGGGCGAGGCGGTTCGGGACGAGGACCGCATAGCTGCGATCGTCGAGGAAGGTCCACAAATCGACCTTGCCATATCCGAGTACTTCCTGCGGCCCGCTCTCGAACATGATCACCGGGCGGGTTTTCTCGATCAACGCCGCACCGCCGCGCAGCACCCCGAGTTCGGCACCTTCGACATCGATCTTGATGACGTCGGCGGCCGTTACCAAGGCATCGAGCCGACACAGCGGCACCTCGATCTCGCGGACATCGCCACGGCCCAGCGCCAGCGAGCTGTAGCCCGATCGGGCCAGGTCTATGAAGAAAGACGCCTGGCCGTCGCGATCGGACAGCGCACAGCATTCGACCCGGACGTCGCGAAATTTCGCGCGAAGCCGCTCGGCCTTCTCGGGGATCGCCTCGAACGCGATGATGCTTGCGCCCGGCTGGTGGCGCTTCACTTCGGCGACGATCGAGCCGATATGCGCGCCGACATCGATGAAGGTGCCGCCGTCTTGGACGAGGCGCGCCACCATCGTCCCGGCCAGCTGGTCATTGGCGAGCGTCCCGAGCACCTCCCTGCCGGCCGTCAGCAGCTGGTAGCGGTCGCGCAGCGACAGCGCCGCCTGCCCCAGAAAGGTTCCCAGCAGGCGTTGCCGCATCATTTGATCAGCGCTTCGTCGCGACGATCGCGTCAAGCACGGCCTTGCGCTTGGGCGTCTCCGCAATCGGCTGGCCGCTATATTCGGCGAGACCGAAATGCATCGAGGAGCCGGCCGGACTGACCGAGTGGAAGATCATAAGCAGGTCGCCGAAGCTCCTGTCCCAACCGGCAAGATAGAGCCGATAGGCGTCGCCCATGCGCGGATCGCGGTTCAGGCGGGGAATCAGCGTGCGGTCCTTGCCGGCATAGCTCGCGTGCTGGCCGCCTTCATAGCCGATGTAGCGCAGGCCGCGCGCATCGGCCATCTGCTTGAACTGACGCGCCGAAGCAAAGGTGGATTCGATCGAGCCTTCGAGCTTCGGGAACAACGGCGCGATGTCGCTGCTATCCGCCGGCGGGTCGTTGAGGAGGAGCTGTCCAAAATAGAGCGCGGTCGACAGCGCATCGGCATGGCGGGCGGTGTCCTGGTAATCGATCGCATATTGAAACAGCTGCGGCCAGCTGTTCTGACCGGACAGCACCCGCACGATCCGCTTCGGCTCACGCGCATAGATCCGTTCCCAGACCTTGAAGCCTTCCACCGAATGCTGGGCATAGCGGCGCATCCGCGCCTCATCGCCGGTCTTGCCGAGCTTGGCCGCCAGCCCCTCGGCCAAGGCCTGCCGCCCGGCGGGGAAGCTCATGTTCCAGATCTCGTTGCCGATCTCGACATAGGCGGTGCGGGCCGGATCGAGATGATCATGCACATAGCGCGCAAAGCCTTCCATATAGGCTGCATCGGCGTTCCAAGGCATCACGAACCAGGGATCGACCCCCGCTGCGTTGGCGAGCGCGACGAGATGCTCGACCGCCACGCCCTGCGGATTCGACTGGATCGTCGCGGCCGGCGGCGTGCGCAGCGACCAGTTGCCCGCTTCATTCATATTGGCCTGCTGCCAATCGAGATACCGCACCGCCTTATAGGGCCGCAGGCTGTCGACGAAGGCGGGGTCGAACAGCGCCTTGGGGTCGGCTCCAGCCTCACGACAGTCGACGTGCCGGATCGGATCGGCCGGATCGGTTGCGTCGACCCGGATCTGGGCGGTGGCGACTTCGCGTTTCCAGATGAAATCGAACCGCCCCGGCCCGGCAGCGGGACTGGCCGAGCCGATGCCGCTGACCGAGCCCTTGCCGTCATACCGGCAGTGGATGGCGACATCGCCGCGATAGGCAGCGGGCGGCTTGGTCAACGCGAGGGCCGCCTGCTCGCCCGGCTGCAGCGACAGCAGCGTGCCATTCCGATCGACCAGCCGCGGGTCGACGGCCTTCCAGGATTTGGTCGAGCGCCAGGCGCCGCTGCCCGCCACGAGATTCATGAAGGCGCGCTGGTTGGTCCAGTAGATGACCGAGGAGAGATTGATGCCGAAGGCGGTCGGCTGACGCGGCAGCGGTGCCGCCGCTGTCGCGGGAGACTCTACCGCGTTCGATGCCGGTTGCTGTTTATTGTAGCTGGTGACGCCGGCAATGGCGATGCACAGCATGAGCGCGGCCAGCAGCACTAGCATTCGCTTCATGGTCTTCTCCGCCCGCATCGCCCTCTATTGGACACAGGCGGTGGAAAAGGGAAGCAGGACCGACCGCGGGGCCGAGCGATCAGCCTCTTGGCGCGGCGGGGGCGCATGTTCTACACATGTCCGAATGCTTACCGCGCTCGCCATCAGGGACGTCGTGCTGATCGAGGCGCTCGACCTAGAGTTCGGGCCTGGTCTCGGCACACTGACGGGCGAGACCGGCGCGGGCAAATCGATCCTGCTCGATGCGCTGGGACTCGCGCTGGGCATGCGGGCGGATAGCGGACTGGTCCGTAACGGCGCCGCGCAGGCGACCGTCTCCGCGAGCTTCGAGCTGGAGCGCGATCATCCTGCCCTGGCATTGATCGACGAAAACGGCTTCGACGCGGACCCAAGCGAGGCGCTGGTGATCCGCCGCGTCGTCAAGGCCGATGGCGGCAGCCGCGCCTTCATCAACGACCAGCCCGCATCGGCCGCGACGCTCCGGGAGCTCGGCGGCATGCTCGTCGAGATCCATGGCCAGCACGATGACCGTGGGCTGATCAACCCGCGGGGCCATCGCGCCCTGCTCGATATTTTCGGCCGTCTCGACGTTGCCGGCGTCGCCGCAGCGCACCGAGGGTGGCGGGCGGCGGAGGACGCGCTGGAAACCGCGCGCAGCGACCTGGAAAACGCAGCGCGGGACCGTGAATGGCTCGATCATGCCGTCGAGGAACTCTCCCGTTTCGCGCCCGAACCGGGCGAAGAGGCGGTCCTCGCCGGCGAACGATCGGACATGCAGAAGGGCGTCAAGCTGACCGACGACCTCCAACTGGTGACGGCCCATCTCGACGGTTCGGACGGCGGACTCTCGGCGCTGCGCCAGGCGGCACGGCGGCTGGACCGCATCGCCGCCGATCATCCCCTGCTCGGCGAGGCGCTGGAGGCCCTGGACCGCGCCGTCATCGAAGCGAGCGAGGCGGAAGACAAGCTCGCCGCCGCCGCAGAGGCGATGCGCTTCGATCCCGCCAGGCTGGACCTCGTCGAAACCCGCCTGTTCGAGTTGCGCGCCCTCGCCCGCAAGCACCGCGTCGACCCGGACGGGCTGGCTGCGCTGCACGACGAACTGGCCGCGCGCCTCGACCGGATCGAAGCCGGCGACGCCGGGCTGGCCAAGCTCGAAGCGGCAGCGCGGGCGACCCGCCAGGCCTATGACGACGCCGCGGTTGGGCTGAGCGAGGCGCGGCGCGCCGCCGCGGCTCGGCTCGATGCGGCGGTGGCCGGTGAACTGGCTCCACTCAAGCTCGATGCCGCGCGCTTTCGCACCGTTGTCGAGACGCTGCCCGAGAGCGGCTGGTCTCCGGCCGGGCGTGATCGGGTGGAGTTCGAGATATCGACCAATCCCGGCGCCCCATTTGCACCACTGATCAAGATCGCCAGCGGCGGCGAACTGTCGCGATTCATCCTCGCGCTCAAGGTCGCGCTGGCCGAGCAAGGCGCTGCCACCACGATGATCTTCGACGAGATCGATCGCGGCGTCGGCGGCGCCGTGGCAAGTGCCATCGGCGAACGGCTGCAACGCTTGGCTCGCAACGCCCAGCTGCTGGTCGTCACCCACAGTCCGCAAGTCGCCGCGCGCGGCCGCAACCACTGGCTCATCGCGAAAAGCCATGACGGACTGGTCACCCGCACCGGCGTCCGTCCGCTCGACGCGGACGAACGGCAGGAGGAGATCGCGCGCATGCTTTCGGGCAACGAGGTCACCGCCGAGGCGCGGGCCCAGGCGATGCGACTGCTCGAGGCCGCCTGACCCGTAGAAGAAATCGATCCACGATTTCAGCAACCGTTCGGTTTTGACACATTCATCCGCCGTTTTGATCGGATAACAGCCGCGCGGCCTCCAGCAGCGGCCCAAGCCACTGAGAGCGTAACGAAAATCGCTGGAGACGAACGGATCGGACGTGCTATGAGCCGCAGAGCGGGCCGGGGGGCTGAGCGACACTCAAAACGGGGGGAGACGAACAGGGAGCCGTTAGTGAACGCCGAAACCCTCATCGACGGTCTCGACCGCCGTCACCTGGTGTCTGCGCTGCGCAGTCTTCGCCGCGGCGACTTCTCGGTTCGCCTTCGGGATGATTTCTCGGGGCCGGACAGCGAGATCGCACAGCTGTTCAATGAAGTCGTCGAAATCAACCAGCAGATCACCGAGGAGCTGGGGCGGCTCTCGATCGTGGTCGGCAAGGAAGGCAAGATCACCCAGCGGGGACGCGTCAAATCGGCGACGGGCGGCTGGGAGAACGCGATTCGCTCGGTCAACGAGCTGATCGAGGACATGGTCCAGCCGACCGCCGAGGTCGCGCGCGTGATCGGCGCCGTCGCCAAGGGCGACCTTTCCCAATCGATGACGGTCGAGATCGACGGGCGAGCCCTGCGCGGCGAATTCCTGCGCATCGGCAATGTCGTGAACACGATGGTGGGTCAGCTGGCGTCGTTCGCCTCGGAAGTGACCCGCGTCGCCCGCGAAGTGGGCACCGAAGGCAAGCTGGGCGGCCAGGCGACCGTGAAGGGTGTCGCCGGCACCTGGAAGGATCTCACCGACAACGTGAACCTGATGGCGGCGAACCTGACCGGCCAGGTCCGTAACATCGCCGAGGTGACCACCGCCGTCGCCTCGGGCGATCTGTCCAAGAAGATCACCGTCGAGGTGAAGGGCGAAATCCTCGAGCTTAAGAACACCATCAATACGATGGTGGACCAGCTCAATAGCTTCGCATCGGAAGTGACGCGCGTCGCCCGCGAAGTCGGTACCGAGGGAAAGCTTGGCGGCCAGGCGCGCGTCGAAGGCGTCGCCGGCACGTGGAAGGACCTCACCGACAACGTCAACCTTATGGCCGACAACCTCACCGGCCAGGTCCGCAATATCGCCGAGGTGACCACCGCCGTCGCCTCGGGCGATCTGTCCAAGAAGATCACCGTCGACGTGAAGGGTGAGATCCTCGAGCTCAAGAACACCATCAACGTCATGGTCGACCAGCTCAACAGCTTCGCCTCGGAAGTGACCCGCGTGGCCCGCGAAGTCGGCACCGAAGGCAAGCTCGGCGGCCAGGCGCAGGTGCCCGGCGTCGCCGGCACCTGGAAGGATCTCACCGACAACGTCAACCTGATGGCCGACAACCTCACCGGCCAGGTCCGCAACATCGCCGAGGTGACCACCGCCGTCGCATCGGGCGATCTGTCGAAAAAGATCACCGTCGACGTGAAGGGCGAGATCCTCGAGCTGAAGAACACCATCAACGTCATGGTCGACCAGCTCAACGGCTTCGCGTCCGAAGTGACCCGCGTGGCCCGCGAAGTCGGCACCGAAGGCAAGCTCGGCGGCCAGGCGCAGGTGCCCGGCGTTGCCGGCACGTGGAAGGATCTCACCGACAACGTCAACCTGATGGCCGACAACCTGACCGGCCAGGTCCGCAACATCGCTGACGTGACCACCGCGGTTGCCCGCGGCGACTTGTCGAAGAAGATCACCGTCGACGTGAAGGGTGAGATCCTCGAGCTCAAGAACACCATCAACGTCATGGTCGACCAGCTCAACAGCTTCGCATCGGAAGTCACCCGCGTGGCGCGCGAAGTGGGTTCCGAAGGTAAGCTCGGCGGCCAGGCGCAGGTCGAAGGCGTTGCCGGCACCTGGAAGGATCTCACCGACAACGTCAACCTGATGGCCGGCAACCTGACCGGCCAGGTGCGCAATATCGCCGAGGTGACAACAGCCGTGGCAAGAGGCGACTTGTCCAAGAAGATCACCGTCGACGTGAAGGGCGAGATCCTCGAGCTCAAGAACACCATCAACACCATGGTCGACCAGCTCAACAGCTTCGCATCCGAAGTCACCCGCGTGGCGCGCGAAGTGGGTTCGGAAGGCAAGCTCGGCGGACAGGCCCAGGTCGAAGGCGTCGGCGGCACCTGGAAGGATCTGACCGATAACGTGAACGCGATGGCGGCGAACCTGACCGGCCAGGTCCGCAACATCGCCGAGGTAACCACCGCCGTGGCCCTGGGCGATCTTTCCAAGAAGATCACCGTCGACGTGAAGGGCGAAATCCTCGAGCTGAAGAACACGATCAATACGATGGTCGACCAGCTCAACAGCTTCGCATCCGAAGTCACCCGCGTGGCGCGCGAGGTCGGCACCGAGGGTAAACTGGGCGGCCAGGCCCAGGTGCGCGGCGTCGCTGGCACCTGGAAGGACCTCACCGACAACGTCAACCTGATGGCGGACAACCTCACCGGCCAGGTCCGCAACATCGCCGACGTCACCACCGCGGTGGCAAGAGGCGATTTGTCCAAGAAGATCACGGTCGACGTGAAGGGCGAGATTCTCGCGCTGAAGGACACGATCAACGTCATGGTCGATCAGCTCAACGGCTTCGCCTCGGAAGTGACTCGCGTGGCGCGCGAGGTCGGCACCGAAGGCAAGCTCGGCGGCCAGGCGCAGGTACCCGGCGTCGGCGGCACCTGGAAGGATCTGACCGACAATGTGAACCTCATGGCGACCAACCTCACCAATCAGGTGCGGGGCATCGCCGACGTGGTGACCGCGGTGGCGCAGGGCAACCTCAAGCGCAAGCTGACGGTGGACGCCAAGGGCGAGATCGCGGCGCTGGCCGAGACGATCAACTTCATGATCGATACGCTGTCCACTTTCGGCGACCAGGTCACCAACATGGCCCGCGAGGTCGGCATCGAAGGCAAGCTGGGCGGCCAGGCACGCGTGCCGGGCGCCTCGGGCCTGTGGCGCGACCTTACCGACAACGTCAACGCGATGGCGACCAACCTGACCAACCAGGTGCGCTCGATCGCCGACGTGGCGACCGCGGTCACCAAGGGCGACCTTACCCGCTCGGTGGCGGTGGAAGCCTCGGGCGAGATGGCTGCGCTCAAGGACAACATCAACGAGATGATCCGCAACCTCAAGGAACAGACCTTGAAGAATGCGGAGCAGGATTGGCTGAAGACCAACCTCGCACGCTTCTCGCGGATGCTGCAGGGCGAGCGCGACCTGACCACAGTGTCGAACCTGATCATGTCCGAACTGGCACCGCTGGTGAACGCGCAATATGGGGTGTTCTACGTCGCCAAGCGCGAGGAGAATGAGACGGTCCTCGAACTGGCGGCGAGCTATGGCGCCGAAAAGCGCGAGGAGCTGAAGCCCGTCTTCAACCTGCGCGAGGGACTGGTCGGCCAAGCCGCCGCCGACAAGCGGCCGATCCTGCTGAAGAACGCACCCGCCGACTTCGTCCGGATCGGTTCCGGCCTCGGCCACGCCGCGCCCGCCAACGTCAACATCCTGCCGGCGCTGTTCGAGGACGACGTCAAGGCGGTGATCGAACTTGCCTCGTTCAGCGAGTTCAACGAGACCCACCAGAGCTTTCTCGACCAGCTGATGGAATCGGTCGGCATCGTGCTCAACACGATCGCCGCGACGATGCGCACCGAAGGCCTGCTCAAGCAGTCCCAGCTGCTGACCCAGGAGCTGCAAGCACGCCAGACCGAACTTACCACAAAGCAGGAAGAGCTTCACGCAACCAACGAGGAACTGCAGGAAAAGGCGCAGCTTCTCGAGAACGAGAAACGCCAGGTCGAGGCGAAGAACCTCGAAATCGACATGGCCCGCCGCGCCGTCGAGGAGAAGGCCGAGCAGCTCGCCCTCACCTCCAAGTACAAATCCGAGTTCCTGGCCAACATGTCGCACGAGTTGCGTACACCGCTCAATTCGCTGCTGATCCTGTCGAAGCTGCTGGCGGACAATCCGCAGGGCAATCTCAACGAGAAGCAGACCGAGTTCGCCCGCACCATCCACTCGGCCGGCTCGGATCTGTTGAGCCTGATCAACGACATCCTCGATCTGTCGAAGATCGAGTCGGGCACCGTCTCGATCGAACTCGGGGACATGCCGATGAACAGCCTCAAGCAGCATATGGAGCGGACCTTCCGCCAGCTTGCGGCCGACAAGAATCTCGAGTTCCGGGTTGAGTTCGAAGGCGCCCTGCCCGGCGCGATCCGCACCGATGAAAAGCGCCTGCAGCAGGTTGTGCTGAACCTGCTGTCCAACGCCTTCAAGTTCACCGCGCATGGCAGCGTGACGCTTGCGGTTCGCAATGCCACGGCGGGATGGAGCACCAATCACCCAGTGCTGCGTAATGCCGACGGCGTGGTGGAGATTGCGGTCACGGACACCGGCATCGGCATTCCGAAGGATAAGCAGAAGCTCATCTTCGAGGCATTCCAGCAGGCCGACGGCACGACCAGCCGCAAATATGGCGGAACCGGGTTGGGCCTTTCGATCAGCCGCGAAATCGCGCGGCTGTTGGGCGGCGAGCTGCAGGTCCGGTCGACCCCCGGCTCAGGCTCGACCTTCACCCTGTTCGTTCCCACTCAAGCGATCGCCCCGGCGGCAATCAGCGGCGGCGGTGCGACCGCGCGCTACGACAATAGCGGCGCGAACGTGCCTAACGCCCTGCCCGCGCCGATGGAGGTAACCGACGACCGCGACGGCATCGGCGATGCGCCGTTCGTTCTCATCGTCGAAGACGACCCGGCTTTCGCATCCATCCTGCTCGACGTGGCGCATGAGGCCGGGCTCAAGGGCGTGATCTCCACCGCGGGAGCCGGCACTCTCAACACGGTGCGCAAGATGCAGCCGAACGCGATCACGCTCGACCTCGGCCTGTCAGACATCGATGGCTTCGTGCTGCTCGACCTGCTGAAGCATGACCCCCAGACGATGCGCATCCCGGTCCATGTCATTTCGGGCGCTGACCGATTGGCGGAAGCGCAGGTCCTGGGTGCGATCGGCATCACCGAGAAACCAGCGACGACGGGCCAACTGAAGGATGTCTTCTCCGCCCTGGCCGAACTGGCGAGAAACCAGCCGCACAATCCTTCGCTGACCCTGATCGACCGCGACGGCACCAGTCCATCGCCCCGCGCGGTGCCCGAGCTGGCCGGCGCCAAGATACTCATTGTCGACGACGATATCCGAAACATCTATTCGCTGACCAGCGTGCTCGAAAGCTACAATGTCGAGGTCCTCCACGCCGAACGCGGGCAGGACGGCATCCTCATCCTCGAACAGACGCCTGGTATCGATATCGCGCTGATCGACATCATGATGCCAGAGATGGACGGTTACGAGACGATGCAGCAGATCCGCCATCGTCCGAAGCTGGCCGATCTACCGCTGATCGCGGTCACGGCCAAGGCGATGAAGGGCGACCGGCAGAAATGCCTCGACGCCGGCGCATCGGACTATATCGCCAAGCCCGTCGACATCGAGCTGCTGCTCGCGCTGCTCAGAGTCTGGGTCGGCCGTTCGCGCGAATGGTCCGCCGAAGAACTTGCCCACTCGGCCGCCGAGTGATTGCGCGAATGCCGGTGAAAAACGACAGCGCCCCTATGAAGGGTTCCGATGCCTTCGGCGACGAGCGGGCGAGGATACTCGTCGTCGACGACGACGAACGCAACCTGCTCGCCTTGCAGACCGTGCTTGAGGATGTCGCCGACGTCGTTCTCGCGCGATCGGGCGAGGAGGCGCTGCGGCACCTTCTGAAAGGCGAGTTCGCGGTCATCCTGCTCGACGTCTATATGCCGATGATGGATGGGTATGAGACCGCCCAGATCATCCGGGGCCGCGAGCAGACCAAGCGCATCCCGATCATCTTCCTGTCGGCCGTGAACAAGGAGACAGAGCATCTGATCCGCGGCTATTCGATGGGCGCGGTCGATTATGTGTTCAAGCCGGTCGAGCCGGTGGTGCTGCAATCGAAGGTGGCGGTGTTCGTCGACCTCTACCAGATGCGCCGCGAGATCCAGCGCAAGGCCCGCGCCGAACAGCTGCTGCTCGACGAGAATCTGCGGGCCAATGCGGAACTGCTGCGTACCGAACAGGAGCTGCGGCTGGCCGAGCAACGCCAGCTTGCGATAATCGAGTCGCTCCCGATCATGCTCTATCTCGAGGATCCGCACGCATCGCCGCGGGTGCCAAAATATGTCAGCGGCAATTTCAAGGTCCTCACCGGTTTCGAGTTCGACGATCTCCGGCATTCTCCCGACCTCTGGCGCAAGCGGCTCCATCCCGACGACCGCCAGCGTGTCGAGCAGGCGATGGCGGGCCGGGCCGAGGGCCAGGGCCTCGCCGTTGAATATCGCTGGCAGTGCGCCGACGGGAGCTACAAGCATTTCCTCGACCAGGCCGTGCTTCTCCACGATGCCGAGGGACTCCCCTTCGAGCTCGCCGGAACCCTGCTCGACGTCACCGATCGCAAGGAGCTCGAAATCCAGCTGCTGCAATCGCGCAAGATGGATGCGATCGGCAAGCTGACCGGCGGCATCGCGCATGATTTCAACAACCTGCTCGCGGCGGTTCTCGGCGGCCTCGGCATGATCGAGCGCCGCGTTGCGCTGGAGGACGACCAGCGCAAGATCATTACCATGACGAAGCGCGCCGCCGAGCAGGGCGCCGAGCTCGTCGCGCGGCTGCTCGCCTTCGCCCGCAAGCAGCGACTGGAACCGGCGCCGATCGACGTCGCGGCGCTGGCCGGCGCCGTCAACGATCTGCTCGCCCACACGCTCGGCGGGCTCATCGAGCTGCAATGGAATACCGATAGCGGCGTCTGGCATGCATATGCGGACGATGCGCAGCTCGAACTCGCGTTGATGAACCTCATCATCAACGCGCGCGACGCCATGCCGCAGGGCGGTACGATCACCGTCTCCGTCTCGAACCAAGCGCTTGCGCACGACCATGCCGGGCTGAAGGCGGGCAGCTATGTCGTCTTCGAGGTCGCCGATATCGGGGCCGGCATCCCGCCCGACATGATCGAGCGCGTGATGGAGCCGTTCTTCACCACCAAGCCCGTCGGCAAGGGCACCGGGCTGGGGCTCAGCATGGTCTACGGGTTTGCGCAGCAATCGGGCGGCACGATGCGGATCGACAGCCGGCTGGGCGAAGGCACCAGGGTCCAGATCTGGCTGCCGCGTGCGCCAGACGCTTCGGCGCAGCTGGAGGAGATCGAGAGCCCCGCGCTGCCGATGGAGACCGCCAATCCGCGCGCGATATTGCTGGTCGACGATCATGAAGGCGTCCGCGCCACATCGGGCGCGATGCTGAGCGACATCGGTCATCGGGTTACGACCGCTGCCGACGGCTTCGAGGCGCTGACACTCCTGAGCGACGGCACATGGCCGGTGGACGTCCTGATCACCGACTATGCCATGCCGCAACTGGCGGGGACGGAACTGGTCCGCCGCGCCCGGCAGACACGCCCGGGGCTGCCCGCGATCATCATCACCGGCAATGCCAATGCCTCCGAGCTGGGCGAGCTGGACGACCGCGTGGCGCTGCTCTTCAAGCCCTTCACCGCGGATCAGATGCAACGCTCCATAGCGGCGCTGGTTAGTGCGCCTCTGGAGACGAAAGTGGCGTGAGGTCCGATTGGGCGAGCGCGTCGGGAGAGCGCGACACGCGTGGTTCAAATTGAACCCAAGCGACGCGACCTGATCTGTTCAGGCTGAATCAGCCTGAACCGTGAATCTAGGTCTAAACCATATAGGAGAGCCTGATTCACGCTTTCGGTGGAAGCGCTCAGCGCTTCCACCTTAAAGGATCAGGCTCTAGAACGCGGCGATGACAACCGAATCCCAGGCTGCCGAGCGGCTCGCCTATCTCGCGGCCGAGATCGGGCGCCATAATGCCCTTTACCATCGCGATGACGCGCCGGAGATCACAGACGCCGAATATGATGCGCTGGTCCGGGAAAACGGGGCGCTGGAGGCAGAGTTTCCCCAGCTCGTCCGTCCGGATTCGCCGTCGAAGCTGGTGGGGGCGGCGCCGTCCGGACATCTTGCCAAGGTGACGCACGCCGCGCCGATGCTCAGCCTCGACAATGCTTTCGCCGACGAGGATGTGGTTGATTTCGTCGGGCGCGTCCGCCGCTATCTCAGCCTGGCGGCCGACGAACCGGTTGCACTCACCGCCGAGCCCAAGATCGACGGGCTGTCCTGCTCGCTGCGCTATGAAGAGGGCGTACTGGTGCTCGCCGCGACGCGCGGCGATGGCTCGGTAGGCGAAGACGTCACCGCCAATGTCCGCACGATCGACGACATCCCGCAACGGCTGAAGCAGAACGCCCCGGCGGTGTTCGAAATCCGCGGCGAAGTCTATATGGCGAAAGGGGATTTCGCAGCACTCAATGCCCGCCTGCTTGAGGAAGCCGAAGATCCCGCGAAGGCCCGGCAGTTCGCCAATCCCCGCAACGCCGCCGCCGGATCGTTGCGCCAGAAGGACTCGTCGGTCACTGCCGCCAGGCCGTTGCGCTTCCTCGCCCATGGCTGGGGCGAAGTCTCGGCGCTCCCGGCGGAGACGCAGAAGGAGGTGATGAACGCCATCGCCGATTGGGGCGTGCCGGTTTCGGACGATCTCGTCCGGGTCGACGGTGAGGCCGCGGCCCTGGCGCATTATCGCGGCATCGAGGCACGCCGCGCCGATCTGCCGTTCGACATCGACGGCGTGGTCTACAAGGTCGATCGCCTTGACTGGCAGAAGCGGCTCGGCTTCATCGCCCGCGCGCCGCGCTGGGCGATCGCGCATAAATTTCCCGCCGAGAAGGCGCAGACGCTGCTCAACGCGATCGACATCCAGGTCGGCCGCACCGGCAAACTGACCCCGGTGGCGCGCCTTGAGCCGGTGACGGTCGGCGGCGTCGTCGTCACCAACGCGACACTGCACAATGCCGACGAGATCGGACGGCTCGGTGTCTGGCCCGGCGACCGTGTAATCGTCCAGCGCGCCGGCGACGTGATCCCGCAGATCGTCGATAATCTGTCGCGCGACGAGAGCCGCGGCAGCTGGCCCTTCCCGGAGATCTGTCCGGAATGCGGATCGGCGGCCGAGCGGGAGCCGGGCGAAGTCGACTATCGCTGCACCGGCGGGCTGATCTGCCCGGCCCAACGCGTTGAGCGGCTTCGCCACTTCGTGTCCCGCCACGCCCTCGACATCGAAGGCCTCGGCCTCGTCCATATCGAAAGCTTCTTTCGCGACCGGCTGGTCGAAGCGCCGGCCGACATCTTCCGTCTGACCAAGGACATTCTGCTGTCCCGGGAGCGCTGGGCGGAGGTGTCGGCGGCCAACCTGATCGCGGCGATCGACGCGAAACGGTCACCGCCGCTCGATCGCTTCCTGTTCGCGCTGGGCATTCGTCATGTCGGCGAGGTGACGGCGCGCGATCTCGCCCGCCGCTATCGCAGTTGGGACGCGCTGAAAGGGATGATCGATCGCGCGGTTGCCGCACGCGAGGCGGCCGTTCAGGCCATCGGCGAAAGCGATCAAAAGTTCGCGGCGCGCGTGGCGAAGGAGCTCGCGGCGATCATCGAGACCCCCGGCGTAGGGCCGGAGGTCGCCTTCGCCCTGATCGACTTCTTTGCCGAACCGCATAATGCCGCCGCCGTTGCCGACCTGCTCGACCAGCTACAGCCGGCAGACGTCATCCATGAGACACGGGCATCGGCCGTCAGCGGCAAGACCGTGGTCTTCACCGGCTCGCTCGAGACTATGTCACGCGACGAGGCCAAATCCCAAGCCGAAGCGCTGGGCGCTAAAGTATCGGGATCGGTTTCGGCAAAGACCGATCTGGTCGTGGCGGGTCCAGGCGCCGGATCGAAGCTGAAAAAAGCGGCGGAGCTGGGCATCGATGTTGTCGACGAAGCAGGATGGGCAGACATCGTCGCAGCGTCGCGGTGAATCCCGCCCGGGTTCTCCGTGACTTCTTCCGCAAAAGTACGGGGAGCCGGCCATTTTCTCTTGCGACCGTCCCACAGACGCCTAATAAATCCGCATGGGGGTCGTCAGGCATCGCATTCCGTTCCTGGCCGTGGTCGGTCTGGCGGTCGCCATGCTGGCTGTCATCGCGGCCCTGTTTCTGACGCGCGAGCAGAGCCGATCGGGAGAATGGGCGGCACATTCGCTCCGTGTCGAAGTCCAGCTTACCGAACTTACCGATCATGTCCGCGCGATCGAATCCGATCATCGCGGCTATGTGCTGACCCGCGATCGGCGCATGAAGGCCCAGCTGGTCCAGCTGGCAAGCGAACTTGGTCCGGCAGTAGACCGGCTGCAGCAGGAGATCCGCGACAATCCAACGCAGCTCGCCAATATTGCTCCTCTCCGCAAGACGCTCAATGCCAAGGTGGCTTTTGCCATGCGCGGCGTGGCCGCCGTCGACGCTGGCGAACTGCAGGATGAAGTCGCCCGGATCGAGTCCGGCGAAGGCTTCCGGCGCATGCAGGCGGCGCTCCGCGTGATAAACCGCATGATCAAGGAAGAGGAAAAGCTGCTATCCGAACGGCAGCGTAGCGCCGAATTGCTGGTGCGGATCCTGGGCGGGACGCTGGTCGCCACGGTGCTGGTCGTGCTGCTGGTCGCTTCGATCATCATCACCGACAGCGGAAAGCGCGAAGGCGAGCTTCTGGCGGCGCGTGACGAAGCGATCGGCGCCGAGCGGAAGCTGCGCGATCAGATGGCGGCGCGCGAGAACGCCGAGGAGCAAATTCGCCAGATGCAGAAGATCGAGTCGATCGGGCAGCTGACCGGCGGAATCGCGCATGATTTCAACAATATGCTCGCCATCGTGATCGGTAGCCTCGATCTTGCCAAGCGACGCCTCAACGATCCCGAACGGCTCGAGCGCAATATCGACGCTGCCTATGAGGGTGCCGAGCGCGCCGCCTCATTGACTGCACGGCTGCTCGCTTTTTCCCGGCAGCAACCGCTCGCGCCGCTGACGCTCGACGTCAACAAGCTGGTTGCCGGCATGTCCGAACTGCTGCAGCGGACGCTCGGCGAGGAATATATGATAGAAACCGTCCTCGCCGGCGGACTGTGGCGAACCTTCGCCGACCCCGGCCAGCTGGAAAATGCAATCCTCAACCTGGGCGTCAACGCGCGCGATGCGATGGCCGGCGGCGGGCGTGTGACGATCGAAACGGCGAACGCCTATCTCGATGACGAATATGCCAGCACCCGCGGCGGTGTCGTAGCAGGTCAATATGTGATGCTCAGCGTCACCGACTCCGGAACCGGCATGACTCCCGAGGTAGCGGCCCGCGCGTTCGATCCCTTCTTCACAACCAAACCCGTCGGCAAGGGCACCGGCCTCGGCCTAAGCCAGATTTTCGGGTTCATGAAGCAGACCGGCGGCCATGCCGCGATCTATTCCGAACCCGGACAGGGCACCACGGTAAAGCTGTATCTGCCTCGCCATCATGGCGAGGCCGTCACCCCGCTGGACCGCCTGAGCCATGACAAGACAGCCGTGCCGCAGGCGCGGCGGGGCGAGGTGATCCTGGTCGTCGAGGACGAGCAGCGGGTCCGCCACTTCTCCGTCGATGCCCTACGCGACCTTGGCTATCTCGTAGTCTCGGCCGCCAATGGCACCGAAGCGCTGGAGGCGCTCGCCGAACAGCCGACCATCGACATGCTCTTCACCGATATCGTGATGCCCGAGATGAACGGCCGCAAACTCGCCGACAATGCGCTGGCGATGCGCCCGGACCTGAAAATCCTGTTCACGACCGGCTATACCAGAAATGCCGTCGTTCATAATGGCATGCTCGATGCCGGCGTGGCCTTTCTGCCCAAGCCCTTCAGCGTAACCCAGCTGGGCGTCAAGATACGCCAGGTGCTCGACAATGGCGGCGCGAACCGGCCGGTGTAACTCCTGATACCGTCCGATCCGCCTCCTGTGCCGGACGACCAGTCTTGTGCGGGTGGACACCCCCCTCTATCCGTCGACGCATGTTCCACAAAATTATCGCCGCGCTCGCCGGCTTCATCATCGCGGTGATTTCCAGCGGCGGCTATGGCGGAATCGTCATCCTGATGGCGATCGAGAGCGCCTGCATCCCGTTGCCGTCGGAGATTATCATGCCGTTCGCCGGCTATCTGGTGTCGACCGGGCAATTCAATCTCTATTTGGCGGCGACCGCCGGTGCGATCGGCTGCAACCTCGGATCGATCTTCGCCTATGAGCTGGGAAAGCGTGGGGGGCGGGCCGTTGTCGACCGCTGGGGCCGCTATGTGCTGATGAGCCATGCCGATCTCGATCGCGCCGAGCGCTTCTTCGTGCGCTGGGGCGACCTGACCGTGCTGATCTGCCGGCTGCTGCCGGCCGTGCGTTCGTTCATCGCCTTTCCGGCGGGCGTGGCGCGCATGCCGTTGCTGCGCTTTCATGTCTATACATTTGCCGGATCCTGGCCGTGGTGCTTCGGTCTCGCCTGGGTGGGCATGAAGCTGGGCGACCAGTGGCGAACCGATCCGCGACTGAGCGGCCTGCTCCACAAGCTCGACATAGTGATCGTCGGTGCGATCGTCGCCGCCGCGATCTGGTTCATTTGGCACCGGCTGAAGAGGCCGGCCCCCAGCGCATGAACCCCGTCTACGCCGCGCTGCCGACCACCATCTTCGAGAAGATGTCGGCAATCGCGCGCGAAACCGGCGCGATCAATCTCGGCCAGGGCTTTCCCGACGCGCCGGGCCCGGACGATATCCGCCGGGCAGCCRCCGACGCGCTGTTCGAGCGATCCAATCAATATCCGCCGATGCTCGGCATAGCCGAGCTGCGCCAGGCCATCTCCGATCATTATCGCATGCGCCACGGTCTCGACCTCGACTGGCATTCGGAGGTTGTAGTCACGTCCGGCGCGACCGAGGCGATCTCGGCGGCGATTCTGAGCCTGATCTCGCCGGGCGACGAGGTGGTGCTGATCCAGCCGCTCTACGACGCTTATATGCCGATGGTCCGGCGCGCGGGCGGAATCCCCCGGCTGGTGAACCTCGAACCGCCGTTGTGGACGCTGGATGCGCCAGCCCTCGATGCGGTGATGGGGCCGCAAACGCGGCTGATCATCTTCAACAATCCGGCCAACCCCACCGGCAGGATGTACGATCGCGCCACGCTCGAGCTGATTGCGGAACGCTGCATCCGGCACGAGGTGATCGCGCTATGCGACGAGGTGTGGGAGCATGTCATCTTCGACACGGAGCATATCCCCCTGATCACCCTGCCCGGCATGCGCAACCGCACCGTGAAGATCGGATCGGCCGGCAAGATCTTCGCGCTCACCGGCTGGAAAGTCGGCTGGATGGTCTCGGGAAAGGCGCTCGCCCGCCAGGTTGCCAAGGCCCACCAGTTCATGACCTTCACCACGCCGCCCAATCTGCAATGGGCGGTGGCGCAGGGGCTGGGAAAGCCCGCATCCTGGTTCGAGGAAATGCGCGCGGGCTTTGCGCGGTCACGTTCAAGACTGGTCGCGGGACTGGAGGCCGCGGGCTATGCGGTCCTGCCGAGCCAGGCGACGTGGTTCGTGTCGGTCGATCTGGCGGCATCCGGGATCGCGATGGACGACGCGGACTTTGCCGATCTCATGGCGCTCGCAGGCGGGGTAGTGACGATACCCGTATCGGCGTTCTTCGAGGAGACCCCGGTCCGCAACATCCTGCGGCTATGCTACTGCAAGGACGATGCGACGCTGGACGAAGCAGTGACGCGACTGGCGGCTATGCGGACGAGATTGGTGCCCTAGCCCTCTCCTCCGGGCTCCCGGATTAACACTTCGCCGCTCGCACGAAGAGATCGTTCGAACACAGGAACCTATCCAAGGCCGTCATTCCAGCGAAAGCTGGAATCTCTCTGCGCCAACTTGTTCAGAAAAATGCCAAGAGAGATCCCAGCTTTCGCTGGGATGACGAACCTAAGGGAAGTGTTTTGGAAGTCGTAGCCCCGTAGGGGCAGGCTTGGACTACCGTGCGCTGAACCTGCGCACCGCACCCTTATGCGCACCCGGCGCGCCCTTGGGGCGGCTGAAGTGGCGCTTGGGCTGCGCTTCGCCGGAGCGGCCGCCACCGTCATGGCGACGACGGTCGCCCTGCGGCGACGGCGTGCTCGGCACGGGCTTAGGCAGCTTCGCCTTTTCGGCGATGAAGTTCTCGGGCAGCGGCTGGATATCGAGACTGATCTTGGTCAGCTTCTCGATCGCCTTGAGATAGGGCCGCTCGTCATCCGCCACGAACGCGATGGCGATGCCGGCGGCGCCGGCGCGCGCGGTGCGGCCGATGCGGTGGACATATTGCTCGGCGACATTCGGCAGTTCGTAGTTGAACACATGGCTGACGCCGCCGACATCGATACCGCGCGCGGCGATGTCGGTCGCAACCAGGATGCGGATGTCGCCCTTGCGGAACAGGCCCAGGGCGCGCTCACGCTGCGGCTGGCTCTTGTTGCCGTGAATGGCTTCCGCCTCGATGCCTGCGGCTCGCAGGTTCTTCACGATCCGGTCCGCGCCATGTTTGGTGCGCGAGAAGACCAGCGCACGATCGATCGGCTCCGAGCGGATGCGCAAGGTGAGCAGCGCCTGCTTCTCGGTGGGGTTGCAGAACGTCGCATATTGCTCGACGCGTTCCGCTGTCGTCGCGGCCGGAGCCACCGACACCTTCGCCGGATTGGTCAGGAAACGATCGCCAAGCTCTGCGATCGCCTTCGGCATCGTCGCCGAGAAGAACAGCGACTGGCGCTTCTTCGGCAGCAGCTGGTCGACGCGCTTGAGCGCATGGATGAAGCCGAGATCGAGCATCTGGTCGGCCTCGTCGAGCACGAAGATCTCGACGAACTTGAGGCTCAGCGCACGCTGATCGATCAAGTCGAGCAGGCGGCCCGGCGTGGCGACGAGAATATCGACGCCGCGCTGCAGCTGACGGATCTGCTTGTTGATCGGCACGCCGCCGAACACGGTGGCGACGCTCAGGCGCAGGAACTTGCCATATTGGACGAAGCTCTCGGCGATCTGGCTGGCCAGCTCGCGGGTCGGCGCGAGGACGAGCATGCGGCAACCCTGCGGCGGCGTATGCTTGAGGTTTTCAGACAGGTGGTGGATCGACGGCAGCGCGAAGGCCGCGGTCTTGCCGGTGCCGGTCTGCGCGATGCCGCAAAGGTCGCGGCCTTCCAGCAGCGCGGGAATGGCCTGCGCCTGGATCGGGGTAGGAATGTCATAGCCCTTGGCGGCAAGCGCGCGCTGCAGGGGCTCGATAAGACCGAGTTCGGAAAATTTGGTCACAAATGCACTTTCATAGTGCGGGCGCACGAACGGGCGTTCATGCGACAGCGGGTTCACATGACGACCCGCGTGAATTGGGAAGCCTCAGCTTGGTTTTGCGTCCTGCGGGCCCGAGCCGGCCTGTCCCTTGGAATGGACAGGAGATCACGCTGCTCATCGGCCAAATGCTGCAAAACAGCATCGACGCGAGTTGGGATATGATCCATGTTGGACCAGAATACAAGCCGAGCTGTACACGGCTATCCGAAAATGGCGGAATCTAGCCGCCTGTGTCCTAAGGGCATCAGATTCACGTCGGCACTGGCGACTTCGAGCGAGATCGAAACGGCGCTGCGCCGCAGCGCCTATGGTGGAAACGGCTGCCGACTTTGGCCGTCCATCCGGCGGTCTCTAGAAATCCGGCTTTTCATAATGTTCGGGCGGACCGACCAATTCCATCCGGTCGGCCAGAATGACCCGCAGCGAACGGCGGGATTTCATGCCTGAATACCACTGCTTGGTCTCATCATGACCGCGCCAGTCAATACCGCCGAGATAGTCCGCCACCGAGATGTGGGCCGCGCAGGCAAGATCGGCGAGGCTGAGCAGCGGCCCCCCGATCCAGCGGCGGCTACCGACGAGATAATCGACATAGTCTAGGTGATCGTTGACCGCCTTCATCGCCTGGCGCAGCACGCCTGCGTCTGGCGGAGCACGGTGGACGATGCGCTTCAAGGCGCGTTCGTACAGCAGCGGCCCGACGACATCCCCATAAAATTTTTCGTCGAAATAGGCGACCAGCCTGCGGATCTCGCCACGCTGCGCGGCATTGCCGGGGATCATCGGCATAGGCTCGACGGTCTCCTCCAGATATTCGGAGATCGCGCAGCTGTGGATCAGCGTCGTGCCGAGCGCGGCATCGACGAGGACCGGGGTCTGGCCGACCGGATTGAGATCGAGGAACTCGTCGCGGCGCAGCCAGGGCGATTCGCGCACCAGATCATAGGGAACGCCCTTTTCCTCCATCTGGAGCCGGATCTTGCGGGAAAAGGGACATAGAGGAAATTGATAGAGCTGCCACATCGTGGCGCAACCTATCCGGCCAGGACAGACATGTCAGTAGCCGGACGCGAGAAAAATCGCGCTTTGCTTTTCCAGGGAGCCGGTGGGTGCGGCCGCCGCCCGCTCGACGACCGCATCCCACTCTTACATCCCTGCCCGAAGAGGAGGGAGGCCGCTTGTTTCTATTCCGCCGCCACGACCTGCGCTTCGGCATCGCTTAGCGGATAGTCCAGCCGGCTCACCATCTCCTTGGGGCAGACCTGCCAAATGTAATCGCGCCAGCGGTCCCAGTCGTCGAGCACGCTGTGCGCCCATTTGCTGTCGGTGCGCTCTGCATGTTCGGCGATCAGCGCCTTGCAGCGCATCTCCCAATGCATCGAAGCGAAGCGCTGCCAGAGAATGCTGTCCGGATTCGCGCGGCGCTCGAACTCACCATGCTCGTCGAGCACGAAAGCCATGCCGCCGGTCATGCCCGCGCCGAAATTCTCGCCAACCCGGCCCAGGATCACCGCGATGCCGCCGGTCATATATTCGCAGCCATTGGCGCCACAGCCTTCGACCACCACGGTCGCACCCGAGTTGCGGACCGCGAAGCGCTCGCCCGCCTGCCCCGCCGCGAACAGCTTGCCCGCCGTCGCACCGTACAGCACGGTGTTACCGATGATCGTATTCGACTTTGTCTCGAGCGGCGACGACACCATCGGCCGGACCGCGATGATCGCACCCGACAGCCCCTTGCCGACATAATCGTTGGCGTCGCCGAACACTTCGAGCGTTATGCCCTTGACCGCGAACGCGCCAAGCGACTGGCCTGCCGATCCGCGGAGCCGGATATGGACATGGCCGTCGGCGAGCGAGGACATGCCGAAACGCTGGGTGATCTCGGCCGAGAAGCGGGTGCCGACCGCGCGGTGGGTATTCCGCACCGTATAGGTGAGCTGCATCTTCTCGCGCCGCTCGAACACCGCCTTGGCATCCTGGATCATCTGCGCGTCGAGACTGTCCGGTACTTCGTTGCGGAAGGTCGGGATGTTGAAGCGGCGCTTGCCCTCCGGGGCATCGACCTTGGCGAGCACGGGGTTCAGATCGAGATCGTCGAGATGCTCGGCGCCGCGGCTGACCTGACGGAGCAGCTCGGTACGGCCGATGATGTCGTCGAGTGAGCGCACGCCGAGCTTGGCGAGAATCTCGCGGACTTCCTCGGCGATGAAGGTCATCAGGTTGATGACCTTCTCGGGCGTGCCGACGAACTTCTTGCGCAGCGACTCGTCCTGCGTGCAGACGCCGACCGGGCAGGTGTTCGAATGGCATTGGCGCACCATGATGCAGCCCATCGCCACCAGCGACAGCGTGCCGATTCCGAACTCCTCCGCCCCCAAGATCGCGGCGATGACGATGTCCCGCCCAGTCTTGAGGCCGCCGTCGGTGCGCAGCTTGACGCGGTGGCGCAGCCCGTTGAGCGTCAGCACCTGGTTGGTCTCCGACAGCCCCATTTCCCATGGCGTGCCGGCATATTTGACGGAAGTCTGCGGGCTGGCGCCGGTGCCACCGACATGGCCGGCAACGAGGATCACGTCGGCATGCGCCTTCGCGACGCCGGCCGCGACCGTGCCGATGCCGGCCGAGCTGACCAGCTTGACGCAGACCCGCGCGCGCGGATTGATCTGCTTCAGGTCGTAGATCAGCTGCGCCAGATCCTCGATCGAGTAGATATCGTGGTGCGGCGGCGGCGAGATCAGCATCACCCCGGGCGTCGAATGACGCAGCCGGGCGATCATCTCGGTCACCTTGAAGCCAGGCAGCTGCCCACCCTCGCCGGGCTTTGCACCCTGCGCGACCTTGATCTCGAGCTCCTCGGCCGCACCGAGATATTCCGCGGTGACGCCGAAGCGGCCCGACGCGACCTGCTTGATCACGGAGTTGGCGTTGTCGCCGTTCGCATAGGGCGTGTAGCGGCTCTTGTCCTCGCCGCCCTCGCCCGACACCGCCTTGGCGCCGATCCGGTTCATCGCGATCGCCAGCGTCTCATGCGCCTCGGGGCTCAGCGCACCCAGCGACATGCCGGGCGTTACGAAGCGCTTGCGGATCTCGGTGATCGGCTCGACCGAATCGATCGGAATCCCCTCGCGTGCCCAGTTGAACTCGAGCAGGTCGCGCAGATAGACCGGCGGCAGATCGCGCACGCCGCGCGCGAACTGCAGATAGGTCGAATAGCTGTCAGTCGCGACCGACGATTGCAGCAAGTGCATCAGCTGGGCGGTATAGGCGTGCACCTCCCCCCCTGCCCGCTGCTTGTAGAAGCCGCCGACCGGCAGCGACACGACGACATCGTCGAACGCAGCTTCGTGGCGAAGCATCAGGTTGTGCTGGAGCGAATTATAGCCCTCGCCCGAGATCTTCGCCGGCATGCCCGGGAAGAAATCGTTGACCAGGGCGCGGCTCAGCCCGACCGCCTCGAAATTATAGCCGCCGCGATAGCTGGAGATCACCGCGATGCCCATCTTCGACATGATCTTCAGCAGGCCGTCGTCGATCGCCTTGCGGTGCCGCTTGAGGCATTCCGCGAGAGTGCGGTCGCCGAACAGCCCGCGCGCATGGCGGTCGGCTATCGCCGCCTCGGCCAGATAAGCGTTAACCGTGGTCGCGCCGACCCCGATCAGCACCGCATAATAATGGGTGTCGAGGCATTCCGCCGAGCGCACATTGACCGACGCATAGGAGCGCAGCCCCTTGCGGACGAGGTGGGTGTGGACCGCGGCAGCGGCCAGCACCATCGCGATCGAAACGCGGTCGGCCCCGACATGCTCGTCGGTCAGGAACAGCTCGGCCTTGCCCTCGCGCACCGCGGTCTCGGCCTCGGCACGGACGCGGGTGATCGCCTGGCGCAGCGCGTCAGGGCCGCCATTCGCGTCGAAGGTGCAGTCGATCTCGGCGGCGGAACCGGCGAAATGCTCCTTGAGCGTATGCCAGTCGCGGCAGTGGAGCACCGGGCTTTCGAGCACCAGCACGTCGGCCTGCTGCCCCTCATTGTCGAGGATGTTGGCGAGGTTGCCGAAGCGGGTCTTCAGGCTCATCACCCGCGTCTCGCGCAAGCTGTCGATCGGCGGATTGGTGACCTGGCTGAAGTTCTGCCGGAAGAAGTGGCTGATCAGCCGGGGCTTGTCCGAGATCACCGCGAGCGGCGTGTCGTCGCCCATCGAGCCGATCGCTTCCTTGGCCTCCTCGATCTGCGGGCTCAGGATGAGTTCCATATCCTCCATGGTCTGCCCGGCGGCGACCTGGCGGCGCAGCAGTTCGGGCCGGGACCAGCGCGGGATCATGTCCTCGACCGGCGCCGGCAGATCCTTGAGCAGCCTGAAGCCCTTGACCCATTCGCCATAAGGCTGCTCGGCGGCGATCTTGTCCTTGATCTCGGCGTCGCCGTAGAGGCGGCCCTCCTCGAGGTCGATCGCGATCATCTGACCCGGGCCCATCCGGCCCTTGGCGATGATGGTGCTCTCAGGCACCACCACCATGCCGGTTTCAGAGCCGACGATCAGCAGATTATCGGCGGTCCGCGTGGTCCGTAGCGGACGCAGCGCATTGCGATCGACCCCGGCCACGACCCAGCGGCCGTCGGTCATCGCCAACGCGGCAGGTCCGTCCCAGGGCTCCATTACGGAACCGAAATAGCTGTACATCGCGCGGCGCGGCTCGGGTATGTCGCTGTTCTGCCACGCCTCGGGAACCAACATCAGCTTGGCGGTCGGCGCGTCGCGGCCCGAGCGGCAGATCGTCTCGAACACGGCGTCCAGCGCCGCGGTATCCGAAGCGCCGGCGGGGATCAGCGGCTTGATCTCGTCGGAGTGCTCCCCAAAGGCGAGCGACGCCATCTTGATCTCGTGGCTCTTCATCCAGTTCTTGTTGCCGCGGATCGTGTTGATCTCGCCATTGTGGGCCAGCGCACGGAACGGCTGGGCCAGCCACCATTGCGGGAAGGTGTTGGTCGAATAGCGTTGATGGAAGATCGCGACGCGGCTGACGAAGCGCTCGTCCTTCAGGTCGGGATAGAAAACCGACAGCTCCTCCGCGAGGAACAGCCCCTTGTAGATGATCGAGCGCGCCGACAGCGAGCAGATGTAGAAGCCCTGGATCTGCGCCTCGATGACCTTGCGCTCGATGCGCCGGCGGATCAGGTAGAGATTCTTCTCGAACTCCTCGAGCGACATCTCGTCCGGCATCGGCCCGGCGATCATGATCTGCTCGATCTCCGGTCGGGTGAGCTGCGCCTTCTCGCCGATCACCGACACGTCGACCGGCACCTGCCGCCAGCCATAGATGGTGTAGCCGAAATCGATGATCTCGCTCTCGACGATGGTGCGGCAGGTTTCCTGCGCGCCGAGATCGGTTCGCGGCAGGAACACCATGCCGACCGCCAGCCGGTTGGGCAGCGGCCGATGCCCGGCATATTCGATCGCGTCGTCGAAAAACCGGACCGGCAGATCGACATGGATGCCGGCGCCGTCGCCGGTCTTGCCGTCGGCATCGACCGCACCACGATGCCACACCGCCTTCAGCGCATCGATTGCCGCCGCAACGACACGGCGCGAGGGCTTGCCGTCGGTTGCGGCGACGAGGCCGACGCCGCACGCGTCACCCTCGAACTCGGGGCGATACATGCCTTCGCGGGCGAGGCGTTCGCGTTCCGACGCCATCCAATCGTTTTCGGTGGGATTGCTCATGGGGCGACCTTTCCTTCGGCGCGGTCCTTGAAATAGCCTTCGAAGAAAGCCTTCGTAACTGCCTCGATCTTCGCTTCGTTGTCGGGCGACGGCTCATTTCCCCAGTCCGCAGTGATCTCCGTGATCTCAGGCCGGATTGCCAGCATCTTGGGCGCTAACGGCGAGCTTTCGAGTCGTTGTATCTCCGCCTTATCGGCAGCACTCAGCTCGCTGCCGATTGAGCGAATGCCTACATCAACGCCGGACCGAAGACTCTCCGCGCTTATTTTGGCGTCAGGCGTCTGAATTGCCTCATTGAGAAGCCGCGTAAAATCACCACGCCTCCCGATGACTTCGATCATCCGCGTACCGGTCGGGCTGCGGTAGAAATTAAGCAATTCCCGTAGTTCGCTTTCGGTGAAAGACCGTGCGTAAACCGGTCCGATCCTTGCCCATAGCTCAGGCAGTTTTGGGATCACCGCATCGATGATCAATGGGGACAGCTTTGCGATATACGCTGCCGAGATGCCAGAAAAGCGAGACTCCAGCTCGACGAAATCCGGATTTGCGGCAAATTGCTTTGGTAAGGTTTCACCCAATAGCTTGTTCAACTGCGTCCGCGTCAGCGCTTCGCTATTTGTAACCTGCGCAATCTGATAGCCGAGCGCGACGGCCTCAGCCGACGGCTTGGCAGCAGCGCTCGGAGGCTGCGCGATCAACGGCGTGCTCAACATACTCAATAGCGTGATCGCCAGCAGGATAGCACGCATCACGCCGCCACCTTCTGAGCCTTGGCTTTCGTCTTGAGGTAAAGATGCATCCGCTCGGCGACATCGCGGCCGTCGCGGATCGCCCAGACCACCAGGCTCGCGCCGCGGACGATGTCGCCGGCGGCGAACACGCCGTCGATCGACGTCTGCATCGACTTGTGATCGACCCGCAGCGTACCCCAACGGGTCACCGACAGCTCAGAGGAGCCGAAGGCGCCGGGTAGATCCTCGGGATCGAAGCCGAGCGCCTTGATCACCAGATCGGCGTCGATGCGGAATTCGCTGCCGGGATCGGGTTCGGGGGTCCGCCGGCCCGAAACATCGGGATCGCCAAGCCGCATCCTGATCGCACGCACGCCACTGACGCCGTCAGTGCCTTCGAACGCCTCGGGTGCGGACAGCCAGACGAACTCGACGCCCTCTTCCTCGGCATTTTTCGTCTCACGCTGAGAGCCGGGCATGTTCGCGCGATCGCGGCGGTAGAGGCATTTGACCGACGCGGCACCCTGTCGCACCGCAGTCCGAACACAATCCATCGCGGTGTCGCCGCCACCGATAACCACGACATTCTTGCCCTTCGCGTCGAGCGAGCCGTCGTCGAACGAAGGCACGGCATCGCCGAAGCTCTTGCGGTTCGAGGCGGTGAGATAGTCGAGCGCCTCGACCACCCCCGCCGCGCCGACGCCCGGCGCCTTGATCGCACGCGGCTTGTAGACGCCGGTGGCGATCAGCAGCGCATCGTGGCGACCGCGCAATTCGGCGAGCGAAGCGTCGCGGCCGACCTCGAAGCCTTCATGGAAGATGATACCGGCGTCCTTCAGCCGCTGAACGCGGCGCATGACAATCGGCTTTTCGAGCTTGAAGCCCGGGATGCCATAGGTGAGCAGGCCGCCGGCGCGATCATGCCGGTCATAGACATGCACCTCGTAACCGCGTGCGCGCATCAGCTCGGCAGTCGTAAGGCCCGCTGGGCCGGCACCGATCACACCGACCGATTGGCCGCGCGCAGGGCCAACCGCCACCGGCTCCACCCAGCCATTTTCCCAGGCGGTGTCGGTGATATATTTCTCGACCGAGCCGATCGTGACCGCGCCATGCCCCGAAAACTCGATGACGCAATTGCCTTCGCACAGCCGGTCCTGCGGGCAGATGCGGCCACAGATTTCCGGCATGGTCGAGGTGGCGTTCGAAAGTTCATAAGCCTCGCGCAGCCGCCCCTCGGTCGTGAGCCGCAGCCAATCGGGGATATGGTTGTGGAGCGGACAATGCGTCGCGCAATAGGGCACGCCGCATTGCGAGCAGCGCGATGCCTGTTCCTCGGCTTGAGGCGAAGCATATTTCGGGGCGATCTCGGCGAAATCGGCCACACGCGCATCGGCGGCACGTTTTGGCGGGAAGGCCTGCCCCACGCCCACGAACTTCAGCATCGGATCGTCTGCCATCGAACTGCCCCGCCAGAGCCGCCGCCGCAGCCGGAAGCGCGCGCGCATCCGTCGGGACGTTACAGCTCTCCCTACGTTGGGACCTGCATCTGCCATGAGTGCCGGCTATCCGATCACATCTGCCATGGCGATAAAGGCCTGCCGTCTCCTTGTCATGGAAACAGGACCGAGTCACGTGCTTTTCGCACAATAAGGCAGTATAGCTTACCTATTTCCTGTGGAAATCAACGAAATTGCCAACAGACAGTTTGCTTCGGGCGGTAAATAAGTCCGAGTTGGCCCTATCTGGCGATAAGCCAGACCAGTGCGACCGAACCGACGACGATGCGATACCAGGCAAACGGCGCAAAGCCGTGCTTCGTCACCACGTTCAGAAACCAGCGTATGACGAGCATCGCAACAATGAACGACACGACGAAACCGATCGCAATAGCGGTGGCCTGGGCGTCGCCAAGCTCGTGCCGCGCCTTCCACAGCGCGAGGGTGGTGGCGCCGACCATGGTCGGTATCGCGAGAAAGAAGCTGTATTCCGCAGCGGTGCGGCGCTCCACGCCCAGGGTCAGTGCGCCCATGATCGTGGCACCCGAGCGGCTCACACCCGGGATCATCGACAGGCACTGGATGAACCCGATCCCCAGCGAGGTCCTGAGCGACATGCCCTCGACGCTGTCGCAGCTCGGCTGGCGCACGCTCCGCTCTATGACCAGGATCGCGATGCCGCCCAGGATCAGCGCGACCGCCACCACCATCGGAGTCATCAGCAGCGCCTTGATCGCGCCATAGGCGACCGCGCCGATGACGGCCGACGGCAGAAAGCCGACCAGCACATTGCGCGTGAAGCGGATCGCCGGGGGATCGCGCCGGGCAAGTCCGGCCAGCACCGCCGCGAAGCGATGGCGGTAGAGCACGACGACGGCAAGGATCGCACCGAGCTGGATGACGATATCGAAGGTCTCGGTGCCCTGCGGCACCTGCATGACCTCGCCAGCCAGGATCAGGTGGCCAGTCGAGGACACGGGCAGGAATTCGGTGAGCCCCTCGACGATGCCGAGGAGGATGATCGACAGCAGTGACAGTTCCATCCCGTTCAGGCCACCGACTTGCCGTGGGAGGCGAAGCGCCCATGCTGCCGATACTGGACCAGCCAGGCTGGCGCGACCGCCTCCATCGGCGTGGGCGAGATGCCGAATGCCTCGAAGCCTTTGGCGCCGGGCGAAACGATATTATCCTTCTGCAGCATCCTCCATTGATCGCGGGTGATGGGTGCCCCGGGCAGGACTCCGGCGACGTTGGCCAGGATAGCGCCCACGGCGTCCGGCACAGGCAGAAAAGTGGGATTTCTACCGGTTGCCTGTGCGAGCCAGACATTGAGTTCGGCCATCGTCATCACCTGCGGTCCGCCCAGTTCATAGGTCTTGCCGGCATGCGCTGCGGGATCCATCGCGGCCGCTGCGATCGCCCGCGCGACATCGACGACCCATACCGGCTGGAACTTCGCCTCGCCCCGCAGCACCGGAACGAACGGCAGGCGCTGCATGGCGGCAAATCGATTGAGAAAGGAGTCTTCCTGCCCGAACACCACCGATGGCCGGACGATCGTCGCGGCCGGGAAAGCCGCACGCACGGCGCTCTCGCCCTGCCCTTTGCTCCGACCATAGGCCGATGGGGATTCGGGATCGGCGCCGATCGCCGATATGTGAACCAGCGTATCGGCGCCCGCGGCCTGCGCGGCAGCCGCGACATTGGCCGCACCCTTGTGTTGAACCGCGTCGAAATCGCCCTTCAGGATGCCGACGAGATTGATGACCGCATCGGCGCCTTCGACCGCTGCCGCAAGCGTGGCCGGCCGGATGACACTGGCCGGCAGGAACTGCGTCTGGCCAAGGCCGCCGAGCGGCTTGAGGAACCATGCGTCGGACGGGTCGCGCTCGGCGATCCGAACGCGGGCGCCGGCCTTCAGCAATTCCTGCGCCACATAGCGGCCGAGGAATCCACCACCGCCAAACAGCGTGACAAGACGGCTCATCGTCATATTCCCTTGATGATCAGATTTGCTCCGCATTGCCTTGCGGGACGGCCGTTGACAAGACGGTTGACAAGCCCTCGACCTCACCGCTATCCGCCCGGCCTCCGCTCCGAATGCCCAGGTGGTGGAATTGGTAGACGCGCTGGCTTCAGGTGCCAGTGGCCGCAAGGCCGTGGAGGTTCGAGTCCTCTCCTGGGCACCAATACTGGCTCTGGATACGTCCAGGAACGTCCAGTAAGCCGCTGGTTTAACAGCATTTTTTCGATGATAATCGCCAGACATCGTCCGGCGAAATCCGGCTAGCACCACCAGCAGCACCAACATTTTGTTGGTGCTTTTGATGGTCTCGGATCGACCCGGCTTGCTGGGAAAAACGACCATGCTGACCTACATCCGGATCAATGCCGCAAAGCCTGCGGCGAAGCCCTACAACCTGCGTGATTCTCAAGGGCTGTATCTCACCGTCCAAGCCAACGGGTCGAAGCTCTGGCGGTGGAACTACCGCTATCTCGATAAGCAGAAGACGCTCCACCTTGGATCATGGCCCGGCACCGGCCTCGCCGATGCACGTGCGCGCCGCGACGAGGCTCGAAAGCAAGTCGCCAACGGCATCGATCCGTCGCTCGAGAAAAAACGCGCGCGGATCGCCGCCAAATATGCCGCCGCAAACACGTTCGAAGCGGTCGCTGAGGAATGGCTGGTCAAATGCGAACGTGATGGTCTCACGCCGGTCACCATCGACAAAATCCGCTGGCTTCTCGCCAAGACTTACCCGGTGATCGGCAGCATCCCGATCGCCCAGATCACTCCGCACGAAGCGCTCGCCGTCCTGCGCAAGGTTGAAGCCACCGGTACCTATGAAAGCGCGCGGCGGATGCGAAGCGTTCTGAGCCGCGTCTTCCGCTATGGCGTCGCGACCGCGCGATGCGACAAGGATGTCGCTGCCGACTTGCGCGGTGCAATCGCCGCGCCGAAGGTCAAGCACTTCGCCGCCATCACCAAGCCCTCCGAGGTTGGCGCGCTACTGCGAGCCATCGATGGGTATACCGGGCACAAGGTCACAGTCATGGCCATGCGGCTGTCTCCGCACGTGCTGCTGCGTCCTGGAGAGCTCAGGCAGGCCGAATGGACCGATATCGACTTCGATGAAGCCATCTGGTTCATTCCGGCCGAGCGGATGAAAATGCGCAGGCCCCACCGGGTGCCGCTGTCGCGGCAGGTGATCGCGATGCTGAAGGAACTGCACGAGCACACGCACTGGTGGAAATATCTATTCCCATGCCTCGGTAGGCCGCGCAAAGCGATGTCGGAGAATGCAGTGAACCAAGGGCTGAGACGGCTCGGCTATACCACCGATCAGATGACCGCCCACGGGTTTAGGGCGATGGCTGCCACGCTGCTGAACGAGATGGGCGAATGGAACCCCGATGCGATCGAGCGGCAGCTTGCGCACGTCGACACCAACCAGGTCCGGCGCGCCTATGCCCGCGGCGAATATTGGGACGAGCGCGTGGCGATGATGCAGCGCTGGTCCGATTATCTCGACGAACTGCGCGATGGTGGCAAAATCCTGGGGCCGAATTTTCCTTCCGCCCGCCGTGTGTATTGAATCGTGCCCTCTTGCGCTGGCGGTCGGTCGACCGCCAGCGCTCTCGCGGATATTTCAATTGCGACAAAAAGCGGGACTTTTCTGCCGCCCGATAGCTACGCCGAACGACCACTCTCGCCAGGATCCGACGTTCGTGGGCCGCGTGCAGCGCTTTATCGCGGATGAAGCCGAACCCGAAAGCCGTCGACCCGGTAACTTTCGGCGTTATCTCATTTGTGAAGAGTTTCACCGCGTTCTAACATGCGAACGAAATCCTCGATTTTCCGGGCTCGGGTCTCGGTTTTTTTCACCGCGTCGATTCGATACAAGATTGCGTATCGGTTAGCACCCGTGAGCGTACCGAAGAAAGCTCGCGCCTTGGGATTCGCATCGAGCGCGGCCTGCAAATCCTGTGGAACCTCAGCTTTGCTAGCCGGCGCATATGCAGCTTCCCATCTGCCATCCGCCTTCGCCTTATCGATTTCCGATTGCCCGGCACTCTGCATGCGCCCCGCCGTGATCAGCTGCCGCGCGCGTTTCCTATTGACTTCCGACCACTTGCTGCGCGGTCTGCGTGGTGTAAAGCGTATCAACCAACTATCAGCGTCATATTTGTCGAGCTGACCTTCAATCCAGCCATAGCAAAGAGCACTGTCGACCGCTTCGGCCTTGGTGACGCTGACGACGCCAGAACCTTTCTTGCGAAATCTTATCCATGCACCGTCGGAATCGCAGGGTTGCTGTAGCAGCCAACTTTCCAGTGCTGCCTGATCAGGAAAGGAGACTATCGGAAGGCCGGCGTGGAATTTGGTCATATTCTGCCTTTACCGCGATCCGTGGATCGGGAAAGGTCGGCTTCACAACCATCCGTCGGATAGTTGCCATTCGCCTTTCCTTCCAACCTCGCCTTGCGGTGCTTGCACGACAAACAGGTGGTTTCGGACACCTGAAGCTGGAAACCCTAGCGCCAACGTCGCTGTGCTTCCATCATGTGATTCCTGACGCTTCGATGCAGCCTAAGCCGTTCGTTTGACATCGGGCATGTCAAACAAAACGGGCCAGCATTTCGGTGAGCAGGGGGCTAAGATGCCGAATTTCGTCCCTGTGGGCGCTCGAGAGTTTCGACAGAATCTCTAAAGCTTGGGGCGTCAGCCGCAATTGGGCGCGCCGCCGGTCATCATCGTTCGAATGCCGGGTTACGAACCCCTGCTTCTCTAACCGATCGACCAAACCCGTTGCGCTATGCGGCTTCAACAGCAAGCGCCGGGCAACGAACCCGACTGTAGCGTCATCAATGGGGGCAGCGCGTAGCGCCAGGAGGGCCTGATGCTGTTGGGGCGTCAGGCCCTCTTGCGTTGCCCGTTCGTCGCTGAAAGCCTGAAATTGCCGCAGGGCAAACCGCAAATCCGCCAGCGCGGCATAATCGGCATCATTCAACTCTCCTTCTTTCGTTTCCATAGCACCTACATGTTGAAATATATCGTACTGCGATATAGCCGCGCCGAGCTACTTCTACAAAGAGGGTTTTTATATGATTCGGGAAGCCTCCTCTTCTGCCGAGGCTGTCAGGCTGGGCGACCATAGCGCGGATCGGCGCATGATCATGCTGGCCGCAATGGCGCTGTTCGTTGGGAGTGGCGGCGCAGTAAGTGCATGGGTTCTCCTCAATCTGATCGCGCTGGCGACAAACCTGTTCTGGTTCGGTCGCCTGTCGTTCGCGGAAGTCAACATGGCGGACAATGCTGTCGGGATGGCTGTCCTCGTCATCCCCATGATCGGCAGTGTGATTGTCGGGCTGATAGCCCGCTTCGGCTCGGAAAAGATACGCGGACACGGGATACCCGAAGCGATCGAGACAATATTATTCGGTGAAAGCCGACTGTCGATGAAGGTGGCAATTCTCAAACCCGTATCGTCCGCGATTTCCATCGGGAGCGGCGGACCCTTTGGCGCTGAAGGACCGATCATCATGACGGGCGGGGCAATTGGCTCGCTGTTCGCGCAATGCTTCCACCTGAGCGCAGCGGAGCGCAAGACATTGCTCGTTGCCGGCGCGGCGGCGGGAATGACCGCTATATTCGGGACACCCCTCGCTGCCATATTGCTGGCGATCGAGGTGCTGTTGTTCGAGTGGAAGCCGCGCAGCTTCGTGCCGGTTGTCCTTGCGGTCCTCGTTTCCTTCACATGGCGACCGCTGCTTATTAGCGATGGCCCGATGTTCGCGGCCGATCTCCCGCTGCCAACCGGATCATGGTCGCTGGCCTGTGCATTGGGTATGGGCCTGCTGCTGGGTCTGCAGGCGACCTTGCTTTCAAAGGCACTCTATTGGATCGAGGACGGGTTTCATCATCTGCCGGTGCATTGGATGTGGTGGCCTGCATTGGGTTCGATCGCAGTCGGGCTAGGCGGCCTGGTCGAGCCTCAAGTGTTGGGCGCGGGCTACGGCAATATCCATGCCCTGCTGGGCGATAGCCTGGGAATGCGCGCCATCATCATGCTTCTGGTGGTGAAGGGCCTGGTTTGGCTGATCGCGTTGGGATCAGGAACGTCAGGCGGCGTGCTGGCGCCGCTTTTGATCCTAGGCGGGGCGCTGGGTTGCCTCATGGGCCAGTTCCTGCCTGGAGACCCCGGTTTTTGGGCCATGATAGGCATGGCTGGCATTATGAGCGGCGCGATGCGCGCGCCTATAACCGGGGCGCTGTTCGCGGCCGAGCTGACCGGGCAGTTCGCGGCACTTCCGTTCTGCAACGCGGCAGCGGTCTCCGCCTACGCGATCAGCGTCCTGTTGATGCGCCGTTCGATCCTGACGGAGAAGATCGCGCGGCGTGGGCGGCATATCCTTCAGGAATATAGCGTCGATGCATTGGATCTGTTGCAGGTGAGGGATTTGATGACCGCCGAACCGGAGACGCTTGCTGGCGATATGCCGGTGTGCGAGGTCATCGACTTCTTCGAGAAGGAAGCTCGCCATCGCAGCTATCCCGTCATCGATAAGAGCGGGCGCTTGGTGGGCCTTGTCTCGCGCAGCGACGTATTGCGGTGGGAAGTGGAGGGTTGTGATCAGGCGACGTTGCTTGCCGAAAGCCTTTCTGATGCGTCACAGCCTGCTGCCTTTCCCGACAGTCCCAGCGGCGTTGTGGCCGACCTGATCGTTCAATCCGGCATCGGCCGCATTCCCATCGTTGATCCCGATAGCCGCAAGGTTGTCGGCATTCTCTCGCGCCAAGATTTGCTCAAGGCACGACACAGGATTCGTGCCGGAGAAACGGAGCGGACCCGGCATGTCGGCGGAACAAAGAAAGGAGCTGGCGCTTGATATTTGTATCGCACTACGATATAAATTAGTAGGGAGAGGATGCTGCGAGATAGCATCTCTAGCGGGGTCAGGCTGGAAAGGACGACCCATGTTACTGATTGCCGGAACGTTTGAGGCCATTGGTGCCGTTTTCGGCAGTCTCCTGGTTGTCGTCTTGGTGTGCTGGCTCGCGTCAGGTGTGGCAAACCGCTTGGACCACGGCAATTGGGCGGCGTTTCTGGTTCTCGGGCTGTTGGCGATCGTTCTGCTGAGCGGCCTGACCCAAAGCGGTTTTGTCAGACTATGCGCGGCATATGGGCTGTTCGGCGTACTCTTCTTGTGGCTCACGGCCCGAAACAACAATCTGGGTTCGGACACACTTGAACGGGATGGTAAGTAATGGCGCTGCGTTGCTGGTTTTATCCGGCGCTCCTTGCCGCTATCGGCACACAGCGGCAACCAGATAGGGCGGCACTTCGCTTACTGGTCCGGCGCATACGGCAAGAAGCATTCCCCGGGATCGTAGACCCTGCACAACGACGCCGGCAGGTCAGACAGACGATCAGCGCGTGCCTCAGAACGTAATAGGCCGTGCCGCCGCCAAATCGGCCATTTCCTTCAAGAACCCCATCTTACTGCTCCCCGGAGACGGAAATCAGGTAATTCACGACACCCGAACGGGGCTGTCGGCCCTTGACATATCTGGGTCCCTTTTATGCATCGACCCGTTGTGCCGGCCTCCGCCACAACCGGTCATTCACGCGCTGTGATAGGAATGACTTGAGCTGGTCGGCAGAGGCCCCGTGAGATTTCAGCCCGTCAGCCCAAACGTTCTTCCGATGGCCGTTCTGGCCATTGGAGAACGATCATGGAGATTCTGTAACCGAACCTACAGCCATCAAGCGGCAAGTCTGGAATGCCGGAAGAACCGTCGGCGCGAAACGCGCACTCAAGCCAAAACAAATTTGGGAAATCCGCTTCTACCTCAATCAGGGTCGCCGCCTGCGAGATCGCGCGCTGTTTGACCTCGCGATCGACAGCAAACTTCGGGGCTGCGACCTGGTTCGGATGAAGATCGGCGACCTTGTCAGCGGTGGACAAATCCGAACGCGTGCGATTGTCATGCAGCAGAAAACAGGTCGGCCTGTTCAGTTCGAAATACTCCCTGGCTCGGGCCAGCCTCTTGGCTTGGCTCGATCATCGGGGAGGCACGGTGGACGATTCCCGCTACGCTCTCCAAGGCGACGGCGGGCCGCTCTTCGCTGCCTATCGGCCTGAATCCGGGAACGCACACCCGTGCTCGCACTCACTTCCAAATGCCGGGCCGCTGCGCGCGCCGACATCCCCCGACCCAGCGCACGGCAAAAACGCTCTCGCAAATCTCCAGAATAAGGGCGCATCCATGCCGGCCTCCTACCCGGCCGCCATGATGAATCAGAAAAACCGCCCTTTAGGAATCCCTCGCGATTCAATCACCCTCGGAACGACTCTGGGAGCCAGCGCGCCGGCAGGAGCACTTAGATCGCTCGATCGATCTTGCGTTCGGGCGTGTGGAGGTCGATCCTCGCAATTCCAGCGGACCATTCCCGGCAAGGGAAATAGGCAGGCAGGAGAAGATCAAGATGGAAGGGACTGTTCACGGCACCAGAGCCATCGCAATCGTCGGGCCCGCCGGCACAGGCAAGACGAGCCTCGCCGAGGCTATGCTGTTCGCGGCGGGGGCCACCGTCCGGTTGGGCGCGGTCGATACCGGCAGCAGCGTGGGCGACGCCAGCCCGGAAGCCCGGGCGCGGAAAGGCTCGACCGAGCTTAATCTGATGCGCTTCGAATGGAAGAAGGAAGGCTATGCGCTGATCGATGCTCCCGGCTCCGCAGGCTTCGCGGCGGACGCGGAAATGGCGCTGGCCGTGGCCGATCTGGCGCTGGTGGTGATTGATCCCGATCCGGCGCGTGCGCCGCTGGTCGAACCGACGTTGCGACGACTGGAAGCGCTCCGCCTCCCGCACGCGCTTTTCGTCAACAAGATCGATCAGGCGAGCGGCAGCATCGAGGATCTGCTTGCCGCGCTCCAGCCCTTGAGCGCCACGACGCTGGTGGCGCGGCAAATCCCGATCAGGGCCGGCGAACGCGTAGCCGGCTTTGTCGATCTCGCGCTGGAGCGGGCTTATCATTATCAGCCGGGCCGCCGCTCGACACAGGTCCCGCTGGCCGCCCATCTGCGGAGCGATGAGACTGAGGCACGCTTCCACATGCTCGAACAACTGGCGGATCATGACGATGCGCTGCTTGAGCAATTGTTGAACGACGAGGCGCCCAGCCCCGACATCGTCTTCGGCGATCTCGCGCGTGAGACTGCCGCGGGGCTGATCGTACCGATCTTGTTTGGCTCGGCGCTCAATGGGTTCGGCATCCGCCGCCTGCTCAAAATGCTCCGCCATGATGCGCCCGTCGCCGCGCTGACCGAGGATCGACTTGGTATCGACGGTGCAGCGGCGCAGGTCTTCAAGGTCACACATGGCAGCGCGGTCGGCCGGCTGGCGCTCGCGCGTGTCTTCGGTGCGCCGCTCGCCGAGGGAGCCGAACTGTTAAGCCCCGACGGGAATCCGATGCGTATCGGCTCCTTATTCTCGCTGCATGGAGCCGCGACCACGAAGACCGACCAGGCCGAGCCGGGGGACATCGTGGGCATCGCCAAGGCGGAGGCCGTCCAGGCGGGTGACCGGCTCGGCGCGGCGGGGCGCCCACATGCCGTCGCACATGGGGCGCAGCGGCCACAGGGCAATTGCGCGCTAGCCATCACCGTCACCGACCATAAGGACGAGGTGCGGCTGTCGACAGCGCTCAATCGACTGGTGGAGGAGGATCCCGGCGTGCGCTGGGGGCTTGATGAGGCGACGCGGGAGACGCTGCTCCGCGGGCTCAATCACGAGCATCTGGCCGTCGTCCAGGCCCGCCTGAAACGGCGTTACGGCGTTGTCATAACGGTGCGTCAGCCGGCGGTCGCCTATAAGGAAACGATCCGCAGGACGGTGACGAAGCATGGCCGCCACAAGAAGCAATCCGGCGGCCATGGCCAGTTCGGTGATGTCATCATCGAGCTCCGCCCGCTCGAGCGCGGCGACGGCTTTCGGTTCGAGGAACGGATCACCGGGGGCGCGATCCCCCGGCAATGGATTCCTGCCGTCGAGCAGGGCGTGCGCGATGCAATGATGCGCGGGCCATTCGGCTTTCCGGTCGTCGACGTCGCGGTTGCACTGCTCGACGGTTCCTATCATTCCGTCGACAGTTCGGAACTCGCCTTTCGCACCGCCGGTCGGATCGCGATGGCGGAAGCTCTGGCCGAGGCCGCGCCCTATCTGCTCGAGCCGCTCGCACACGTTACCGTTCGGACGCCGAGCAGCGCCGTTTCGCGGATCACGTCTGCGGCGACCGGCCGACGCGGCCAGGTGCTAGGGATAGCGCCGCTCGAAGGCTGGTCTCGCTGGGACGTGATCGAGTTGCTGCTGCCCGAGGCTGAACTTCCCGGACTGGAGCCCGAACTACGATCATTGAGCCAAGGCATGGCGCATTACGAGACGCGCTTCGACCATCTCGCGGAACTCAGCGAAAAGCTCGCCTGTGTGATAATCCAGCACACGCCCAAACCCGCGTGACCCGCAATGGCTGGGCCCACGCCACATGCGCCTTATGTCCCGTCGTTGCGATTTTTCGAGCTGTCGTTGCGCGATCACGCGCTTGAACGGGAACGCCTTCGACAAGACTTATCGCAGAGGCCGAACACATAAATTCGCAGCGACGAATTACTTTTCAGCCTAACCGTGTGCATAAAAACGCAAAAGCGGAGCCCCACCGCTACCACGACGCTGATCGCTCATAAGCTGCTTGCGCTGTGCGATGCATGTTCGCCAATCCGGAGGTGCAAGCGTTCATCGACTCTGAGGCCTACCGTTTTCACAAACGACTGCGCGTCAGCGCGGGCGACGATCGCAACCTCACGCGGAACCCGGCATTCCTGCTTCATGATCGCCAAACACGCACTATATGCGAACGCCTATACAGAGACGCCGGCTCTCTATTACCGCGAACAGCACGAAAATGTGACGGTTAGCAACGGGTGAGTGCCTTCAAGCTTTTGAAGGGGATTAAGGTCGACCGTCCCACCTTGACCGTCTCGAGATCGCCGGACTGGATCAGTTCGTACAATCTGGAGCGGCTGATGCCGGTAAGCTGCACGGCCGTCGCAATGCGTACGGTCAGCGGCTCTACGCCGAGCGGCTCGGAAGCTGCCTCCCCGGCGGAGGAACACGGCGCGGTCATGGCTTCGTCCGAGCGCGTGAGAACGCCCGGTCGCTCTCGAGGAAGGATCGCAACATGTACGGAACCAGATCGGCCACGACCTCAGATCGACCATAGGTTTCCCGGTACGCCTCGGCATAGTCGATCAGGAGTTGATTCATATCAGGCGTTACGGTGATTGTTAGCTTTACAGGAGTTCGGTCCGGCAACCTGGGAAGTTTGAGCATTGTCTCCTCCTATCCGCGCCAAGGCGCTAAAATGAGATCGCGGTGCACGACCAGCCTGATCGGCGCACCGGGCCTGATCGTGATGGTCGGTTGGATCTGAAGGTTGCGGGACGTGATCTGATCGCCGGCGCGGGACATATTCTGCTGCGTAGATTCACGGATCGCCTGGACGAGATCGCTCTCCCCGGAGATGGTCACGTTCGCGCCCACGCCGAGCAACGTCGAGATCGCGACACCCTTGAGCAGCGTCCATGTGTGGAAATCCACCTTGTCAGCGAACCCGGCATAGCCCGACGGATCCGTTGCCGGCACGTTGTCGAGGGGGATTGAGCTGCCGTCCGGCAAGATGATCCGCTGCCACACGACCAGCGCGCGCTTCTGGCCGAAGGCTACGACGCTGTCGTAACTGCCGATCAGCCGCGCGCCCTGCGGAATGAGAAGGGTGTTGCCCGTTGCGCTGTCAAAGACCCGTTCTGTCACCTGGGCGGTGACCAAGCCGGGGAGGTCGGATCGAAGGCCGGTGATCAGGCTGGCGGCGATGACGCTGCCAGCTGACAGCATGTCCGGCGACGCCGGTGGGTTCAACCGATGCTCGTTTACGTCGCCGCCGGTGTCGCGCGCCGCGACGAAGTCGGCCTTGCGCTGCTGGGCATTGGGATCGCGATCTGGATCGATCGCGAGCCGGTCCTTCTCCGCAGCCGTTACCGGGGGAGAAGATGGTGTCGCATCCGCGCTGCGGGTCGGATCGGTGCGGTTGCCGGATTGCACCAGCAATCCCGATTCGCGCGCCGCCTTTAGCTCTGCTGCCCGTCGATCCCGTTCGGTCGCGGCAGCCTGGTCCGCGCGCGCCGGGTCGCCGCTCGCCGGCTCGATGCCCATGGCACGCTGATGATCGAGGATGGGCCGGCCGAGATCGCCCGGCAGTGGAGGTCCGAGCTTGGGCACGTCGCCATAACTGCCCGGAAGCCCGTTCAGCGTATCAGCCGGCGCCTTCGCCGCGACCGTCTGGTCGTCGGCCTGTCCAGCAAGGTGTAGTGCGGACGGCCGCAGCGCGACCCAGGCCGTCGCGACCAGGCTGACGGAGCCGAGTGCTGCGATTGTCACGACGGCTCCTCGCTTGAAGCGGATCGCCCCCGCAGGCTGGGCGCGAAGCGCCAGCGTTTCCGGGTCCACCTTGCCGGGCAAGGCGGGGGTTTCGGGTGCCGGTGGAACTGCCGCCTCGACGGTCATGATCCCCACCTCTTGGGCGCGCCTTCCGCCACCCTGCTGATGCGGACAATCTGCTGGTGCTTTGTCCCGAGACGAAGCTCGGCGACGTCGAAGATCCGATCGATGACGTAGAAGCGGTCCTTCACGCGATAGTTGACGAGTTGGGCCTCTCCCTTCGCGCCCACCAGGAAGATCGGCGGCGCCTCGCCAACCGCCAGCGTTGCGGGGAATTCTATGAAGGTCTGCCGCCCGTCATCGAAAGCGCGATACGGCCGCCAGGCCGGTCGATCGCCGGAGACGACATAGTTGAAGTGAAGCTGCTCGACCTCGATCCCGGCTGCTACTGGGGCCGCCGCCTCGGTCGCTGCGGCGGCGCGCTTCAATGCGATCAGCGCATCCTGGGGATAGGTCCAGGAGAGCGCCGCCATCGCGGTCTTCGTCGTGCTGGTCAGCGCAATATGATAGCTGCGCCGGTCGGTGGTGATGACGAGGTTGGTGGACAGGCCAGCACTGAACGGCTTCACCAGGACATGCGTCCGCTTCTCCGCGCCCGACCCGCTGCTGGTATCGCCGATCACCCAGCGCACAGTGTCGCCGCTTGCCACGGCGACCAGCGCCTCGCCAGGTTGCAGGGCAATGTCGGTCACCCGCTCCGGGGCGGTGATGACATGATAGATGATGCCGTCGGCGAACGGATAAACCTGCAGAGCGTTGATGAAGCCTTGCGCGACCGGTTCGATCGTCGCTGCGCGGTTGGCGGCGGCGACCGGCGTGGTTTTGTACGTGGTCGCCTCTGCGGGTTGGGCGGTGAGGATCAGGCAAGGCGCCAGCAGCGCGGCGGCTGTGAGAGTTCTAGTCATGGCTGGGTCTCCGTATTGACGGTCGATTGAGCGGCAAGGTTCGGGTCGAGCGGCGAGCCGAGCGGCACGTTGCTGGGCGGCTGGGCGGCGCGCGCGGGCGCAGTCAACGCCGCGGGCTCGAGTTCGCGGCTCCAGTCGATCGCGTCGATGTAGATGCCGAGCGGGTTCTTGCGGAGTGTGTCGGCCGATACCGGAGGCTTCGTCAGGATCGTCAGGATGCCGATCCAGTGGGAGGAGCCTGCTTCGCTGCCGCGCTCATAAGCGGTCTCGGTCCATTTCACCTGGAACGAGCGATCCGATGCCCGGACGACGCTGGTCACCTGGACCGACACGGTGCGCTCGCCGATCCTGGCGAAAGGGTCTGCTGCCCGGGCATAGTCGCCGAGGAACTGGCTCCCCCGCGTCGTGGTGAAGTCATAGGCGGACAGCCAATCGCGGCGCATCAGCACCGGGTCGAGCGAGACCCCGCGGACATTCTGGATGAACTTCGCCAGATGCCACGCGATCTGGGGATCAGTCGGGTGATATCCCGCTTCGGCTTCGGTCACAGCCCGTGCCTCGCCGAGGCGATCGACCTCGACGACATAGGGCGTGACCCGGCTTTGCAGCGACTGCCAGATGAGCGCGCCCGACATGGCTGTCGACAGCGACAGCGTGCCGAACGCCATCAGGCGCCAGTTGCGGGCTTGGACGCGGGCCGATCCGATGCGGTCGTCCCAGACCTGGCCGGCGCGTTGATAGGGCGTCTCGGACTCGGGCGTTTGCGCGTAACGCTGGACGGCGCGCTTAAAGAACATGGGGCATGAAGATCATGGCTCAGTCTTCCCTTTCCTTGATGTCGGGGGTGGCGGATGCGCCGCCGCGGTCGCCTTCCTTCAGTGCCTGCATGGCGACATGGCGGTGGTGACGGGCGTCCTGCTGGCGGCGCAGCGAGCGTGCCCAGGACGGCGCGCCATCGCCGCCGGCGCCCGAAGCTGATCCGGTAGAACCGGCGTCGCCATTGAGAGCGGACCAGGCGGCGTCGCGGCCGCGCTCGGCGGCTTCCGACAATCCCAGCGCTGCTGAGGCCTTCTGGCGCATCGCGTTGCCGGCCGCCTGCGTCATGCCGCCGATGCCGGCGCCGACGCTCGAAGATCCGGCTGCAGTCTGGCCGAGTTGGTAGGAGGCCGAAGCCGCCGTACCCATAGTCGTACCGGCCCGGACAGCGCCCAATGCGCTGCCTCCGATCGCTCGCGCAGCGCCGATCGTCGCACCGCCGGCAAGCATGGTGACGCCCGCCGCGCCGACCGTTGTACCGAGCGCGGCGCCGGCACCGAGCTGCGGCGCGCCAGCCACGAGGCCCGAGGCGATGCTGGGGCCGAAGATCCCGAGGCCGAACAGCGCGAGCGCGCCGAGCGTCAGGCTCATCGCTGCGCCGAGATCGGGTTCCTGCCCCTGCATCGATGTCGTGAACTCGGCGAAGAAATTGGAGCCGATGCCGACGATCACGGCCAGCACCATGACCTTGATACCCGACGAGACGACGTTGCCGAGCACGCGCTCGGCGAGGAAGCTGGTGCGATTCCAGAGTGCGAAGGGCACGAGGATGAAGCCGGCCAGCGAGGTCAATTTGAACTCGATGATCGTCACGAACATCTGCACGGCGAGGATGAAGAAGGCGAGGATGACGATCACCCAAGCAAACAGCAGGACTGCGATCGTCAGGAAATTCTCGAAGAAGCTGACGAACCCGATCATGCTCGACGCCTGCTGGAGCAGTGGCCAGGCGGCCGAGAATCCGGTCGAGGCGACGCGGCCGGGCTTGAGCAGATCATCCGCCGACAGGGTTCCGCCGCCAGCGGTGAGCCCGGCCTGCGCGAACGACTTGAAGATGATGTCGGCCAGGGTCGAGAAGCTGTTCAGGATGAACGCGAACGCGCCGACGTAGAGGATCTTCTTGATGAAGCGGCCGATGACATTGTCTTCGCCGCCCATCGCCCAGAACAGGCCGGCCAGCGTGATGTCGATGCCGATCAGCGTGACGGTCAGGAAGTGGACGTCGCCACCCAGCAACCCAAAGCCGCTGTCGATATAGCGAATAAAGGCCTGCATGAACCGGTCGATGACGCTGAGATCGTTCACTTCGCTCTTCCATCAAGAGAGGTGCCGCGGGGCCGCAGGGGGGAGCATCAGGCGCCCCGCGGCGACGGCGGCGAGGGTGTGAAGACGCGTGGACACGTCTTCGGCGCCGCCGCCCGACCGGCGTCCCACTAGTGGGGCCGGTAGGCGGAGCCGATACCGAGGAACTTCGTCGTGGCAGCACGTCCCTCGGCCTCGGCCTGGGCACGGCGCGCCGCTTCCGTGGCCTGGGCGCGGTATTGGGCCGCCATCAGATTCTGGATCTGGAACTGCTGCTTGGCGGTCAGCGCGAGTAGCTGGTTGGTCGCCTGTTGCGCCTGCAGCGCGCCCTCCGCGCCCTGGCTCCGCGACACGATGCCATTGAGGGTCTGCACATCAGCCTGGACATTCTCGACGACCTGCGCCTGCACGCCCATCGTCCGCCGGTACCCAGCCATTGCGGCATCGAGCCGCGCCTTCGCATCGATCACGCGCTGGTTGGTGGTCAGTGCCTGGTTGAAGTCGGTCGGAAACAGGCGGCTCAACTGCTGGTCGAGGCCGTCGACCCGGAAATCGATCCCCTGGGCCTGCGCCATCAGCCGGTCGATCGCTTTCAGGTTCTGGGTGAGCTGTTGGAGCTGGGGGAAATCGATGCGAGTCAGGTTCTTCGCCTGGTTGGTCAGCATCTGCGCTTCGTTCTGGAGCGACTGGATCTGATTGTTGATCTGCTGGAGGGTTCGCGCGGCGGTGAGCAGGTTCTGGCTGTAGTTGCTCGGATCGAACACGGTGAACTGCGCGTGGGCGCGCTCGCTCGGCACGATCAATGCACAGGCCAGCGAACCGACAGCGCCGGCCCCGAGCGCGGTCGCGACCAGATATTTGCGGATTGGGATACGCATCGCATTTTACTCCTTGGCTTGGGGGACGGAAAAATCGGAGAGCAGGCCAGCGGCCCAGTCGAGGCCGGCTCCTGCAAGAAAGCGGGCCGCGAAATCCTCGGGGCCGTGTTCGGCCAGCAGAGCGTCGATCCGCGCCTGGGCCGCGGGATCGGAGGCGCCGCACAGCGTCAGCGCGATCGGGCCAAGACCCAGTTCGAACAGGCGGTTGCCGCGTGCGGATTGCAGATAATAATGCCGCTTGGGCGTGGCGCGGCTGACCAGTTCGATCTGCCGCTCGTTGAGGCCGAAGCGCTCATAGGCGGCGCGCGACTGCGGTTCGATCGCCCGGTCGTTGGGCAGCAACATGCGCTGCGGGCAGCTTTCGATGATGGCCGGCGCAATGCTGCTATCGGCGATGTCCGCCAGGCTCTGCGTCGCGAACAGCACCGCGACATTCTTCTTGCGGAGCGTCTTCAGCCATTCGCGGATGCGGGCGGCGAAGAGCGGATGGTCGAGGAAGATCCAGGCCTCGTCGAGCACCAGCAGCGTGGGCCTGCCGTCGAAGCGCTCCTCGAGGCGATGGAAGAGATAGGTCAGCACCGGGGCGACCACGCCGGCCTGCCCCATCAGAGACTCGGTCTCGAAGCACTGGACATCGGCGAGCGCGAGATGCTGTTCCGCCGCATCGAGGAGACGGCCATAGGGGCCGTCGAGCGTATAGGCGATAAGCGCGGTGCGCAGCGCATTAGACTGGAGCAGCATGGCGAGCCCGGTCAGCGTGCGCTCCTCCGGGGGTGCCGACGCGAGACTGCCCAGCGCCGACCAGACGGCGTCCTTCACCTCGGGCGTGACCAAGACCTTTTCGTGCGCCAGCAGCGCCGCGATCCATTCTGCCGCCCAGCTTCGCTCGCTCGAATCGTCGATCCGCCGCAGCGGCTGGAACGCCAGGGTCTCGCCGCCGTCCATGCCGAGCCCCAGGGCATGATGAGCACCGCCCATCGCCAGCACCGCCGCGCGTGCCGAATAGCCCTTGTCGAAGATATAGAGCTGCGAGCCGGGATAGCGCCGGAACTGCAGCGCGATCAGCGCCAGCAGCACCGACTTGCCAGCACCAGTCGGGCCGACGACGAGCATGTGCCCGACATCTCCGACATGGGTCGAGAGGCGAAACGGCGTCGAGCGACTGGTCTGGGCGTAGAGCAGAGGCGGCCCGCCGAGATGCCGGTTTTCCCTCGGCCCTGACCAGACCGACGACAGCGGCATGAGGTGAGCGAGATTGAGGCTATGGACCAGCGGCTGGCGCACATTGGCATAGGCCTGGCCGGGCAGCGACGACAGCCACGCCTCAACCGCGTTGACGCCCTCGCGCTTCGCTGTGAAGCCAAGGCCGTTGACGATCCGCTCGACCGCGCGGACCTTGTCCTCGGCGCGGTTGCGATCGGTGTCCGACACCGTGATCGTCGTGGTCAGATAGCCGAAGGCGACATGATCGCCGCCGAGTGCCTGTAGCGCAAGATCGGCATCCACCACCTTGTTGTCGGCGTCGGTGTCGAGAAGCTGGACCGGCTGGTTGTACATCACCTCGCGCAGCAGCGCAGTGATCGACTTGCGCTTGTTGAACCATTGCCGGCGGATCTTCGTCAGCACCTTGGTCGCGTCGGTCTTGTCGAGCGCGATGAAGCGCGTGACCCAGCGGTATCCGAAATCCTGATGGTTGAGCGCGTCGAGGATACCGGGCCGGCTGAGGTTCGGGAATCCGAGTAGCGTCAGCGTGCGCAGATGCCGATCGCCGAGCATGGGCTCGAGGCCGCCGACCAGCGGCGTGTCGGCGAGCAGCGCGTCGAGATAGATCGGCGTATCCGGCACGGCGACCGGGTGGTGACGGTCGGAAACGGTGCCGTGGAGATAGGTCAGCGTCTCGGCGTCGCCCAGCGCCCGAACCTTGGGCATGAATCCCAACAGGAGATCGAGTACGCGATCGGTCTCGGCGATGAAGCCGGCAAGGCTGGCGTGCCAGTCCCGTCCTTTCGCGCCGTCGGGCCGCTGGATCAGCGTCCGTCCCGCCGCATCGCTGCTGTCAGCAGGCGGCAGCCAGACCAGAGTGCCATGATAGATGCTCTCGAAATGCTGGCCCTTGGCTTCAAACCCGGCACGACGCTCCTGCTCGACCAGCCACGACGCCGCGTCGGGAAAGGCGCTCTCGGGATAGCCGAGCGCCTCGCGCCTTTCTGCCTCGAAGAACAGTGCCCAGCCCGAGCCGAGCCGCTTGAGGACATTGTTTGCACGTGCGCAGGTCGACACGAGTTCCGCCTCCGTCGCGCTTTCGAGATCGGGACCGCGAAACGCGAAGCTGCGCTGGAAGCTGCCGTCCTTGTTGAGGACGACGCCGGGCGCGACCAAAGCTGCCCAGGGCAAATGATCGGCAAGCCGGTCGGCGCGCGACCGATATTCGGCAAGGTTCAGCATGCCAGATATCCTTTCTGGCGCAGATGGCGGAGCAGCACGGGCAGAAAGTCCGGGTCGCGGTGGGCAGCGAAGACCGCGATGCTGTGGCCGATCGCCCAGATCGCGATCCCGACCAGCCATTGCTGCAAGCCGAGCCCGACTGCGGCCGCGATCGTGCCGTTGACGATCGCGACGCCGCGGGGGGTGCCGCCTAGCATGATGGCTTGCCCCAGGCTGGCGTGGATGGGCGCCTCGAATCCAGCAACATGACCGTTGTCGATGTGGCTCATGCGACGAGCGCCCCACCGCCAAAGCTGAAGAAGGACAGGAAGAAGCTCGAGGCGGCGAACGCGATCGACAGGCCGAAGATGATCTGGATGAGCTTGCGGAAACCGCCGGCGGTTTCGCCGAACGCGAGCGCTAAGCCGGTGGAAATGATAATCAGCACCGCGACGATCTTGGCGACTGGTCCCTGGACCGACTCCAGCACCTGCTGCAGCGGCTGTTCCCAGGGCATGCCCGCGCCGCTGGCAGATGCGCGGCTGGTCATGGTGATCGACAGACCGAGCATCAGCCCGGTGACGAAGAAGCGGCCGCGGCTGGGAATGCGAAAAATGGTCATGTCAGTCTCCTTCACGGTCACGGGTCAGGGTTGGGGTGAGGTCGACGACGGCGTAGTCGCCAGCTGCGTCGAGGCCGGCGACGCGGGCGATCGTCTCGATGCGCCGCGCGGTGCCGCGTCCGGCGATGAAGACGATCATGTCGATGGCGTCGGCGACCAGGCGGCGCGGCACGGTGACCACGGCTTCCTGGATGAGCTGTTCGATCCGGTAGAGCGCGGACGCCGCGCTGTTTGCGTGGACGGTCGCGATCCCGCCGGGATGGCCGGTGTTCCAGGCCTTGAGCATGTCGAGTGCCTCGCCACCTCGGACTTCGCCGACGATGATGCGATCGGGCCGAAGGCGCAGCGTCGAGCGCACCAGATCGCCCATCGTGACGGCGGTGTGCCTGTCGGACGAGCTTGGCCGGGTCCTGAGCGCGACCGTGTCGCGCGCCGGCGATTGCAGCTCGCGCGTGTCCTCGATCAGGATCACACGTTCGTCGAGATGGGCCATCTCGGTGAGCAGCGCGTTGGCGAGCGTCGTCTTGCCGGAACTGGTCCCGCCGGCGACAAGGATGTTGCGGCGATCGACGACGGCGAGCGACAGGAGGCGCGCGGCCTCCGCCGACATGATGCCGTCGGTCACATAGTCCATCAGCGTGTAGAGGCGTGCCGCCGGCTTTCGGATCGAAAAGCAGGGAGCGGTCGAAACCGGGGGCAGGATTCCTTCGAACCGCTCGCCCGCGCCGGAGCCGAGCGGTGGCAGTTCGGCTGATACGATGGGCTTGTCGCCGTGCACCTCGGACCGGACATGGGATGCCACCAGCCGGATGATCCGCTCGACCTGGGGTGCATCGAGCTTCACGTCGGTATCGACACGGCCTTCGCCGAGGATATCGACGCGCAGTGCGCCGTCGGGATTGACCATGATCTCAATCACCCGCGGGTCGGCGAGCGCGGCGGCTATCGCCGGTCCCATCGCGGTGCGCAGCATCGCTCGACGGCGTTCCGCCGAAACGCTCGTTGCCTGCGCGGACATCATGATGCGGCTCCATCGGGTTCGGCGGGTGCGAGCGTACGCTTGCCACCGGCGATATGGCGGCCGACCTGCGAGACGAACGCCTCGAACCGATCGCGGCCGATCGCGCGAGCGGCGGCATCGGCTTCGGGCAACGGCGCCGTCACCATCAGCTGGTAGCGAACGAACAGCGCCAGGCTTTCGAGCAGCACGTCGATGTCGCGCCGTGCTCCGGCGAGTTCGCGTGTCAGACGGTCGAGGCGAACCTTGAAGAGGTCGTCGACTTCCTTGGCGCCACGGCGCGCGAGCCAATCCTTCAGCGCGTCGTTGACGAGGTGGCTCTTGTTGCCGCGCGGACCGGCGGCAAGCGCTTCCAGCGCGTCGCTGAGTTCGCGGTCGATGTAGAGGTTCTGGCGGATCTTCATCGCGACCTCAGAAATCCGGTATGAGGTCGCGCTTCGCGCCCTCATTGATGGCATGGCCCCGGACGACGGCACCCTGCCCTTGCGCCTGGTCCATGGAGCGCTTGTCGGCGGCGACATCGTCGTCGTCGGGCACGATCTGCAGATCGCGCCTTTCGGCGGCGTCGGTTGACCTCGAAGCCTGTTCGGGAAAGCCGGGATGGCGCTGCTGCTGCATGCCGCCCTCGTCCTCCCCACCTGCGGCGTCCTCTCCCTGATGCAGCCGGTCATCGGTGCCGCGTATCTGGTTGGACCAGTCGTCGCCGCGCGCCTTCGGACGGTCGGCATATTGACCCCATGCCAGCACCGGCGCGGGCGCGACGCGCGTGGCAAAGTTGCGATCGAGGAAATAGCGCAGCTTGCGCGCCCGGATCGGCGCGAGTCCGGAGATGAGGACAAGCTCTTCGTCCGGCGAAAGCTGCATCACCTCGCCCGGCGTTAGCAGCTGGCGGGCCGTCTCCTGACGGCTGACCATGACGTGCGCGAGCCAGGGCGCGAGCCGGTGGCCGGCATAGTTGCGCATCGCGCGCTGCTCGGTCGCGGTGCCGAGCGCGTCGGAAATGCGCTTGGCGGTGCGTTCGTCATTGGTCGCGAAGGCGATGCGGACATGGCAATTGTCGAGGATGGCGTTGTGCTCGCCGTAGGCCTTTTCGATCTGGTTGAGGCTCTGGGCGATCAGGAAAGCGCGGATGCCGTAGCCGGCCATGAAGGCGAGACTGGTCTCGAAGAAATCGAGGCGGCCCAATGCCGGAAACTCGTCGAGCATCATCAGCAGCTGGTGCCGGCGCGCGGAGGTACCGGGCTGGTCGAGCCGCTCGGTCAGGCGGCGGCCGATCTGATTGAGCACGAGGCGGATCAGCGGCTTGGTGCGGCTGATGTCCGACGGCGGGATGACGAGATAGAGGGACAGCGGCCGCTCGGCCTCGATCAGGTCGGCGATCCGCCAGTCGCAGCGCGAGGTGACCTCGGCAACGGTCGGATCGCGATAGAGGCCGAGGAAGGACATGGCAGTCGACAGCACGCCCGATCGTTCGTTCTCGCTCTTGTTGAGCAGTTCGCGCGCGGCGGAGGCAACGACGGGATGGACGCTGGGGTTCTTGTCGTCGCCGAGATGATTGGTGGTCATCATCCGGCGGAGCGTGGCGACGAAGCTGCGCTGCGGATCGGACAGGAAGGTCGCGACCCGTGCGAGCGTCTTCTCTTCTTCGGAGTAAAGGACGTGGAGGATCGCGCCGACCAGCAGCGAATGGCTGGTCTTCTCCCAATGGTTGCGGCGTTCGAGCGCGCCTTCAGGATCGACCAGGATATCGGCGATGTTCTGGACGTCGCGCACCTCGTCGATGCCGCGACGAACCTCGAGCAGCGGATTGTAATGCGCCGATGCGGCGTCGGTGGGGTTCAAGAGAAGACAATGCGAGAACCGCGCGCGCCATCCGGCGGTCAGCGTCCAGTTCTCACCCTTGATATCATGGACGACCGTCGAACCGGTCCAGGACAGCAAGGTGGGGACAACGAGGCCCACGCCCTTGCCCGATCGCGTCGGCGCGAACGCCATGATGTGCTCGGGGCCGTCATGGCGGAGATAGCGGCCAGCGAGCGTGCCGAGCATGACGCCCGCGTCGCGATGGAGCCCTGCGCGCTCGATCTCGCGGGGCGTTGCCCAGCGCGCCGAACCATAGGTGGTGACGTTGCTCGATTGGCGCGCGCGCCACAGCGAGCCGAAGATCGCCGCCGCGCAGCCGACAAAGCCGCTGGCGCCTGCCAACATGCCCGCCTTGTCGAAGACGATGGGGGCATAGGCATCATAATGATACCACCAGCCGAACAGCGCCCAGGGATGGTAGATTGGCATGGTGCCGAGCCGGAACCAGGGCAGCCCCAGTTCGGGCTGATAGGCGAGCATTGCCGCCGCCCACTGCGTCGCGGTCCAGACCCCCGCGATCACGATCGCGAAGACGACGAGGATCTGGCCGATGAGCAATTTTGTGGGTGTCACGTGAGGCTCCCGCCCGCCGAACAGGATCGGCTCGGGCGGATTCAGACTCGGTGACAGGCTCAAAAAACGGAACGGCGCCGATGAGCGCAGATGGGCTCGCCCCGGTCTGTTCCGGTCAGATACCGGAACCGGAAGCTATCCGGCAGGCGTCGCCCTGCGGTTAGAGACCGGCGTCGGCCCGGAGCGTTTCGATGCGTTCGCGCGAAACGACCTCGACGACGTCGCGAAGAGTGCGAACCGAATGCGACAGGGCGTCGAGGTCGTCATTGCCGATCTCGTAGCTCGCCGAATAGCGCGCCTCGACATAAGCCCGCTTGAGTAATTCGAAGCGGCGGCGGTCAACGCGGGTAGCGCGCGGCCATGCCTCAATCAGCCGTAGCTCGCTATCCTCGGCAAGGGAGCGCAGGAACTTTATATTGTGTGAGCGCGGGAAATAGAGAGTGCGGACGAGAAGGAAGCAGGCATAGGCCGTTTCCGTTGCTTGATGAAGGTTGAAAGCAGCCTTTCGACTCCAATCCGCTTCTTGTGATGTCCGCGACACCGAATATTCGGCAAGCTCGATCCATTGATCAAGCGACCTGAGTTGGTCACGGAAGTAACCGCTCGCCATTTCATAAGCATCCGCGGCCGTGAGCGGTTGGGCCGTGGCGAGCGCATTCCCGGGTAATTCGTAGAGAACGATACCGTCGCGGGCGATATCGACCCAGAAATATTCACCGCGGCTCAGCGCCTGGTTCACCTCCTGCAGGGTGTGGACGATGATGTTTACTGGCCGCGCGATCGCGGTATCGCGCAGGATCTTGTCCTCGGCGACGTACCAGTAGTTGGCAATGTCGGTAAGATCGGGATGGTTGACGATGACCAGCAGGTCGTAGTCGGACTGGTAGCCATTCTCGGGTTCATCGACCCAATCGTCCCGCGCATAGCTACCGAACAGGATGACCTTGAGGATGCGCCCGTTCTTCTTCCACGGCTGGTTCGCGCGGGCCGTCGCCTCGGCGAACTCGCCCATCAGCAATTGCTTCACCCGATCCAGTTCGCCTTGCTGGACCGACGGCAAATGATCGAGATCAGAACGCACGGCGGCGATTCTCGCGACTGACCAGGCGCTTGGCAAGCCTTGACCGTGCGCATGGGTATCCCGATGGTTCTACCTCATCCACGGACGCAGCCTTGTCGACTATGAACACGCCTGTGCAATGCCCCTTATCTCCTTTTTCGAATTTACTTACCTTAAACCATTTGCCATCTAAGCTAAGGGCCCGTTGCTTCAAAAAGCAGCTTTCGCATTCCGGATGGTCGATGCCGCATGCGATCGCTGGCAGGCCGCTTAGTCAGACCCCTCATTGCGGGCGACGGTCCGCTAACCTTCATCCCTCCAGCACCCCATCGACTCACGATCTTCGACATGACATGTACAACAAGTTAGCTTCGATGCAGCGCACGGATATGCTGCGGACTGTACGTGGTGGTCCACCTCTGCCACGTGTGTAAGCCCAACTTCGCCATCGAGTTTTGAGTCAGCGTTTTATGCGCGGCGTGCGGTGCCACCCAGTCGTAATCGGACTAATTCGGACAGGCCAGCGATCAGGATCAGGGCCACTGTGCCGACTAATTTAATTCGCATCGCTAGGTCGTCAGGCCCCTCCCGTATTACCCTCTCCGCCTCCCGTAGCGCATCACGCACCATTCGCGCCGCAAAGCGAACGAAAGATTTCTGTCCCTGCGCCAGTTTCCATTGGCCCCCGATAGTGCGGCGGCGCTTAGACAACAAATCACTGATTTGCCCGCGCACTGGATGCTTTACAACGACGTTGTCAGCATAGATGATCGGATAGCCTGCCGCGCAGATGCGCCCCGATAGATCGAAGTCGCCACCCGACTTCAGGTCTCCGTCAAAGCCGCCTAGATCGCGGATTAGCTGGAGTGGGCTAGTCCAATTGGCTGTAGCGCTGTGACCATCAGCGGCATAGCGCTTCTGATTAAGATTAAAAAGACGGTCGAATGCCTCGCAGACCACACTGTCCTCAGGCGACACCCGAAACAAATCGACCCGACCAGCTACTACACCCGCCTCAGGATGCGCTTTTACCGCGGCCAGCGCATTTTGCAGCCAGGTCGGCTCCGGAACACAATCCGCATCGGTAAATGTGACGTAAGTACCCCGCAGGACCTTTAGTCCAGTGTTGCGCGCGCTGTAGGAACCCGGCCGGTGTTCCGAAAGGAGCCGTACAAATGCATAGCGGCCGACAATTTCTGCTGTGCAGTCGGTCGAACCATTGTCGACAACGACAACTTCGAAATGTTCAGAGTCGAGCGTCTGAGCTGCCAGCGCATCAAGCAAAAGATGAATCTCTCGCGCACCGTTCCAAACGGGAATGAGGACGCTGAGCTGAGGCTCGTTCATCCTATGACCTCGATCACCTTAGTCCACATAGCCTCGCTCGCAGCGCGTTCGAGTTCCCCGCGATCTTTAAGCGTCGCGCGAAAAGCATTATCTTCTGCGCTCGCTAGCAACAGCTCAACCTTGGGACACCAACTGGATTGATCGTCAACGTCGACGATCAGGTCGGGGCAACCATAGTCGGCCATCAGTTCGCGATATTTGTGGCTCCAGCCGCAGGCGAGCGATGGCACTGCTGCCGCGAGCCCGCTCACTAAGCCGTGGAAGCGCGACGAGACCTGCAGTTCGGCGACCGAGACAATCGCCTTCGTAACAAGCGCTGAGGGTTCATCGACGATCAGCGCGGGCGTAGCAAGGAGCCCATTGAGTTCATCTGCCAGCTTGCGATCCTTGGCCCCTTCATGGACTAGGATGAACGGATCGCGCCCGCTCCTACGCATTAAGGTTATCGTTTTCATGAGGAAGGCGAGATAATTGGCCCGGACGGTATCACCCTTGCCCGTGACCATTTTTTCATTGGGAATGAGGAGTGCGCGACCACGCAAATAATTAAGCCGGGATGGCAGTTCCGGATGAAGCAGGTTGGTGAAATCAGGCGCGCGATGAACGTTGGCGCGATTGGGCGCAACCGCCGCGACGTACTCGGCTGACGCCCCGTCGCGCACGAATGCGAGATCGAGATTATCAAGCGCAGCGCGAAAGGCGGCGGCCATGCCCGGATTGGCAAACGGCCCCAACGCCTGCGGCAGTAAAATCGCCTTACGCCCGTCCTTTTTCCACAGCTTGAGCCGCTTTGTCAGGCGATCCTCTAGTTTTTCCAAGCCCCAAAAGTCGCCATAGCCAAAACCTGATGCATCGAGCAGCACGTCGACTTCCTCGCCGGGCAAATATCCGAGTGCGTAGCGCAGCCGTTTCGGGGCCTTGCCAAGGAGCGTGGTCAGCCCTGGTTTAGCTGTCGTGCGTGCCGGCGTCGCCCAGAGTCCGTGCCTTAATCGCTCCTCGGGCGGCCAGGATATGGGCGCCGCAAAGCGGGCGTCGGGAAAGCTCTGAAGCAGGCGCGCGCGGATCGCCTCCAGCATCAGCACCGCGCCCTTGTTCGCAGGCCACACGCCGACGATCTCGAAGTTCATCCTTCGCACCAACTCGCCTTTCAATTATATTCACGCAGTTGATCGTGATCGCGCTTCGCTGAATAGGGCACCATTCCTAGCGGGTCGGGATAACCATAGGCGATCAACATAATCACGCGCTCGTCGGGCTCGAGGCCCAAAGATTCCGACATCAATCGCTCTTGAGGCTGCACGTCTGGCCAGTTGATTGGACAGGTCGATACGCCCAACGTCTCAAGCGCGTAAATAAATGCCATAGCCGAAAGCGAGGCGTCTATATAGATTGCGTGCCGATCGCGGGGTTCTGGATAGGCGCGCAATCTGCCAACCAGTACGACCACAGCCGGCAGCTTTTCCGCGAAGCCCTTGGTCCCCATTGGAATCGCCGCGAGCTTACGTGCGACTTCGGGATCGTCGAATATCCTATAGACGAAAGGTTGACGATTGCAGGCGCTCGGAGCCTGTGTCGCCGCCTCCAGTGCCTTGTCGACTATCTCTCGAGGAACCGGCGTGTCAAGGTACCAGCGCACTGATCGGCGGCGGATTGACAGCTGTAAGAAGCTATCGAAATCGACGGGCGAGCTGCTGTTGAGATTGCGAGCATAGGGAACCCGGCGCACATCAGTGGCTCCGGCTGGATGTGCAGGTAACGCTTGAAACCGCTTCCACGCCGATGCGATCGCAGGATCGTGGACGTCAACAACATCAAAAAACTCTCTCAGCACGTCATGTGCCCAATAATGTTCCGAAGTCCAACAGCTTCCTACACTTGTGATTGATCGAGCGTACATCGCTACGGTCTCTTCGAGATAATCGATACCGAACACCTTGCGCCGTGGGCGCATGATAAGACCTTTTTCCAGCCGATGGATGTTACGGCGAAGCAGATAATAGCTTCGGTTGGCCTCAATATGATCTCGGCGATAGCGCACTCGCCCCGCAATCACACCCGCACCCTCACGCGAAAGGCTATCATCGACCAGCGCATAATATATTGCGGCGATACAAGGCCTCGTTGCCAATAACGTTAACAGGCGCCATTTCGTCCAGATAGCGAGCCGCCTCGTCCTGTTTTTGAAGCTCATAGCTTTGGCTCCCCGTCCCCACGGCCGTTAATCAGACGCCAATAGCGATAAACGCGCGCCTTCTGCGTCACCGGATCAGGTGAAAGGATGGATGCCCGTCGATCAGGGCCATTCACGTGCTCGATATATCTAACGACTAGATCGAAGTCTGGTTCGACACCGTTGAATGTGCTGTGGAAGAGCCAATAATCGCCAACACGAGTCTCGGTGCCCGACCGCAAAGGCACTGCCCAAGCCGTCGGCAATAATGTGCGCTGCAGTTTATCGGAATGCGCGAATGCTTTGATGCCGGCCCAGTGTACGCCAGCGTGTGTGGGCACATCCACGCCTGATTGAGCTAGTACGGCAAAACCATAGCAATTATAAAGGTGATAATCGGCTTCCTTCGACATCACCGCTGGGTCCGGCTCGCGCTGCAGACCCAAACGAGCGCGTATTGCTCCGCCTCGTCCTCGTGTCATACCGAGTTCATGTATCACGCGCCCGTCAGAGCGCGTGCCTAGAGTGATAGGCCAGCCCGAGAGGAATGCATTGAGCCCACTGCAAGCCACCGGGCTTTCTGTTCGAAACTTCGCTACAGTCGCAGCAAAATAAAGCTGGTGGTTAAAGGTGAAATCTGGCGAGATCGTACCACCCTCTGGAGTCACTCGTTTCCAGCAATGATAAATGCTGTCGAATTTGTGCCTTTCAATCAACGTGATCGCAGCATCGCGCGCGTCGGTTCTCCCAAAAATACGCCAGGCCGCGTGTAAGGCTTCGATGGCGAAGGCCTGCCCTAAAACGCCATTAGCTTCGTCCTTGCCCCCCCTTGGAAATCGCATCACCAAGCAGCCTGGTGACCGCTCTAACGACGACATGATGAACTCCAGCGAAGCCAAGCCGGCGGTCTTGTAGCGCTCGATCCCAACAGCGCGATAGGCGCTGGAAAATGCCATGAGAGCGTGCGAAGTACACCGTAAGGGCGTCTCTGGATCGCCGTAGGATCCATTATGGCCGTTTGGCATCGCGCCACCTAGGCGCTGAATAGCTATGGCGTCGTCCGCCTCTGTCAGGAGAAGATCACGTAGCTTCAACACTGCCATCACATTTCCTTGCCCGGCATGAAGCGGGGCAGCCCTATGCGGGCGCTGAGCCCCGGCAAGGCACGGGGGAGTTCGAGTAAGGCGTAGATCGAAAGGCCCACGCCGGCCCAGGCAACAACTATCCACGGATTATCATCGGGCGATAACAGGCGGGCAGCGATCCAGGACAGAAGTATCGGCAACTGCAGGAACAGAAGAACCGAAACCGACCTAATCACTTTTATCGCCGTGTTGCCAACTAGCCGATCAAGAAAAACCTGCCGAATAATGTTCGAGATCAGCTTCGTGAGGGCAATAGCGATCGCGACGCCCTCAAGCCCGCCATATACCGCACCGAATATCATGCCGGGGAAAAGTATCCCAACAGTCGTCGCCATGAACAGATTCATGTCGAGTCCAGGGCGGCCGATTCCTTTGTATAGTGTTGATGTGGTGCCACCGGCCGCGTGGATCATCACCGAGAGGGACAGCCAGCGGATCACCGGTCCCATCGGGGCCCAGCTCGGCCCCAAGAAATGGGGCAGTAGGCTGGGCCCGAACAGGAGGAAGGCCGTCATCACAGGGAACAGCACGCGGCAGTTCCATGTCAGGGTGGAAACGAAAGCCTCTTTTAACGCCGCCTTGTCAGTTTGGATGGACGCGTAGTGAACGAACGTGACCCGATTGAGGATCTGCATCAGCGATCGACGCACGGTATCCGTCATGTAACTAGCTAGGCCGAAAAGGCCGACATCGCTCACCGAAACGAGCCGGCCAAGGACAAACACGCCCGCATTGGCGCTGAACGACACCAGTAGATCGTTAGCAAGTACGAAACCACTGAAGCCAAACAGCTCCCTCAGATGCTCACGGCGCAGGGTCAGGCGAAAACGCCAACGTGCTATCGCCATAAGGCCGATGGCCGAGAAAATGGTCGACAGGATTGCCTGCCAGATCACCACCCAAGGACTGGGCCAAAGATAAAGTATTATGCCGGCTATGACCAGGGATGCTAGCGTCGTGACTATCCGGTTTACCGCGACCTCACGATAACGGCGGGCGCGGAACAGCAGTGCTGAGGCGACCGTACTGAACGGTGACGGCAATATACTGATAGACAGCACCACAATTAGAGAGTAAACAAGCGGCTCCTTATAGAAATAGGCCGACAGCGGTGCGACGATAGCTACGGAGATTACTGCAAGAAACGCCGATACGATTACAGATGCCGTGAAAGTGGTGTTAACGAAAGCAGGGGTAACCTTGCTTTCGTGCTTCTGGATCAGCGCGGACGTGAGGCCGAAATCGTTGATGACCTGTAACACCGTGAGTATCGCGAGCACGATCGCCGCCAGACCGAAGTCATGCGGAGAAAGCACCCGCGCGACCACAAGTCGGAACACGAAGGCCAAGCCTGCTGCGACGAACGTGTCGAGCGCGGTCCAGCTAGCATCACGCTTCAGCGACATTCACAAATCACCCACTGCAGTTCCAGTTGTTCGCATTTGCACAAATTCGGCTGCAACGCGAGTCTGCGCGTATGCACGCGGTAGACAGTCAGCCGCGTCCTATGCCCGTATAAGTGAGGCCGGCCGCGGCCACGTCAGCAGGCGGGTAGATATTGCGAAGATCGACAAGGACAGGCGCCTTCATGATGTTGGCGATACGCCTGAGATCGAGCGCGCGGAAGGCGTCCCACTCAGTGACAAGCACTAGCGCATCGGCGCCATCGGCAGTGGCATAGGGACTTACAACGAACTCCACGTCCTTCATTATCGCCTTCGCCTGCTCGACGCTCTCGGGATCGTATGCGCGCACCTTTGCGCCTGCATCCTGCAGCGCCTGAACGATGGCGATCGAGGGAGCATCCCGCATGTCGTCGGTGTTGGGCTTGAAGGCCAGACCGAGCAAACCGACAGTCTTGCCCCGCACCTGACCACCCATTGCGGTGATCACCTTGCGACCCATCGCGCGCTTGCGATTGTCGTTGACCTTTACGACAGCTTCGACGATTCGCAACGGAACATCATTGTCGTCCGCAATCTTTAGAAGTGCCAGCGTGTCCTTGGGAAAGCAACTCCCACCATAACCGGGGCCTGCGTGGAGGAACTTGGGCCCTATACGGCCGTCGAGACCGATGCCACGCGCTACCTCCTGCACGTCGGCACCCGCCCTCTCGCAAAGATCGGCGACCTCATTGATGAACGTGACCTTGGTAGCGAGGAAGGCGTTGGCTGCGTACTTGATCATCTCGGCGGAGCGGCGCGTGGTGATGATCAACGGAGCCTTGTTAAGCGACAGCGGACGATAGATGTCCTGCATCAGCTTTATTGCCTCTGGGCTTTCACAACCCACTACCACGCGGTCTGGGCGTTTAAAGTCCTCGATCGCGGCACCCTCTCGTAAAAACTCCGGGTTAGACGCGACCCAGATCTGCTGGGCTGGAGCAAATTCGGCGATAATCCGTTCGATTTCATCGCCGGTGCCGACTGGAACAGTCGATTTGGTGACAATCACGCACGGCTTCGTCACCGCCTGAGCGACATCCTGGACGGCGGCGTATACATAGCTCAGGTCTGCGTGGCCATCGCCGCGGCGTGATGGCGTGCCGACGGCAATGAACACCGCATCTGCATCCGTGACACCCTCCACCAGATCCGTAGTGAAGGAGAGGCGGCCCGCACGAACATTGCTGGCTACCAGTTCAGCTAGGCCTGGCTCATAGATCGGCATGATACCACTCTCGATCTTGTCGATCTTTGACCTGTCCAGATCAACGCAGCAGACATCATGACCGAAATCCGCGAAGCAGGCTCCAGAAACCAATCCAACATAGCCGGTGCCAATCATCGTGATACGCATCTAAGCCCAACCCCGTCTGTCGAAAGCTTCGTAAAGAGTGGATGTACGGAGTCTGCCTTCGCAAAGGCCAGCGCCCGCGGCAACTTTTTTTTGCAACGCAGCAATTTTTACCGCCACACTGTTCCAAATCCTTGTGCTCAGATGGCAAATCGGGCACTTAGGTGGTCCAATAGCTCTCCCTGTAGGCCGGGATAATATATGCCGAGTGAAGATTCCGTTGCAGCGGTAATTCCCGTGAAGAACCGTCCGGCGCTGTTGGAACGGGCTATTCACAGCATCCAAGCCCAGACGACGCCGATTGCCGAAATCATCATCGTCGATGATGCATCAACCGACAATACACCGGAAGTCGTGCTGGCGATGGCCGAGGCAGACCCCCGTATCAAGCTGCTGCGGCAACCCCGGAGCGGTGGAGCAAGCGCGGCCCGGAACCTGGGATGGCGCAACACAAATGCTACTTGGATTGCATTCCTCGATTCGGACGACGAATGGCTACCGACCAAAATTGAGAAGCAACTGGCAGCTGTGGCAGCGGCACCCGAAGTGGTCGGCTGCTACACTGGCGTTGCAAACGGAGACAATGGAGAAAAGTACATTCCGCCCGCCTCCGTCACGCTGTTCGAACTCCAGCGCAACAATGTTCTCGGCACGACGTCGACCGCATTGGTCCGACGCACCGCACTTGAGGCAGTGGGAGGCTTCGATTCGACCTTGCCGAGCTGCCAAGATTGGGATGTATGGCTGCGCCTGCGAGCAGAGGGACCGGTATCAGTAGTGCGCGAGCCCTTGGTTCGCTTCGAGCAAGTCGGGCTCGACCGAATCACCAAAAACCGCAGCGCAGTGCTGGATGGGCATGCCGTGATTTTTACTAAGATTTTGGGCAATGTTCCGCGCGGCCTGAGGAAGCGCCGAGTTCAATCGGCCCATGCCGCCCGCATGGCGCAGATCATGCTGGACGATTTCCAAGCGCCTTCTGATGCTATCGGTCATGCCGCGCGATCAATGTTCTTCTTCCCGAACCGCTGGGCAGCCAAGCTCGGCATTGCCAGCTTAAAGGCGATGATAAGCCGATGAGGATGGAATCCGTTACCGATATAGGATAGAAGTTGCGATCTTATAAAGTGGCGGGCGTAGGAAGGTCTTCCATGTCAGGAAGGTGGCACCCGCCGCCTTGGCGACCCAGCCCGGATAGCAGACACCCGCGCGCTTTCGGTACCGGGCGTGATATTTATTGATGAAGTAATTATTGTAATAGATGGACCAGCCCAGCCGCCTAAGACGGCTGGTCCGCTGGCCACCGGTGCGCACCTCCTCTATCGGCAGATGAATGCTGTGCACTGCATCATTAATCAGAATCGTGTAGCCGTGAACGTAGAGGTTCATTTGGAAATCGCTTTCCTCGCGGTAACCATTGCCGCGCGCATAATAGCTATCGAGGGGGAAGCGGAGCACAAGCTCTTTACGCGTGAGAAAATTAGCTATCGTAAACGGCACCGACTGGATGCCATTGAAATGCGCGCCGTTAACGATCTCTAGCAGTAGCATGTCGAAGAGGCGACGGCGGCGCGGCCCGCTGCCAAACCGGATGACGGCCGCTTCGGGGGTCTCACCAGCGCGCATGTAGACGCGGCGGCCGGACACAACACCAATTTTTTCATCAACCATCAACGCTAGACAAGCGGCGGCGTAGCCCGGTTCGAGATACTCGTCGTCGTCGCAAAACAATATGTATGGATTGTCAGCGTGCCGCGCACCCTCGCCTCGCGAATAAGACGCTCCCATTCTAGTATCGTTACGCATGTATCGGAACTTAACGTTAGAATGTTGAGCCGCCTCAGCCCTCAAAACAGCCTCTGTATTGTCCTCGCCATCATCATCGACGAGAATCAGCTCCGTCACTCCTTCTTGAAGGAAATAGGAAGGCAACACCTTTTCCAAGGTGTAACTGCGATTGCGCGAAGCAACTACTAGCGTGATCATTCATATTCTCCCACGACTTGTGAAACCACTTGCCGCTTCAGATCAATTGCCGCAGACACGCGCTTGAGCACCCGAAGATGCAGAGATTTTCCCGGCGTCCCTGAGGAGCAACAATTTGCATGCCGCACTATCTCATACAGGTGTCCTCCCCGCCCTGACGATCCTGACAACCACACCTTCATCGGGCGATCACATGTAAACTGAACGCGCTGGATTCCGTTGGGTCGAGTATCACCGTGTCCGTGGCGCTGCAACCGCAGCGCGCCACGTCGATACACTGCGCCACACCAGCACATTTTGTTGCTGCGGTCGTGCGTACTGAGCCTTATAGGATCGCCCGGGGGGTAGTGAATAATGGGCACTAACTTGAGCGAATCGGCTGAAGCACGACGTAGCCACGTGCTTGACGTTCATGCCTTCACGGGGATGGCTGAAGCAGGCCGCCACAACATCCTGGTTGTCATTCCCACGCTGAATGAGGCAGCGCATATCACACAGGTGCTGGCCGATTTGGCACTCGACCCACCCATGAACAGCGATATTTTATATGTCGTTGCCGATGGCGGGAGTCATGATCTCACCTGTGAGTTGGTTGAGGAAGCCGCCGCCGTCCGGTCGGACGTTCGACTACTCCGGAACCCCGAGCGACTCCAATCGGCCGCGGTGAACCTGGCAGTCGAACGCTATGGTAATGCGTGCGATCTGCTCATCCGGTGCGACGCGCATGCTGTGTATCCTCCTGGATTCATCCGAAAACTCGTGGAATCGGCAATAATGCATCGAGCGGACGCTGTCGTCGTTCCAATGGATTCGGTGGGAACGACGTGCTTTCAGCGCGCAGTCGGATGGATCTCGGACAGCAAAGTGGGATCGGGGGGATCTGCTCATAGGGGGGGGCGGCGGAGCGCTTTTGTCGACCATGGTCACCACGCGTTGTTCAGGATGGACAGCTTTCGGCGTGCCGGGGGCTACGAACCCAGTTTCAGCCACAACGAAGATGCCGAACTCGATTGTCGTCAGCGCGCACTCGGTTCGCGCATCTTTCTTGATGCTAGAATACGCCTGCAATACGGGCCACGCTCGACTGCCAAGGCCTTGGCACGACAATATTTTAACTATGGGAAGGGCCGGTCACGGACCGTCCGGCGTCACCCAACCTCTATCCGGGCCAGACAAATAGCGATTCCTGCGCACGTAGTGCTAATTATCCTCTCTTTGCTGTTATCTGTGCTCGACCGCCGCTTCCTTTTTTGGCCGATACTCTATGCGACTCTCCTAGCCAGCGTGGCCATCGATATCGCCATCAAAAAGAAATCCCTTTGCGGTCTTTTGGCAGCCCCGGCGGCTGCGATAGCCCATTTCGGGTGGGGCATTGGGTTCATGTGGGGGTATATAAGCACGCGTGAGAGGCGCTGGGATGTTTCTACCGCGCAGGCGCTATCATAGCGGATTCCGAAGCAATCGCCGCACCCGCCGATCTGAACTGGTGATCGTTCAGGTGGAGACAATTATATGCATTTGCTCCGATTCGGGGCAGATTCGGTGGATTGAGCGCGCACACGCGATTTCAATATTTGCCCCCCAGGCCAATTGATGGCATGCAGCATGCGGCAATGCAGCAATTGGCTGAGTCGGGGGGCGTGTTGTGTATCGAAATTTTTCTCCGGAAGCGGAGGCCGGTCGGCTCGCGCCGTGTCCCGTAACGGTCAAGCCACTGGATCGAGGGAGCCTCAGGGCCTCGACCGTTGAGGCTAAGCTCATCCGAGCAGTCGACATCATAGTCAGTGCGCTCGCGCTCCTTTGGCTGGCTCCTCTTTTTGTAGTGGTCGCCCTGATCGTCAAGAGCAGCGATGGCGGCTCCATCTTTTTTGCGCAGCAGCGCGTGGGGCATGGCGGCGTGCCCTTCCGCTGCTTCAAGTTTCGCACCATGGTGGTAGACGCGCAGGCGCGGCTGGACGAATTGCTCGCAAAGGATCCATTAGCGCGTATTGCGTGGGATCGCGATCACAAGCTGCGCAATGACCCTCGGACCATCCCCTTTGGCAACTTTCTGCGCAAGTGGAGCCTCGACGAGCTGCCTCAGTTCGTCAATGTTCTGCGGGGAGAGATGAGCATCGTTGGACCGCGGCCGATCGTGGTAGCTGAGGTGCCGAGATATGGGCGCTACTTCGCACAGTATATGCAGGTACGCCCCGGAATCACAGGGCTTTGGCAAATTAGCGGCCGCAATGACGTATCCTATCGTCGCCGAGTTGCTTGTGACGTGCTGTATGTCCGGCATAAATCGGTGATTACCAACCTCGCGATAATCCTGATGACCGCCCTTGTGGTGTTGAGAGCGCGGGGATCTTACTGAGCCTGCTGCAGCGCAAAAATAATTAGCGTCGCAACCGGATATGTATTAAGGCGAAACGACCAAGGGCGGGCGTTAATTCCGCTATTTTGCGTTGTTGACCTCAGACGACAGATGAAAAGTGGAGGCAAGTCATGCATATTGCAGCACGGAAAAGCTTGAAGCTATTAGTCTCTGGATCAGTTTTGGCCGTGGCTATTGTGCTGTCGGCTAACCCAGCCATAGGCCAAGGATCACCGGCACCAGCTGCCGATGTGTCAGCCCCGGATGCCGCAACCACTCTAGCTGCTGCGGTCGTTGCGGCTTCCACGCCCGCGCAGGTAACTGCCGCCGTAAGGGCGGCGGTGCTGTTAACTCCGGCCAATGCCTCGGCGCTTGTAGCGGCGGCGATAGCAGCGTCACCTCAATCCGCAGCCCTGATAGTCTCCGCAGCCTCTGCTGTCCCTGGCGCGAATGTGGCCAATCTGGTTGCGGCCGCGCTGAGATCGCTGTCGCCCTCCGCTCGCGCTGCAGCCGCGGCGGTTCTTATTGCGGTGGCGGCTCAGGCATCTGGTCAGTCTATCGCAACGCTTTCGGCAGCGGTGGGGAGTGCCGGCATCGCGGGCGTTCCGGATGTAGCAACCCTCCTCGCGCAGGCCTCCACAGTCGATGTTGCAGCTCAACTGGCCGCCGCCGGCCCAACCGGCTCCACGACTCCCGGCGTGACGCCGGATGGAGGTGGCGCCGGGGTCAATCTGGTCACCACGACCGAGCCAGCTGCAGACGCAACTGGGAGCCCTGCATAGCCGCGATATTCGCTGCCGCATGGATTTTTTAGTTTTGGTTTGGGGGCGTGTGATGGCGGGGCATAGAATTAATCTGGCAGTGCTCGGGCTGATGTTGCTGTCTGGAACATCTGCCTGGGCTCAAGTGGTGTCCGAAAAGGCGCCAATTGCGCCGCCCATTGATCGGCCGCCCCATCTCGATGACGTCGACCGCATCTCTTTTGAGCCAGTCGGCGCGCGCTTTGGAGTGTTTACGCTGCTGCCCCGGTTGGAAACGGCGGTTACATACAACGACAACATCTATGCCTTAGAGGCCAAGACTGATGACGTCGTGTTCCGGATTTCGCCTAGCTTCCGCCTAACGGGAAAGGCCGACCCCTATACGATCAACGTGACGGCGGCGGTCGATAGACTGGAGTTCAAGGATAACCATAGCGAGTCTCGAACCGACTGGACGATCGGATTAGACAACAAATATGAATTGTCGGCTGGGACGTTCGTGTCAGCTTATGGCCGATATAGGCAGGATCATGAAGATCGTGGCGATCCGAATGCCTTGACGACAAATTTGCGGCCGACACTATATAAGAATGGCGAGTTTGGCGCAGAGGTATCTCGTGACGTGGCTCGCCTCGGCATGGCCCTGACGGGTACATATAGCGACTTCAATTATTATAATGCGGCTCAAATCGGCGGCGGGATAACCAACAATAACGACCGGGATCGCGCAGAATACACTATCGCGAGTCGTGTAAGCTATGAATTTTCGCCCGGTTACAGTATTCTGACACGGTTTGCCTATGCCGACGTTAATTATAGCGATCCGCTCGACGACTCAGGATTCTCCCGCGACTCCAAAAGCTACCGGGCCAGTGCTGGTATCAAGCTCGAATTTACCCAGCTTCTTGTGGGCGAAGTGACTGCCGGTTATCTTTGGCGCAATTACAGCGATCCCCGCTTCAAGACATTCAAGCGCGCGGCTTATAATGCGGCGCTGACATGGTATCCCACGGAGTTAACGTCGGTGCGTGTAAGTGCGGACCGTCAGGGGCAGGAAACTGTGGTGGCGGGTTACGCTGGCTATTTCGCGAATACGTTCACCTTCCGGGCGGAGCATGAGCTAATGCGGACCCTGAAGATCAACGTAGGGGGGCGCTACATCATCAATAATTATCTGCGCAGCGGTATCGTTGCGGTGCCGCGGCGCCAAGAAAAATATTATACTGCCTCGGGCGGACTGAAATACGCGTTCAGCCGCAATCTATCGGCTGGATTGGGTTACGAATGGACCAAAAAGTCGTCGCTAGCAATCACGCCCGGTTCTGCCTTTAATCGCAACCGGCTTTCCGCGAATATCAATATCCAGCTCTGAAATACGTTATCCTTCTTGTAATTAGGCCAGTGCGTTGAGCGAACGTTATATTCCAAGCCTGCCGCACACTCCCGTTCGGGTCGAACAGGGGTTGGAAGATGTAGTGCGATTTATTCGGCGACGGTGGACGATAATTGCTGGAACCGCCGCCGCTTTTGCGCTCATTACTTCACTTATTCTAATGCAGGCGGTGCCGCGCTATACTGCCGAGTCTTCAGTTGCAATTTTGGCAGATAAGCAAGTTATCCAGTCGGACCGCGATGGCGACCGCTCGGGCGGTACAAACGACGCGATGATCGCGACTCAGGTTGCGATACTGCAGTCCAACAAGCTGATCAGCTTGTTGATAGATCAACTCAAGCTCAATCAGGACTTGGAATTTAATCCCGACGCGCACGGGACGGTCTCGGGTTTCTCGATTTTGCGGCCGACGAGTTGGTTTGGTTCGGACGACGCGGCCGTTGCACCTCGCCTGTCACCCAAGCAGTTAGCAGAAAAGCGCGCACGGATTATTGAGAGGGTTCGGTCGGCTTTTGGCGTCACCGCGATGCCTCGCTCCTATGTCATCGAAATATCCGCTACTTCGAAGGATCCTTTAAAAGCTGTAAAAATGGCGAATGTACTCGCCGACCTTTACATCCGAGACGGGATTGACGCCAAGTATGAGGCGTCTCGGCGTGCTTCTGCATATCTGCAGAGCCGGGTCAATGAGCTTCGGACCGAAGCGGTACGTTCAGACGCCCTCGCGGTCGGCTACCAGGTTCAGCACGGCCTCTCGGACACGACCGAGGGCAAGACGGTGGACACACAGCAGCTGTCCGAACTCAACTCACAGCTAATCCTCGCGCGATCGGAACGCGCTGGAAAGGAGGCGCAGCTATCGCAGATAAGGGCCCTTAGTCAGAACGAAGGTGAGATCGAAGCGTCAGGTATCATTCTTCAGTCACCGCTGATTATGCGCTTGCGTGAACAGGAAAGTGAGGTGCTGCGCAAGCTCGCCGAGCTTCAGGGAACCTACGGACAAAATCATCCGAAGCTCATCAGTGCAAACGCCGAACTCCGCGATCTGCGCTCGAAGATCCGAGACGAAGTCCGAAAGGTCGCGGTTTCCACCCAGAATGAGGTGGCTGTAGCACGCGCGCGGGAAGGCGCCCTCGCCTCAAGCCTTTCGGGCATCGAAGGACGTGTCAATCAAGGTGGTCAAGCTCAGGTTCGGCTTCGCGAGTTACAGCGCGAGGCCGATGCCAACAAGTCAATCTACGAGGTTTTTCTCAATCAGCTAAAGGAAACGGGCCAGCAGATTGAGGTTCAGAGCGCGGAATCCCGCATCATCTCGCCGGCTACCATTCCGCTGTTTGCCAGTTCCCCTCGCATCAAATTTGCCCTGATTGGGTCTATCCTTACAGGACTGCTGCTCGGCACGTTTGTAGCCCTCATCCTCGAAAAGCTCGACAATACGGTTCGCGGGGCGGAGCTTGTGGAGAAATTGGGTGGCGGTGCGACAATGGCGTTTCTCCCCATTATAAGCGGTGAATATGACCGTCCGGAGGATACGATTATCGAGCGACCGCAGTCGATGGCCGCGGAAGCGCTGCGCACATTGCGCAGCGCAATCGCGCTGTCGGATGTTGATAATCCGCCGAAAGTCGTCATGACTACATCTTCCGTTCCCGCCGAGGGCAAGACATTTGTCAGCCTTGGTCTCGCTCGTGTCTCAGCGCAGGCAGGAGCCCGGACAATCTTGGTCGACGCGGACATGCGCCATCCTCGTGTTCATTCCGCGGCCGGCATCGAGAACGGCCCAGGGTTAATCCAGGTCTTGGGTGGGCAGGTTCGGCTGGAGGACGCGTTAGTGTTCGATAAAGCCACTGGTTTGTCGATCCTGACTGCAGGCAGTGGGGTGGTCAATCCGCCGGATCTGCTGCGGTCCGATGCTATGAAATCTCTCCTTCACAGACTGCGTTCTGAATATGAGATGGTGGTCATGGATACACCGCCATTTACCCCGATGACGGACAGCCAGATACTGACGGGACTGGTGGATAAGGTGATGCTCGTGATCCGCTGGGGAAGCACGCCCATACCGGTTGTCCAAAATACCCTCAAGCAGATCGACCGCGTCGGCGCCCCGCTGGTGGGATCGGTGATGAGCCGGGTGCACCTAGGCCGACAAGCTTATTACGGGTATGGCGATCAAGGATATCATTATTCGAAATATGGCGCCTATTATGGCACTCAGTCCTAAGCTTCATCCTTTAGTCGTTCCCGCGGCGCTTGCGGTGCTCCTTGCGCTTGTGTCGATACCGTCGGTGATCGCAAATGCCATCTCGACCCCATTCCGCGGCGATGTCGAGCGAATCCGCCATGGCGATCACATGTTGCCTATAGAATTGGCCGCGGTAGCCCGGGCTAACTATCGCGCTGCCTTGTTCTTCGAGCCCGGGCGCCATTATTCTGACAGCGCTGCGGCTCTGCTCGCACTTCCAGAAGGTGATCGCTCCGCTGTCGGGCTTGATGCGGAGGAGATTGTCCGCAAGGCGCTCGCAGCGTCGCCAGCATCACCGTATAATTGGAACAGGCTCGCCTATCTGCGGGCTAGGCGGGGCGACCGAGTCGGCGCGTATAGCGCATGGGAAATGTCGGTGCTGACTGGGCGCTACGTGCCGCGGCTGATGAAAGCGCGCTTGTTGCTCGCGTTTCAAATGTTCCCAATCAAAGATCGCGTGATGCTACGCATGCTCGACGACCAAGTCCGCTTGACGGCTCAGGCGCTCCCTAGAGAACTCGGCTATGCTGCCTACAAAAGCGGGTCGGAATTCTACACACGTGCGGTCCTTTGGCACGACGCTGATCTGTTGTCAGCCTATGAGATTGGATATCGCGACGCCCGCTGGATTGATATCACTAAAGCAGAATGATGAATATCCGCCTCTGGTCCATTTTCCCAACGCTTCTTCTGTTGCTTCCGCTCGCTCGCGGGGGACAAAACCCTCTTGCATGGAGCATCACCGGGCTACTTATCGCGGCTCTGGTGCTCGGCCACGCAATTATCAGCTATCGTTCCGCCAGCGAACCGGTCTGGCGCAAGCTGTTGTGGCCACCCGCAATATTATTTTCTCTAGTAGTCGCTTGGATGCTCATTCAGCTCCTCCCGTTAGCCGCCAATCCGCTTTGGGATATCGCTTCCAAGATACTGGGTACACCACTGAAGCCATCGATCAGCGTTGCTCCTGAGGCAACACTGGCTGCGCTAATTCGACTCTTGAGTTTTTCGGGCTGTTTCTGGCTGGCCTTACAGTTCTGTCGGGACCCGGAAAGGGCATATGCATTGCTGCGCTGGTTTTCCTATGTATCGGCGATTTGTGCCTTTTATGGCTTGGTTAACTACCTTGCAGGCAATCACTACCTGCTATGGTCCGCGCGCATCGCCTATGAGGGGGACGTTACCGGGACCTTCGTCAACCGGAATTCCTATGCCACCTACGCCGGGATGGGGTTGCTGACGGCGACTGCCCTATTCCTGAGCAGTTTCCAGCGGGCTTGGCGACGCTCCGATCCGACGCTGCGCCTGGTTAGCCGTGCTATCGAGGCTATGCGGGGCCAGCCCATGATCCACGCGACGAGTTCTATCCTCATCACGATGGCATTGATGCAGAGCCACTCGCGCATGGGTTTTGTCTCGACGATGGCAGGCTTGCTCGCGCTGATCCTTGTCGGTCGGACGCTTCGGACGATCCGGAGTAGGCTCATCACTCTGAGTTGCTCATTCATAGTGGCATTGGCTCTGCTTAGCTCCAGTGGCGAAGGTCTACTCAGCCGCTTAGCAGGAACCGACACGGTGGACCGCCTCCCTATCTTCACGGTTGCGCTGCGGGCGATCGATACAGCGCCGTTGCAGGGTAGTGGCTACGGCACCTTCGCGGCGATTTTCCCAATGTTTCGAGACAACTCGGTACCGGATGACAAGGCCTACATCTTCGCCCATAATACCTATATCGAACTTGCCACGGAGATTGGAATGCCGGCTACGGCGTTGCTGCTGCTTGTGCTGATCTGGTTGGCAGCACTGGTGTTGATTGGCGCCTACACTCGGAACCGGGACAACATAATTCCATCGCTTGCGTTCGCTGCAACGACGCTTGTTGCAATACATGCAACGCTAGATTTCAGCGTCCAGATCCCCGCTGTCGGCTGTATGTTCGCCGCGCTATTAGGGCTTGGCAACGCTCAAGCTTGGACTTCAAACAGGGGTATGGGGCGCAGAAATTCTGACGCCGAGCCCCACTCCGCGGCCGGCAGGCTTCAGCGCGAATGAAAACCGCGGTTCGAATAATCAGCATGCCGGAGGCCACTGCGCGGCGAAGCGAATTTACGCGTGCGGCCGAGCCATCTCAGGTCCTCTGGGAATTCTTTGATGCGGCGCGATCTTGTGAAGCGCCGCTCAACTATGATGAACGTAGAGCGATACGCCGCTTCGGTCGGCCACTACGTCCTGGCGAACTCGGCTGTTATTCCAGCCACTTTCAACTTTGGCAGTGGCTGCTGCAGTCGAGTTACGATCAGTTGATCGTCTTCGAAGATGATGTGACCATTGACTGGAACGTCGTGGCCATCCTGGCCGCAAACGATATGGAAGCCATCGGCATTGGCGTACTCCGGCTCTTCACCACCCACCCCTTCCGTTTTGAGGTTGCCCGGTACAAATTCCTCTCTGACCACTCGCATTTGCTGCGCCTTAAAGGGCATGCCTATGGTACCCAAGGCTATCTCGTCACACGTCAAGGCGCGGCTGCACTCGTGGCATGCGGCCTGCGTGTTGACGCTCCGGTGGACTGGGTAATCAGCCGCTACTGGGAACATGGGATCGCGCAATATTGCCTATTGCCCGCACCGCTCTTTGAAAGGCACGGCACATCCACGATCGGCCATGGCCAAGGAGAAGAATTTATAGAGACCATCTCGAATCGGGTTTTCCGCCAATGCTGGAATGGAATCGAGCGCTTAAGAAGATGGAAGGCGGATCGCCTCATAAAGTCACCAGTGGATTTCATTGATCCCGCCGATTGTGGCGCGGCTTACATCATAAGCTCGTCGGCGCAATAGCCTGCAAGAGATCCACGCTCTCACCCTCGATGACGGCGCAAGAGAGACGTCCGGTAGCATACGCGCCCGTGTCGAGCGAAATCCGGTGGGGACCGATAGCCGCATCGTTAAAAATTGTATGACCATGTACTACTCGCCAGGTCAGATTGGAGCTGGCGAGAAAAGGTTCGCGAATGGTCAGAAGATCCTCTCGTCGCTGAGCGACGAGCTCTCGTCCTGGCCGAACGCCCGCGTGGACGAACAGAAAGCCTCCGATTTCGATAGAGAGCTCAAGGCTGTGGATGAACGAAATATGAGGTGGCGGGAGCACCGCTAGCAGTCCATCCCGCAGCCGGGTTAGGCGATCGCTCCGTATGCCTCCCAGCGGCCTCACGCCATAGCTCGCCAGAGTCGCCAGGCCCCCATAGGCAAACCACGGGTCGCCGGTACTGGCATCGTTGAGAAATTTCAGCATGGCGTCCTCGTGGTTCCCCAGCAGAAAGCGTGCAGCCAAGCCCGCGAAGTTCCGGCGAATGAGCACATTAACCACCCCACGGGAGTCCGGCCCGCGATCGATATAGTCACCCAAGAAGATCACGATGGCCTCTCCCAGCGGAGGACGCTCTCGTAGGTCGCGCAAAATTACCTGCTCCATCATCAGCAAGCAATCGAGTCGGCCGTGAACGTCGCCGACAGCGTATACCCTCAACCCTTGAGGCAACACAGCGCGCGGAGGCTGTGGACGGCGGCGGCGCAAAAATGATAAGGATAAACGGGACATATGAGCTATTTTGCAGTACAGTGCCAGCAGGCTAATATCTAGGCGGGATTTGTCGGTGAAACCCTTGACGTATATGTGTCTTAGTGTTGTTGTGCTCATGCTGTCAGCGGCGCAGCCTGCTTCATCTCAAACGGCGGCAGGCCCGATGCCACCAGAGATCGGAGCTCTGCCGCCTACATCGCCTGCTCCCAGCCGGAACGCTCCCAACGCCGCCAGACTGCCAGAGGCCGTCGCCCAAAGTCTTGCCACTTCGGAACTAAAGGGCACGACAGCCTATCGGCTCGGGTCAGGTGATAAGGTGCGCTTGACAGTGTATAACGAAGACACATTGTCCGGTGAATATGAGGTCGATGGGTCAGGCAACTTGTCGATCCAGTTGGTCGGGGCGATCCCCGCAGCAGGTCGCACCGTGCCAGAGGTCATAGCCTTGGTGATCACGTCCCTCAAAAATGGCGGTTATATGTTGAATCCCTCGGTCGCCATGGAAGTGCTAAATTATCGTCCATTTTATGTCATTGGAGAGGTGAAGGATCCCGGTAAATATGCGTATGTCAGCGACATGAACATGCTCAACGCCGTAGCGCTGGCAGGCGGTTACACCTATCGTGCGAAGAAGGACAAAGTGATGGTCATCCGTTCGAGCGATCCCGAGCATAAGGAGCGCCCCGTCAGCACGTCCGAACAGGTCATGCCCGGCGATATCCTGAGAATTCCAGAACGGTTTTTCTGAGAAGCTTGCGTTCCGGCGAGCGTCTCCGCGACCTAGTCGTGGAGAACAATGCATCATGAGGAGGCCGCGCTGCTTGAATCAAGTGTTAGCAGTGTGGCTATGCGGCTAGCCAGTTGTGGGCCCATCGCCCGAGGCGACACCGATCGTGCTACCGCCGACCGGTCACCCGAACCTCCTGCGATCCGTTTGATGAGTGCTAGACCATGGTATCAGTGACGCCTATAAATCTCGAGATTTCTCCTGAAGGTGATCGTTCACTGCCACCTTTTGCCTCAGTATCCGGTCGCGATCGCAACGCGAGCGCCCTTTTTTTCCACTTTGGTTTCATTTCGTGCTTAATATTGCAAAGATTTGGTTATGAGCTCAGCGGCAGCGCAATTTATGCGGCGCTGCCGCTTTTCATGGCATGCTTATCATGGCTTCTTGCGACTGGCCGCGCGAAGTTCGGCATCAAGCAAATCATGTGGTTCATTCTTCTAGGCGCCGTTGCTGTAGCCAGCTCTACAGTAGCGATGATTGTACCCGACAACAGAGTGGGCATTAGTTTCCTATCACCGATTGCACTATTCTTAAATTGCATGTTATTTCTCGTAAGGCCGGGCGACAATTTCGAGAGACGGGTTGGACTAGACATATTCATATTTTACTGTAAAATTCTTGCAATATTCGGAATATCTCAATATTTCTTGCAATTTGTTGGATTAAAGGCTTTTTCGTTTTCTGAGCTTTTCCCATTTCTACGCCCTATATTAGCTGACAGCGGATACAATTTTAACGCCGTTACCGATTATTATTCTCGGATAGGACGGTCCAATGGATTTTTCCTGCTCGAGCCTTCTATATTCTCACAAGTTCTGACTATCGCAGTCTGTGTCGAGTATTTTATATTCGAACGATTTCGGAACCTACCGCTTTTTGGCATAGCTTACCTCGTATCAGGGTCTGGCACCGGTTTGCTGTGCCTTGCAGTATCCGTGCCGATCTTTGCGCTGGTATTTTATCGGCAGGCCCTGCGGCTAATTCCGTTTTTCATGATGGGCTCGCTCGCTGTTATCCTTTTAGCGCTGCTCTTTCCGGATCAGATCGCCTATCTTATCGGCAGGTCCGCAGAGTTAAATGCACGCGGCAGCAGCGGCAATGCCCGGTATGTGGAGCAATTTAACTCCATCAACGCCGTCATAGATGAATATCGGACTTTGTTTATTGGTTTTGGGCCAGGTGCAACTGAGCGAGCGACTTTCGTGGCACCGGGGAGCTTTGGCTCAATACAAAAACTCACCATTGACTACGGTCTGCTCGGAATGGTCATATATACGACTCTGATTGTGTCGGCCATCTGGCGCATTGATATGGCAATATTACCCATACTTGCGCTGATCGTCTATGCCTTGGGAGGAAATTACATATTCTTGTCGCCCATTATTGTCCTCCTTTTGTTGCTATGCGTTTGGTGTGACCGCCCTCCCCTACCACCACTCCCGAAGAGCGCAAGTGAACTGGAGCCGGGCCACGATGTTTACCGGAAAGGCCCTTAGTAGAAGCGACGAGGTTTGGGAGGTCGCCACTTGCTTACGTTTGAGCCATTTCCACGTAAAGCGGCCGGACTTCTCCGCGTCCTTCTCTTCACACTGGCGGCAATTTGCATCTGGGGTAGTGGCTCGAGTTCGCCCGCGCGGGCCGAAGGATGGCACTTGGTCTTCTTCGACGATTTCACAGGCACCAGCCTCGATCTAGACCGATGGGCGACGCGTTACATCTACCAGCATGGTACACTAGCAAGCCTCGGCTCCGAAGCTGAACGCTATGCCGATAACGCAAACCACGTCGTAGCTGGGGGTAATCTGTCGCTCATTGCACGCTCAGTTTCGAAACTCAGCATCCAGTCCAAGTTCGAGTCGGGCATGATTCGATCGCGACAAACCTTTTATTATGGCTATTTCGAAGCGAGGATATTTCTGCCCAGCGCTAGGGGAGTTTTCCCTGCCTTCTGGCTTAATCCAGACTATGATGCCGATGGCGATTTGCATTGGCCGCCTGAGATCGACGCCTTCGAGTTCGTGATCGACGGCTGGGACTCGCGTCCCGATATGCTTCATTCATCAGTTGTCACAAAGGGGTTTAAGGACCCTCGGCAAGGGGCCTGGCTTTATAGTGCTCCCCAGTTCAATCGCGAATTCTCGTATTTCCGAGGATCCAAACCATTCAATACCGGCTGGCAGGTAATAGGTCTGTTGTGGAAGCCAGACACTGTCACAGCTTACCTGAACGGGGTAAAGCTCTGGACGCGATCTTATCGATGGATCACCAATTCGGGAAATCTGGCCGCGCCAGCGCACATCCTGCTAAACCTCGGCGTGGGCGGTGACTGGGCTGGGCGCAACGGTATTGCCAATGCCGAATTTCCGCAGAAGCTAATGATCGATTATGTAAAGGTTTGCCAATTTTCAGCTGGAAAGGATGGAGAGAGGTTCTGCGCCGGCAGCGCATACACACCAAGCTTTGACGAGAGCCGCTATGATTCAATTGATGATATGCCGAAGACTAGGCTTGTCTCGGCGACTTTGTCGCAGACCGTAGCTCGGCCGGGTGACTTTATCCGACTACGGCTCGCCATAGATGCTGTTGCCACTCCTCGAGAGCGAAGTTTGGCCGTAACGCTCATCGACAGCCGGGGCCAAACTGCACTTATCAAGCTCCTGTCACCAACGGTCCCAACTACTAAATGGCATGGCAGCTACGAGAACCGTTGGAGTATCCGTCTTCCCGCCAAGTTAAAACCTGGATGCTATAGTACTTTTTTTTCACTGGGCAGCATGAACCAGCAAGGCCAATGGATAAACAGCCCGATAACAGCCTCTTCAGCTTTCGGCAGGCGAGACGAATATCTTCGCTTTCGTATCGGTGACATAGCGGTTTCCGACAACCGCCCTTCAAAGCGTACGACTTGCTCAGATTGAACCCGGCAAGAATGGATCTTACCGCGCGACCATAGCTGCGGTCGATTTCCACACACCCTGAGTCATTGGCTGCCACTCCGCTATGCCCTCGAAGGATTAAGTTACGGCTCTCGGCGTCAGCACAACCCATTGACTGCGCACGACCGACCGGTATCGTGAGAGTGAAAAGCCAGGGAGTTTCGTTCCTATGCAATCGGATGAAGCGGCTCGCATCGAGCGAGAAAGAGATTTTCATGACCGTCGATTTGGTGCCGATATTCAGGAAGAGCCGAGGCTCAAATTTTATTGGGCTCTGCAAGATTGCACGAACAATCACAAAAAGGCGATCAGTCTAGCTGCCAAGGACGCTGAAGTCCTTGAGTATGGCTGCGCAGAGGGCGAGTATGCCGTTTCTCTGGCGAGCGTGGCGCGCACGGTCCATGGCATTGATATCTCTCCTGTTGCCATTGATAGTGCCAACGCGCTAGCCCGCGCCGCTGGCACCAAAAACGTGACCTTTTCAGTGGCCGACGCAATGGAAACGGGGTTCGCCGACTGCAGCTTCGATCTCGTCTATGGGAGCGGGATCATCCATCACCTCGACACGGAGCGATCACTGCGCGAGATTCGTCGGATCTTGCGGCCAGGAGGTGTCGCAATTTTTCAAGAGCCGCTAGCAGGCAACTTTATCTTGCAGCTCTACCGGCGCGCCACTCCGGAGAGCCGCACTCCGGATGAGCACCCCTTGGTCTCTGCAGATCTCGCTTTAGGCGATAAGCTGTTTTCAAGGGTAGATTATAAACATTATGGGCTTTTCACCATTGGCGTCGTCCCATTTCGGAAGACGCGCCTCATGCGGCCTATCTACCGCGCCTTGGCCTTCGTTGATCGGATATTCTTCCGCTTACCCGGCCTGCGCTGGCAAGCTTGGTACGTCGGCATGACTATGGTCAAATAGCCTTAGCCATCTCCACCTAGGGCGGTATCAGCTCGCGGCGGCCGATGTAGGGCCACGGATTGCGCTGCTATAAACTTCGGAGGTCAGCCGACCGATCTCAGTCCAGCTCGGAATATCGTCATTAAGGGCCCGCACCGCGCGGCTGCAGTCTGCACGAAACTCAGCATCTTCGATCAGTTTGCTCATCGCCCGCGACAAACCCGCAGTGTCCCCCGGAGCGAGCAGAGCACCATGTTTCTCTGCCAACAGCTCAGCGAACAAGCCAATCTCTGAAGCGATTATGGGCTTACCAGCCTGCAGCGCGAGCATCAGCACGCCTGACGCATCAATCTCCCGGTACGGAAACACAACAACGTCCGAACTTGCGAAAAGGGGACCGATTTCATCATCTTCGATGAAATCCAGGGTGAGGTCGACACGATCCCCAATAGCCAATTCTTCGATTTGATTGAGGATGCCACTCATGTCCATATGCGGTTTTCCCACGATTCTCACGCGGCTTCGCTTGCGAAGTGGCGCCGGTAGCGACGCAAATGCATCAAGAAGGATGTCTAAGCCCTTGTAGGGTTTTATATAACCGAAGAGAAGAAAAATGATCACATCGGGCGTGGTAAGCGGGACGCTCGCGGTCGCGCTTGGCAGCTTCGCGTCTAATATACCATGCGCGATTCGACTGATCCGTTCCGGCGGGACGCCATAGCTTTCGACGCGCTGCCTAGCCTTGTCGGTATGAACGATCAAACGGTCGAAATGCTTCATGATCTCGGTAGAGCCCAGTTGCTGAACCCGTGAAGCCGGTGATTCGTTGAAAGGCGCAGAATCGTGTACAGTGAAAACTATGGGCGCGACCTTCCTCAGCCGTCGAATCAGGAGGCGATCGATGACTGGCAGGGGTGACCATTGGATATGTATTATATCCGGATCCTGGCGCCGGAGCTCGCCAATCAGCCTGAACATCGAAACGATGTGATTCAAGCCTTTCAGTATCAAAAAGGGCTTATCCGGAAGATACTCGAAGAAGCGGTGTTCCAGCGCACGATAAAAATGGATTTTCAGATACTTTTCGTTCTTGATCTTGAACCATGGCCGGCGGCCATAGATCAGCACCTCGTGCCCCTGGCTCTCGAGACCTTCAGCCAGAGCCGCATCATATGGCCATGTGAAAAGCGATGGATCGATCATGGCGATCTTCATGCCGTGTAATTTCCCATTATGCGGTACCAATTTCATGTCAAATCGAAAGAGAGGGTTGGAATGACCGGCATGAAGGCTCGAGCCACTCATCCAAGGGTTCCATTGCTACCGTTAAGCTCAGCGGCGGTGTAAGGCCTCGATTACATTGGTCGTCATCCGTTCCAACAGTCGGGGGCGGTAGTTAGATCGATAATTGCCGGGATGAGTCGTTAGATCAAACAACAAATCGATCGGGTCAAAGCTGGTGGTCGGCTTCACCAAAGCTCCGTCGGGACCTGCGCGCTGAATTAGTAAGGTAAGTTCATTCAGGTGAATGAGAAAATCAGGCGGCGTGGGCTGTGATCGCCCATCGGATATAGCACGCACCATTTCGGCGATGCCGAGCAATTTGTCCTGCGCATATACCTCGCGGCGGCGTAGCCAACTTACGAATTTGTGCTTTATGGAACTACCCACACCTCGCTCAGCCTCTACCGCGTGAGATTTCCACCGACGAATTAACGACAGTCGGCGGCCGCTGATCCCGAACAAGCGAGCAATAAGCGGTTGGGTTCGAATGGTATAAGCTTTACGGGCTCTAAGGCTTACCTTGGAAAAACGCTCAAGGTGGACGGGTGACTGATCATGGAAGGCATTGTCTACGCTGATCTCGCCTTCAAGGCCGATAACGCGGAACCGGTGGTCCCTCGGTGCTACCCAGGAGCAGGTAACGCGGGCCGCTACGCCATTTGCGAAGTTGAGACAGCCAACCGAGAAGTCAGGTGTGTCGGAAGGAACAAGAGGCGTCTTGGTCTTGTGCTCAACCAGTATATTAGAAAATGCGGTAAGGGATTTGACTGGCCCAAACAGCGCACATAACCACACCAGATGATATCCGACATGCTCAACAGTGCAACCCTCCTGCAGTTCTTCCGCATAGGGGAACGGAGCTCCTGTTGGACTCTGCACCGTCTCTAGACCCATTAGATGCGCAGGGTTATCGTCGAGTTCTGCATATACCAGTACGGGTTTACCGATTGCCCCGTCGCGGATCGCTTTCACCATGGTAATGACCGCGTCACTGTATATGTTACACGGCGCCGCAGTTAAGACCAAGCCGCGCGCCTCTGCCAGTGCAAAGAGCTCCCGTGTTTGAGTGAGATCGGTGGTAATGGGTTTCTCGGAATATACGTGTTTGCCAGCTTCGAGTGCTCGCCGGACCGAGTCATAATGCGATTGGATGCTGGTGAGGTTTATAACGACATCCACATCAGGATCACCGAGCAGGGCGTCATAGCTGGGGTAGACGTTGAACCCATAATGCCGAGAAACGGCATGAGAACGGCTCAGATCGATATCAAATACGCCACATACTTCAAGCTCAGGGTGAGCCCATTTGGTCCGCATATAAATATCGAATACATATCCGCATCCGACGAAGGCGATCTTCATTGCGCGATACTCCCTGTGCATGCCTGTTTCGAGACGGCGGTGCGAATCATGTCCATAGTTGTGGCCACAGCAACGCTATCGCTCAACGGCATGATCTTACTTTCTATGTCACCGCGCTCGATGCAGGCTCGCACCTCATTGGCCTCATAGGCGTACCCATTGCCGGCATAGCGATAATCGTGGCGAACGCCACGGCCGCGGCTTGATCGGCCCAGGCGCTGAGCTAGGTGATGCACTAGCGGATGTTGACGCAGGCGCGCGCGCCAACCAAGAGAAAACTCTTCAGAGCTGCGGGGCGTCTCGTGCGCTACGTCTAACCCATGGGGGCGAACGATTGAACCGCGCACGCCGATCATTCCACCTGTACCGAGCAGATGAAAGCTGTCGGGAGCCCATGCGCGAAGACTGACGAAGAAAGACCCGAGGACGTCGCGCGTGTAGCGCAATTGGAAAGCCACATCCTCGTCGACTCCGGTTGATCCTATCGTCCCCATGGCATGAGTCAGTTGAGGTGATCCAAACAACCACTGCGATAGGGATAGCGGATAGGCGCCGAGATGAGACAGGGCACCGCCGCCGAGGGCGGCGTTGAACATGCTCTCGGCGCGATCAGGCGCATAGGAAATGCCGAAGTTTCCCGAGACAAGCCGGACATCGCCAATATCTCGTGCCAGCAGCTTTTCACGCATAGCTTGGGCGGCGGGAAGGAAGCGCGTCCACATCGCTTCCATCGCGAAGACCGAATGCGAGCGCGCTGCATCGGCGATCCTGTTAGCTTCCACGGCAGTGGAGGCGAAGGGTTTTTCAACCAGCACTGGAATGCCCGCTTCAATGCAGAGCAGTGCATGGTCGAGATGAGCCGAGGGTGGCGTAGCAATGTAGATGGCATCGACGCCGCAACGAGCCACTGCTTCCGAATAGCCCTCAACGGCAGTTCCGATACCCATTGCCGCCGCGAACGCCTGCGATCTGGCTAGGGAGCGTGACGCAATGAAAGAGACCTCCGCATCGCGCGCAGCAGCCAGCCCCGATGCAAATTTGGCAGAGATCGCTCCTGTCCCAAATATACCCCAACGGAATTTCGTCATTCGCGGCGTTTCGTAGCAGCGCGCTCACCGATTCGTGATCGGATGCGTTGATCCGTAAAGGCGCGTCGCCACGACCCCATCACGGCCTTCCAATGCGGAGCGGCTTCAACAACCTTCTGCGACGCAGCATTTTTGACCTCGAACACCCGATATAGCTCCAATTCAGCCTGCATCTCACGCGGGACGGTCCGATCGTTGGCCGACCGCCATAAGAGCGCTCGAAGCCCGGCTGATCAAGGCAATAAATTCGGAGGACCGCTTTTCTTCCGACGAAACACCAGCGGTGCCGTGGGCACCCGTTCCGCCCGCCTCGACGGGTGTGCCCCAATGGGTGTGACGCACTGCAGTATACGGCACCTTCGCGGCGCGACTTTCGATGTATCGAGCGGCCGATCTGGTCGCCAGTTCGCGAATAGATATTCCCAAGGCTGTCACAGAGCCCATACGCGCGATGTCTCAGCAGTCCGGCAATATCTGCTAATTCCGCCGCCTTGCGCTTCAGCCATGCGCCCAAGGGTTGCGGGTTACCGGGAAGGGTTGAATAACGGTTGTAAGGCGGCCCGAAAGCAGATCAGTCCAGGCAACCGGCATACTCGCCCTGCCCGAGCGGGCTTTGTCAGCAGCGGCCCACGATGGTGGTTGGCATGCCGACCCTCAACTGGGCTGTGGAAGGCGTAGTAATGCCTGCTGGCCGCCTCTGCTTAATCGACAGACGGCCGAGGATGCGATATCGGCTTACCCGAAACGGTTTGTCCACTCCAGGAGCATCACGTTAGGAATGAAGTTAGAATTTTTGGGGAGCCTTCCTGATCGCTGCGGAGGCAGATTCGATTCTGAGGACCTGGCTGTCATAGATCGGAAGGCAGCATCGGGCTTCTCGATTCGTGAGACCCTATTTGATATTCGGTTGCCACCCGCAAGCGGGAGGTTATCGTCCGTTCGACCATACGTTGCTCAGGGTAGCGTTTGGGCTGAGTCGAGCCAGTTCGTCCAATCGTCATTGCGCGTGCTCGTCACGCTGTCACGTGGTCGTACCCTAAGGACAGGGTCGGCCAATGGCGATGGAGGATGAAATCCACACCCACCTCGCGCTCCTTGGTCGCGAAAACAAGGCCGCCGGGAACCAAACCGTCTATCCAACTCCGCATTCCCAAGGGGCGCCCGGTGCGCCTTAGTGGCCGAGATCGGCCTAAGCGCGACACCTTCGCGCAATTGGTGTCATCGCTGCCGGCAAGAGAGGCGGACTAGAGGCATGGGTGTACCATCCGTTTCATTCCTGTTCCTCGCAGGCGTTGCAGCGTGTCTCTTCAATGTGCATCGTGCGCTGTGGTGGAGGCAAACCGTCCTACTGCTGACCAATATCTTCTTTCTCGTGAGCTTTGCTGATGATCTGGCCGAACTGATACCCTACGCCGGGTTCCTCGCGGGTGGATTCGGCCTTATCCTGCTGATCCGTAGGGGCGTATCTACCGTGACCTATGTTGCTTCGGTCGTCGGCGTCCTGACAGCGTTTTTCTGGCTGAAGCAATATACATTCGTCCCCAAAACGCTCTTCATCACTTCGCCCTATCTGTTAGTCGGACTGTCTTACGTGTTCTTTCGTGTAATGCATTTGGTTGTCGATTCGCGCTTTCCGGAACAAATGCCGCGGATGAATCTTGTTGATTATCTCAATTTCACCTTGAATTTCACAAGCCTGACCTCCGGTCCCATACAGCGTTACGAGGACTATCGTCGGACGGCCATCGACGCACCCTTCGAACTCAAGTTCACCGATATCGGAGCTGGATGTGAACGGATCGTCGGCGGCGCGTTCAAAATACTGGTTGTGGCGGTGATCATTCAGCTAATTCAACGTCATCTCGCAGCCGAAGTGATAGCCAACGCCTATTGGAGCGAGCGCATGGTGAACGGCATCGCCCTCGCCGCTCTGTATCCGGTCTATCTATACTTCAACTTCTCGGGGTACACTGATTTCGTCATTGGAATTGCTCGGTTCTTCCGTATCGAATTGCCCGAAAATTTCAATCGGCCGTTCACAGCGACAAGCTTCATCGATTATTGGAGCCGCTGGCACATGACCTTGTCTAATTGGCTCAAGACATATGTGTACAACCCATTGCTCACGACGATGATGCGGCGGATCCGGAGTCCAAGTTTTATCCCCTATGCTGGCACGATCGCACTTTTCGCTACATTCTTCCTGATTGGCGCCTGGCATGGACGCACATCCAAATTCCTGTTTTTCGGACTCCTCAACGGATTTGGCGTTGCAGCAAACCAATCCTATCGCATCGTGGCGACCAAACACTTTGGCCGAAAACGCTTTGCTGCTCTCACTAGATCACAGCTGTACCTATTCGTTGGACGTGGCCTGACCTTTAGCTGGGTTTCGTTCACCCTCCTTTGGTTCTGGTCGGACTGGCCGCAGCTGGAAGCGATTGCGGTGGCGATGGGCCCCTCTGCGATTATAATTGGTTGGATGCTGCTGCCGATCCTAGCCGCTCTGGCTCTTGAGGGTTTAATCGACCTCCGCAACTTGATACTATCGCCCACCGCAGAGGGACGCCCACTCTTGCGTTCGCGATATGTACGGACCTTTTTGATATCCATCCAACTTGTTTTTCTGATTGCTGTCCAAGGGGTTATGAACGCTGCACCGCCGGAAATTATCTATAAGGACTTTTAATGGCGCTATCCTCACCTGTTCGATGGTGGCCGCTTCCCAAACGCGACATTGTTCTACTGCCCCTCATCGCCCTCGCCACACTAGCATTGATGCTGGTGCCTGCAGAGCTTATTTTGCGGAGAACACATGCTTCCGAGCTAGAGGACAGCTGCATCGTAGAGACAAAAACCATGGTCTATCATGGCAGGCCGCGCTGTGTTTCCCGTACCAAGGCCGCCGAAGGTCCATGGGTAACGAATAAATATAACGAATGTGGCTATCGGACACCCGAACCTTGCGGGCCAAAGCCCGCTGGTTCGCTTCGAATCGCAGTTATCGGAAGCTCGACAAGTGCAGGCTATCTAACGCCATACGCCTATACGCTAGCCGCTCGTGGCGCGCGCGCACTAACCAAACGATGTGGGCGTCCAGTGGAATTCCAGAATTTGGGAGCTCCGGGGAATGTAGAGCGCAGGCTAGTAGCGAGTGCCTCCGAAGCGATGCGGCTCGGTCCGGACGCGCTAGTGCTCGTGGTCACACCGTTTGATTTTGAACCCTCCGGCGGAGGCGGCATCGGCGCCGCGAAGGACCCAGCCAAACCGAATTGGTTACGGCAGGCACGGCAAAGGGTTTCCGCATCGAGCCTGCTCTATATGGAGTCATATCTGCTGTTGCGCGACGATGCCTCCTACGTTCCCTTCTATCTTGCCCTCGGCAGGGGTGCTGATTTCATGCGAGCTCCGATGCCGGAGGGCTGGCAGCGAAGGGTTGAGAGCTTCGACGAAGCAATGGCGAGCATCGATATAATTGCCAAACGTCGGTCAGTTCCCACCCTATTATTATATATCCCGCAGCGTGCACAGGCATCGCTTATAGCCTCACAGCAGAAAAACCCGGACTTCCATCCTGATATTCTTCCGCGTGCCTTGCAAAATATCGCCAATAATTATGGCATAGGGTTTGTGGATATTACACGAAAAATTGCCCCACATACCCCAAGCTCGCACATATTTTACCCTATAAACGGGCATATCAATGCGCAAGGCCATGCACTAGCGGCGGCGGCAATGACACAGTATTTAACGAGTTCAAAAATGTTGGCATTCGCAAGGAAATGCAAGTCTTCACAATTGCACTAGTGTCTCATCGGATGTGTTGTCCGGCGCGTGAGCGCGGGATCGACTGCCGGGCCTTTCCCTTCCTCGGTCGGCCCCCGCAAGACGGTAACCCCAAGCTTTAGTCTCATCCGCGCCGCCGCTGCTCAAAACATTGACTATGCGAGGTGGCCGGCGGTACGAAGCAACGGAAATCCAAGAGTTTAGCATCGAATCCCCATCGACGACGATGCAGGCTATGGCAATCTTCGGCTCCGATTTTAGTCGGCGAAGGCGGCTCCCGACCACCTCCGCGGAAGAATGCCTTGCAGGCCGCATAGGGATTTGCGCGCGATGTATGCACTACAAGCGACCGTCAATCTCGTTCGGTTTCTACGGTATGCTAACCGCTCAGCCATATGGGCTCCTTTTAGGACGGAGCGCTGTCCGAGGCTTGCACTGCTGCCGAAAGCCTGTATTTCGACGCCAAGGGCGGTTAGCTCAGTGGTAGAGCATCTCGTTTACACCGAGAGGGTCGGCGGTTCGAGCCCGTCACCGCCCACCAGATGCAAAGGGCATTCATGGCCGCCGGCGTGCGCGCGGATCAGTTGCTGGTGGATCGCGGGCTCGTCGAGAGCCGCGCCCGCGGGCAG
>NZ_JBFUKB010000008.1:0-190896 GCF_056401065.1 Rhizorhabdus sp. P4_G5 | reverse complement strand
GCTGCGCAATCGCATCGAACGGACCATCGGTAAACTCAAGCAGCTACGCCGTATCGCCACACGATACGATCGCATCCCGCAAAACTATCTCGCTAGCCTATGCCTCGCTGCCCTCAGCTTCTGGTGCTGAATGTCGATTCAGCCTAGACCTTGATCACCGGGCTAGCCGCTCCATGCTGTTGTTCTACCGTGGTTTCCGAGTCGTCAGCTGATTCCAGCTGACTGCAAATCGCGTTACCCAAGCACCGGGATGTGCGGGCAAGCCTCGCGCGGCAATATACCTGCCAGTCGCGGATCCGCGAAGGTCTCGACCGCGCGCTCGAACGCGACGAAGCCGTGCCGCCGGTAGAAGCCGAGCGCGCCGGGGTGATCGAGCGTGCAGGTATGGACCCACATCCGCCTGGTGTCCTGACGCCAGCCCAGCGCCAGCGCCTGCGCCATCAGCCAGTTGCCATGACCCTTGCCGGTCAGTTCGGTGACGAACCCGAAAAAGCCGATTTCCACCTCGCCCTGCTGCCTGCGATCGAGCTCCAGCAGCCCGATTTCGATCCCCCGCCGATCCTCCACCGCATAAATCTCGACCGCAGGATGATGGATGGTCGCGAGCAACTCGTCCTCGGCCATCACCAGCCTTGAAAACCACATCCAGGGTTCGCCGATGCGGCGGAACAGCGCCTGATATTTCGCAGCGCCGGGCTGTTTCCAGCGCGTCAGCCGGAACGGTGCCGCCGGCAGCATCCGTGCCTTTGGCCGTTCGCGCATCTCCAGAGATGTGACGATGGTGGCTATCATGTGCGAAGGGACCGACGTCAGCGGCATCGCGTTTGTTTCAGCCTCCCTGCCAGGTCGTGGATGCTGTCCGCTACTCCCATGTCGCCACCGGCGGCAGGCTCATCAGGATCGCGTCGATGTTGCCCCCGGTCTTCAGGCCGAACGATGTTCCCCGGTCATAGACGAGATTGAACTCGGCATAGCGGCCGCGGAAGGCGAGCATGCGGCGTCGGTCGTCCTCGGTCGCCGTAGCGGCCATGCGGGCGCGCACGATCTTCGGGAAGATGTCGAGAAAGGCATCGCCGACATCACGCGTGAAGGCAAAATGGGCGTCGAAGTCGGCTGGTCCGTCGCAGTCGAGATGGTCGTAGAAGATGCCCCCCACGCCGCGATGGACCTGGCGGTGCGGAATCCAGAAATAGTCGTCGGCCCACTTGCTGAAGCGTTCATAATAGTCGGGCGCATGTGTATCGCAGGCGAGCTTCAGGCGCGCGTGGAAGGCTTCGGTGTCCGCGGCATAGGGGAGCGGGGGGTTGAGGTCCGCACCGCCGCCGAACCAGCGCTTCGTGGTGTTGAGGAAGCGGGTATTCATGTGGACCGCTGGAACGTGCGGATTGGCCATGTGCGCGACGAGGCTGATGCCGGTCGCGAAGAACGCCGGATTGTCGGCGCCTGCGCCATGGATGGTGCTGGCGAATTCGGGTGCGAAGGCGCCGCCGACGGTCGAGACGTTGACCCCGACCTTCTCGAACACCCGGCCCTTCATCAGTCCCTGGACGCCGCCTCCGCCCTTGGCTTCTGGATCGCCATCGCGATTCCAGGGCGAGTAAGTGAAGCGCGCGTCGCTGCCGGCCTCGGCCTCGATCGCCTCGAACGTGGCGCAGATACGGTCGCGCAGGGACTCGAACCAGGCCCGTGCCGCCGCCTGATCAGCATCGAGTTGCAATGTCATTCGGGCCATCCTTTGGTTTGTCGCAGCGCTTCGGCGAGCGCGATGCCAGCCGAGACCGCGACATTCAAGGACCGGAAACCCGGCCGCATCGGAATGCAGACGCGCAGATCCGCCTGATCGTGGACGCTGGGTGGTACACCTGCGCCCTCCGACCCGAACAGCAATATGTCATCGGCCGCGAAGCAGGCATCGACGAGCGTCAGCTCGCTGCGGGTCGATAGAAGCACGATGCGGCCGCGCCTGCCGCTGTTGAACGCTTCCCAGTCGGCATGGCGGACAATGTCCGCGTCCGCAGCGTAATCCATGCCGGATCTCTTCAGGCCCCGATCCGAAAAGGCGAATCCGCAAGGTTCGATGATGTCGATGGCGACGCCGAGACACGCGGCGAGTCGGAGAATTGTGCCGACGTTTCCGGCGATATCCGGCTGGTATAGGGCGATCCGCATGTTCCTGCTGATATCGGAATGTGTCGCGATGCGGCAATAATCGTGAAATGGGATTGGCAAAGCCGACGAACCGGCGCTATCAGCGCGCAGCCGCCGGGGATTTTGCGGGCGGTCGCGCATGCGCAGGGGGCAATGGCAGTTCGCTCTTACCCTCGTCGCACGCGCCAGCATCGTGGCAGCGCAAGGGTTCCGGAATGGCGACGCTCGAACATATAGATACGCCCGGCGAAGACGCCGGAAACGGCGTCCGTCGCCGTGATTTCATTAACATAGCGGCAGTGAGTTTCGCAGGCGTCGGCGCCGCGACGGTCTTGCTTCCCCTGATCAATCAGATGAATCCTTCGGCCGACGTGCTCGCTCTGGCGTCGATCGAGGTCGATCTCTCGGCGATCAAGGAAGGCCAGGCGATCAAAACGATCTTCCGCAAGCAGCCGCTGTTCGTCCGCCACCTGACTGCGGCCGAAATCGCCGCTGCCGACAAGGTGGACCCGGCGTCGCTGCGCGATCCGCAGACGCTCGAGCAGCGTACCGTCGGCGGCAAGAAGCAGTGGCTGATCACGATGGGTGTCTGCACCCATCTCGGCTGCGTTCCGCTGGGGGCCGGCGAAGGCGAGATCAAGGGCGAGTTTGGCGGTTATTTCTGCCCTTGCCACGGCTCGTCCTACGACACCGCCGCGCGCATCCGCAAAGGCCCGGCGCCGAAGAATCTCGAAGTGCCGAAATATGCCTTCAAATCCGACACCGTCGTGGCAGTGGGCTGAGGTAGAACGACATGAGCTTCCCCTGGGCAAATCATTACGCGCCTAAGCATCCGATGATGCAGTGGCTCGACGAGCGGCTTCCGCTGCCGCGCCTCGTCTACAATGCGATCGGTGCGGGCTATCCGGTGCCGCGCAACCTGAACTATTTCTGGAACTTCGGCGTGCTTTCGGGCGCTGCGCTGGGCATCCAGATCATCACCGGCATCATCCTGGCGATGCATTATGCCGCCAATGGCGCGGTGGCGTTCGACTCGGTCGAGCACATCATGCGCGATGTGAACTCGGGCTGGATGCTGCGCTACGCGCACGCCACCGGCGCGAGCTTCTTCTTCATCGTGGTCTATCTCCACATCTTCCGCGGCCTCTATTATGGATCGTACAAGGCGCCGCGCGAGATGGTGTGGCTGCTCGGCCTCGTCATCTATCTGCTGATGATGGCCACGGGCTTCATGGGCTATGTGCTTCCCTGGGGGCAGATGAGCTTCTGGGGCGCCAAGGTGATCACCGGCCTGTTCGGCGCCATCCCGATTGTCGGCACGCCGATCCAGACCTGGCTGCTGGGCGGCTTCGCGCCGGATAACGCCGCGCTTAACCGCTTCTTCTCGCTGCATTATCTGCTGCCGTTCGTGATTGCGGGTGTCATCATCCTGCACATCTGGGCGCTGCATATCCCCGGTTCGAGCAATCCGACCGGCATCGAGGTGAAGGGGCCGCAGGACACGGTTCCATTCCACCCCTATTACACCGCCAAGGATGGTTTCGGACTGGGCGTGTTCCTGATCCTCTACTGCCTGGTGCTGTTCTACGCGCCGAACGCGCTCGGCCACCCGGATAATTACATCCCGGCCAACCCGCTCTCGACGCCGGCGCACATCGTGCCCGAATGGTATTACTGGCCCTTCTACGCGATCCTGCGCGCCTTCACCTTCAACATCTTCGGCATCCCGGCCAAGCTGCTGGGCGTGGTGGCGATGTTCTCGGCGATCCTGCTGCTGTTCTTCCTGCCGTGGCTCGACAAGTCACCGGTGCGCTCGGGCAATTATCGCCCGGCGTTCAAGAAGTTCTTCTGGCTGCTGTGCGCCGACGTGATCGTGCTGGGCTATTGCGGCGGATCGCCGGCGGAAGAGCCTTATGTGATGATCTCGCAGCTCGCCGCAGCTTATTATTTCGCGCACTTCCTGATCATCCTGCCGATCGTGTCGCGGATGGAGCGTCCGTTGCCGTTGCCCAACTCGATCACCGAGGCGGTGCTGGAAGGAAAGAGCGGCGCAACGCTCTCGACGAGCACGCAGGCCTAAAGGGGATATAGAGACCATGGTTCGTCCCGTCGCATTCTTGGTAGGCCTCGGCTTTGCCGGGATCCTGCTCTACTCGCTGATCATGGGCGCGGCCGCCTATATCAGCGAGCCGCCGCAGCCCACCGCCGAGCACGAGTTCCACCTTCACCCGAAGGAAGTCTCGTTCGCGTCGGACGGGCCGTTCGGCAAGTTCGACCGCCAGCAGCTGCAGCGCGGCTTCCAGGTTTACAAGGAAGTCTGCTCGGCCTGCCATTCGCTTCATCAGGTCGCGTTCCGCGACTTTGCGGATCTCGGGTTCACCGATCCCGAGGTCAAGGCGATTGCCAAGGGCTGGTCGACCGAGGTTCCCTCGATCAACCCCGAGACCGGCGAGCCGGCGACCCGCAAGGGCACGCCTGCGGACAAGATCCCGTCGCCCTATCCGAACGAGGTCGCGGCGCGGGCTGGCAACAACAACGCGTTGCCGCCGGATCTATCGCTGATGACCAAGGCGCGTCATGACGGGCCGGCCTATGTCTATTCGCTGCTGACCGGCTATCAGGCGCAGCCCGCGGAACTGCTCAAGAAGTTCCCGGATTCGAAGACGCCGCCGTCGCTGCATTACAACCCCTATTTCGCGAACCTCAACATCGCGATGCCGCCGCCGCTGGTGGCGGATGGGCAGGTGACTTACGCCGACGGCACCAAGGCGACCGTCGACCAGATGGCGAAGGACGTCGCGGCGTTCCTCACCTGGACGGCCGAGCCCAAACTCGAGGCGCGGCATCGGGCCGGGCTCGCAGTGATCATCTTCCTGTTGATCGCGACCACGCTGGCCTATCTGTCCTACCGGAACATCTGGGCGGGCATTAAGCACTGAGCCTATGCGGCTCGATGAGAAAAGGGGCCGTCCGGCGAAGCCGGGCGGCCTTTTTCGTTTCTCATATTCTGGCAGGAGATAGCCGGCAATGACCACCAACCGGCTCGGCCTCATCGGCGGCAGCGGGCTCTATCGGATGCCGGCGCTCGCCGATGGCGAGTGGATCGATGTCGATACCGCGTGGGGAAAGCCATCGGACGCGCTGCTCATCGGCACGATCGGCGAGCGCGAGATCGCCTTCCTGCCGCGCCATGGACGAGGCCATAGGATGGCGCCTGGCGAGGTGAACTATCGCGCGAACATCGCGGCGCTCAAGGCGGCGGGCTGCACAGAGATCCTGGCGGTGTCGGCGGTCGGCGGGTTCAGGGAAGATGTTCCGCCGGGCACCTTCGTGATGGTGGATCAATATGTCGATCGCACCGTGCGCGGCGGGCGCAGCTTCTTCGGAGACGGCATCGTCGGGCATGTGGGGTTCGGCTGCCCGACCTGCGCCAGGCTGGGCGATGCCGTCGCAGCGGCGCTGCTTTCCGACGGTGGCGCGCATCGGATCGGGGGCACGATGCTCGTGATCGAAGGCCCGCAATTCTCCACGCGCGCCGAATCACTGCTCCACAAAAGCTGGGGCTGTGACGTGGTTGGCATGACCGGACTGCCGGAAGCCCGGCTCGCCCGCGAGGCTGAGCTTTGCTATGCGAGCGTGGCGATGGTGACCGATCATGACGCCTGGTCCGACGATCATGTCGACGTATCTACGGTGATCGCGATCATGAACGCCAATGTCACGCGTGCCCAGGCGTTGGTTGCCGCGGTGGCGGGCCGCACCGATGGCGGCACAGCCTGCCGGGAAGGCTGCGACCATGCGCTTGACGGCGCCATTATAACGGCGCGCGAAGCCTGGCCGGTAGCGACGCGTCGGCGTCTGGCGACGCTGACGCCGAGGCTGTTCAGCTGATCAGGAAGCCGCCATCCACGGCCAGCGCCTGCCCGGTGATATAAGAAGAGGCCGGGGCGGCGAAGAACAGGCAGGCATTGGCGATCTCGAGCGGCTCGGCCATTCGACCGAGCGGGAGACGCCCGGGGATCGTCATCGGTCCGCCAATCTGCAGCCCCTGTTGCTTCATCAGGTCGGTGGCCTCCTTCGCCCCTTCCGTCGCGACGCCGCCGGGCAGCACCGCGTTTACGCGGATCCCGTCGCTGGCGACCTCGAGCGCGACCGACCGTGTGAGGTTGGTCACCGCCGCCTTGGAGGCGCCATAGGAGCTGTTATGCGTGACCGCAGCCCGTTCGCCGCTGACGGAGGAGACGTTGACGATCGCGCCTCCGCGCCCGCCCTGCTTCATCGCCTTGATCGCCTCCCGCATGACGAGAAACGTACCACGCGTATTCACCGCCTGAAGCTGGTCCCATTGTGCAGCGGTCATCTCCAGGAATGGGCGCTTTGGGAAGATCGCCGCCACATGGACGAGGATATCGAGCCGGCCGAAGTCAGACACTGCCTGCGCAAAAAGCTGTTCGACGGCCTGCTCGTCGGAGATATCCGCCTGATATGCCCGTGCGCCCGGCAAGGGGCTTGCCACGTCAGCCGCGGTGTCCGGGTCGATGTCGCAGACGGCGACCCCGGCGCCTGCGCGGGTGAACAACGTGCTGGCGGCGGCGCCGATGCCCCGGCCCCCACCGGTCACCAGTGCTACCTTGCCGTCCAGCCGGAGCAATTGTTCGATCTCGTCCAAGACCCATCCTCACATCATCGGCAGGTACGCCGCCTGCCTGGCTACGCTCGAGCCACCGGATAACTCCACCGACACCGCATAAGCACCCCCGGCGGTGCAACCATCTCATTTGCGATGATCTGCCGCTCCGGTTGTAAGAGATTATCGCCCCTGCGACGATGCCGCAGGAGACCAGTATGAACGCACCCCAGCCTGCGACCAGATCGCCGATCCCGAACCATGTGCCCGAGAGCCTCGTGCTCGACTTCGATGGCTACCGACCGCTGGTCGGCGATGCCAGCTATCACGATTCCTACGCGCGGTGGCAGGACCGGGGCGTGCCGCCGGTGTTCTGGTCGCCGTATAATGGCGGGCACTGGATCATCGCGAATCGCCAGGTCCTCGCCGAGGCGTTCGCCGATTTCTCGCGTTTCTCGTCGGCGCAGGGAGCGTCGGTCGACCCCGTCGATCCTGCCCGGCCCAAGCTCGTCCCGATCGAAGCGGATCCGCCGCGCCAGCAGATCTTTCGAAAGCTGTTCTCGCCGGCCTTCATGGCAACCGCTCTCAAGGCCCGTGAACAGGAAGCGCGCGCGCTGGCGATCGAGCTGGTCGAGCAGCTGAAGCCGATGCGACGCTGCGAGTTCGTCACCGACTTCGCCCAACACCTGCCGATCCGCATTTTCATGAAGATGGTCGACCTGCCGGAGAGCGATCGTCTCACTCTGCTGCCGCTTGCCAACGCACAGGTCGCCGTCGATTCGCCGAAGCATGAAGCGATGGCCAAGCTTTTCGAATATGCCGGCAGGCATGTTGCCGCGCGTGCCGTGAATCCGGGCGACGACTTGATCAGCAAGATCGCTACCGCCGAGGTGGAAGGGCGGCCGATCGCCATGCACGAGGCGGTCGGCGTGACGGCGCTGCTGCTGATCGGTGGTCTCGATACGGTAGCGTCGATGATGGGCCACATCATGCATTTCCTCGCGCTGAACCCGGATCATCGCCGCCAGCTCGTGGAGGATCCGGCGATTGTCGCGTCGGCTACCGAAGAGTTCCTTCGCCGTTTCGCGCTCACCAATCCCGGCCGGACCGTGGTGCAAGACATCGATTTCCATGGAGCGCCCATGCGGAAGGGCGACAAGGTGATGCTGGCGACGCCGTTCGCAGCCGTCGACCCGGCGGATTATCCCGAGCCTCTGAAGGTCGACTTCCGGCGCAAGTCGAACACCAAGACCGTCTTCGGAGCCGGGCCGCACGTCTGTCCCGGATCGATGCTGGCCCGGATCGAGATCAAGATCCTGCTGGAGGAATGGCTGCCGCGCATCCCGGACTTCGGACTCGATCCTGATGATCCGCCGAGGATACGCACGGGCGTGAATGGCAGCGTCGAGTATCTGCCGCTCATCTGGTAGCGGTTGGTGCAGCGGAGGCCGCACGAGGCCTCCGGCCAGGCTAGCCCTCGGCCGCGCGGCGCTTCTGGATATTGGTGACCTTCATTGTCATCACGACCTCGTCATGCTGATTGAAGACGGTCAGGCGGAAGTTCACGAAGCCCATTTCGGGCTTCGAGCGCGGTGCGCTCTTCGACAATATCTCGGCTTCGACGCTGAGGGTATCACCGGCATAAACCGGCTTCACCCAGCGCAACTCGTCGACGCCGACGCCACCCAGCGAAAAATGGCCTTGCTCGGTCCAGTGGTCGGTCAATATTCGCATGACCATGGCGCAGCTGTGCCAGCCGCTCGCCGCGAGCCGGCCGAAGATCGGGTTGGCCGCAGCGGCGGCATCGTCGAGGTGGAAGGGTTGGGGGTCATATTTGGAAGCGAACTCGATCACTTCCTCTCGCGTGACCGGATAAGCGCCGAAGCGCTCGATCCTCCCCTCATCATAATCCTCGAAATAGCGCATCAGACATTGAACCTGAACAGCATGATGTCGCCGTCGTGGACGATATATTCCTTGCCTTCGGAGCGCAGCTTGCCGGCTTCGCGCGCCGCCGCCTCGCCGCCCAGCGCGACATAGTCCTTATAGCCCATCGTCTCGGCGCGGATGAAGCCGCGCTCGAAATCGCTGTGGATCACGCCGGCGGCGTTCGGTGCTTTTGCGCCCTTCTCGACAGTCCAGGCGCGAGCTTCCTTGGGGCCGACGGTGAAGAAGGTGATCAGGTCGAGCAGTTCATAGCCAGCGCGGATAACGCGGGTGAGCCCGGTTTCCGACAGGCCAAGATCGGACAGGAACTCGGCGCGGTCGGCCGGATCCAGCGTAACGATCTCGGCCTCGATCGCGGCCGAGACGATCACCGCCTTGGCGCCCTCGGCTTTCGCCTTTTCGAAGACGCGGGCCGACAGCGCGTTGCCTTCGGCAGCCGATCCTTCGTCGACGTTGCACACGTAAAGCACCGGTTTTGCGGTCAACAGTTGCGCCTGTGAGAAAATGCGCGCCTCGTCGTCATCCTTCGGTTGGGTGAGCCGGGCGGGCTTGCCTTCCCGTAGCAGTTCGAGCGCTTGGCCGAGCACCGCGGCGGCAGTCTTGGATTCCTTGTCGCCCTGCGCCGCTTTCTTGACGAAGGCGGGCACCCGCTTCTCGAGACTTTCGAGATCCGACAGCATCAGCTCGGTCTCGACAGTCTCGGCGTCGGCGATCGGATCGACCTTGCCCTCGACATGGGTGACGTCGCCATCCTCGAAGCAGCGAAGCACGTGGACGATCGCGTCGACCTCGCGGATATTGGCGAGGAACTGATTGCCAAGCCCTTCACCCTTCGACGCGCCGCGCACCAGGCCGGCGATGTCGACGAAGGCAAGCTGGGTCTCGACGATCTTGGCCGAGCCGCCGATCTTAGCGATTTCGTACAGGCGCGGATCGGGCACCGCCACCTGGCCGATGTTCGGCTCGATCGTGCAGAAGGGATAATTGGCCGCCTGCGCGGCCGCCGTCTCCGTCAGCGCGTTGAAGAGGGTGGACTTGCCGACATTCGGCAGCCCGACGATTCCACAGCGAAAACCCATATTGCCTCAAGCCCTGTTCGAATGCGCGCGCGATAGCCGGTGGCGACGACAAAGGCCAGTGGAAGCGACCTGGGTATCAACAAGGCCCCGAAGCATGCTTCGAAGCCTTGTTGATGTGCTATCGAGAGCGATCAGGTTCTGGACGGCGTGAACTGCGCCAGCGGCTTGGGCGCGCTTGCGGGGGTGATCTTCGGTGCAGGCTTGGCAGCCGGAGCCGCGCTGGTCGGCGTGACCGCCGGCGCGGCCTTGGCGGTGCCGCATGGTCCCGCGCTGGTCCGGATCAGCTTCGGTTGGCTGCTCGATCCGTCGGAGCTGTACTGGACCGTCTGGGTGCAACCGTCGGCGGTGGTCGTGCTCGACACATAGCTATAGTGCATCACGCCGACCGGCCGGCCCGCTGCGTTCGTCATCAAGATGCCCCTGCCGTCGGCCGCCGACATCTGAGCCTGCATGGCCGCGACCTGGCGCATCATAGCCTGGGCATGCGCTTCCATCGCCGCCGAGATGCGCTCCATCTCGGCGAAAGCGGAGCCGGGGCCTGAGGCCGCAACGAAGATCGGGTCAGGCGCGGGATCACGCACGAACATCACTTGCGGAGCGACATCACCTTCATAGCGAATATGCTCGACGGAGCCGTCGGGCAGGGCGACCAGCATCATCTTGCTGTCGTCACGCGCGGCGATGGCCGCTCCGGCGAGAGCCGCCGTGGCGGCGGTGGCAATGATGGCGGTCCGAACAAAACGCATGGCTTTGCCTCCATTGTTGGAATCAGGGCGAGAAATTTAAATCGCCCAAGCTGAACCGCCGATAAACGGACTTTCGCGCCGCCCCGCGCTATGAACGCGGCGAGGCCTATTCCTGCGGAAAGAAATCGGCGTAGGGTTCCGCCTCGGCGAGAACGCGCGCGAAGGACGGACGGCTGGCAAGACGGCTGAAATAGGCGGACAGCGCAGGCCGGTCGCCCCAAGGCTCGACCTTCCAGGCATAGTGCAGCGCAGGAGCGGCGGCACAGTCGGCCATGGAAAAGTCGCCGGCCGCCCATTCACGCCCCTCCATATGGCGTTCGATCAGGTCATAGGACTGGCGAATCCGCGCGCGCGCTTCGGCAACGCCGCTTGGATCGCGGGAGGCCGTGGGGCGAAGCCGGTCTGCGACGACTTTCTGCATGTGATGATGGACATGGTCGTCGAACAGCCGGTCCCAGAGCCGTACCCCGCGCGCGGCGGCAGGCTCGGCCGGGATCAGCCCGGCGGCCGGATAATGATGCGCGAGATACTCGATGATGATCGTCGATTCGGGAACCAGTTCCCCGCTCGCCTCGTCGCGCATGACCGGGAACTTGCCGAGCGGCCATTGCGCGTAAAATGCGGCTCGGGAGTGTTCATCACCCAGATCGACGATGACCGGATCGAACGCTGCGCCGCATTCGTACAGTGCGATGAGCGCCTTCATGCAGAAGGACGAGAAGGGGTGGTACCAGAGCGTCAGCGACATGCTGCGGATAATCCGACAGCGAGATAGTGAACACAATCGTTAAATGGCTCAGTCGCCGACGAGCTTCAGGGCAACCTCGCTCATGAAGCGGGCGTCCTCTCCCGAGGCAAGCCATGGCGCTTCGCGGGCTATCACGCCGAGCATCTCGGCGAGCGGATCGAGTTCGGACTTCATATAATTGCCCAGGACATGGCCGGTCACGCGATCCTTATGCCCGGGATGGCCGATGCCGATCCTGACGCGACGAAAGGCATTTCCGATATGGGCCTCGGTCGAACGCAGGCCATTGTGCCCCGCGGTGCCCCCGCCGGTCTTCACCTTGACCTTGAACGGCGCGAGATCGAGTTCGTCGTGGAAAACGGTGACGTCGCCGGTCTCCGCCTTGAAGAAGCGCATCGCTTCGCCGACCGATCGGCCGCTGTCGTTCATGAAGGTCGCGGGCTTTACCAGCAGGATGCGCTGCGTACCGATCCGGCCCGCCGCGGCCCAGCCCTGGAATTGCTTCTTCCAAGGGTCGAAGTCGTGGAGCTCGGCAATCGTGTCGACCGCCATGAAGCCCACATTATGCCGATGCATCGCATATTGCGCGCCCGGATTGCCGAGACCGACCCAGATTTGCATGGCGGTGTCCTATCCCCTCACGGCCCGCCATACCAGATGACGATTGCCGCAAAGAAAAAGCCCCGCCGGCTTGCGCGGGCGGGGCTCTGTTCGGTCGAAGGGAGGGAGATCAGCCCTCGGCGCCCTCGGCGCCAGCTTCGCCGGCGTCTTCACCACCTTCGGAGCTCTTCAGAGCTGACGGGGCGACGATCGTCGCGAGGGTGATGTCGGTGTGATCGACCGCGGTGGCGCCCTTCGGCAGGGTGATCTGCGACAGGTGGATATTGTCGCCGACTTCGAGGCCCTTCAGCGAGATAGTGATCTCGTCGGGGATCTCGGCCGCGTCGACCGACAGTCCAAGGTCATGCACGACGATGTTGAGCACGCCGCCGCGCTTGATGCCCGGCGACAGATCTTCGTCGATGAAGTGGACGGGGACGTTGACGGTCACCTTCGAATGCTCGCCGATCCGCAGGAAGTCGGCATGGAGCGGGCGATCGGTGACGGGATGGAACTGGACGTCCTTCGGCAGGGTGCGGATCTTCTCGCCGGCCACGTCGAGCATGACGACGCTGTTGAAGAAATGCCCGGTGTGGAGCATCTTCATCAGCACCTTCTCTTCGAGGTGGATCGCAGTCGGCTCCTGCTTGTTGCCGTAGATAACGGCGGGGACGCGGCCTTCACGACGCATGGCTCGGGAGGCTCCCTTGCCTGCCCGATCGCGCGCCTCGGCCGACAGGTCGAGCACTTCGCTCATAACATGTCTCCAGTTCGCATTTGAGTTTCCAAGACCCGTCTGCCTCCAGGGATGACCAGACGGGATGGGCGCGCATAGAGGCAACCGGCGCGAAAGGCAAGCGGGGCCGCCATCCGCATTCGATTGCGGTGACGGCCGCAGACGTGCATGAGCGCGCGATGCTGGACGAACATATCCTCTTCATCGATGGCGAAGCTATCGTGATCGACAAGCCATCCGGCTTGCCGGTCGATGCGCCGCGCGACGGCAGCATCAGCATCGAGAACCATCTCCAGTCGCTCAGCTTCGGTTTCAAGCGCTGGCCCAGCGCGGTCCATCGGCTCGACCGCGATACCTCCGGCTGCCTGTTGCTCGCGCGCAATCCCAAGGCCCACAAACGGTTCGCACTCGCCTTTGAGGAGGGGCTGGTGCAGAAGACCTACCTTGCGATCCTCGACGGTGTGCCGACGGCCACCGAGGGGATGATCGACCTTCCCCTCGTGAAAGTCTCGACCCGCGAGAGCGGCTGGCGGATGGTCGGCGACCCCAGGGGCAAGCCTGCCAGCACCGCCTGGCGGCTGGTCGCCACGTCCGGCGGCAAGGCGCTGGTCGAGTTCAAGCCGACAACGGGCCGCACGCACCAGATCCGCGTGCATGCCGCGACCGGCATCGGCGTGCCGATTCTCGGCGATCCGGTTTATGGCCGGGGCGGCGGCGTAACCCTGCTCCACGCGCTCGCGATCAGCGTGCCGCGCGACGGCAAGCCGCCGATCGCCGCCCGGGCGCCCTTGCCCGAGCGCTTCGCCGCGCTGGGTTTCGCCGACCCGGCCTGACCGCCATGCCGCGCATCGCCGTGACCGATCACATCTCGATAGATGCCGACGAGATCGAGGAGCGCTTCATCCGGGCGAGTGGGCCGGGCGGGCAGAACGTCAACAAGGTTTCGAGTGCCGTCGAGCTGCGTTTCGATGCCCGGCGCTCGCCCTCGCTGCCCGACGCGGTATCGGCCCGCCTGCAGAAGCTCGCGGGCTCCCGTCTGACGCTTGACGGCGTGATCGTCATCCAGGCCCAGGAATATCGCGACCAGCCGCGCAACCGCGAGGCCGCGCTGGAGCGGCTCCTCGATCTCATTCGCCAGGCGACGATCGTGCCGAAGCGGCGCAAGCCGACCAAGGCAAGCTTCTCGTCGAAGGTGAAGCGGCTCGAGGGCAAGTCCAAGCGGTCCGGGGTGAAGGCCGGGCGCGGAAAACCCGCGATAGACTGAAGCGGATCACACCCCGCCGAGATGATAGATGCCGAAGGCCGTGACGGCGCCCATGAAGGCGCCGCCGATTGCGATCGCCCCGAGCAGCGCGGCCGGCCGGATCAGCTTTTCGTCGAGCGCGGCGCGCCATGTCGCCAGCGAGAGCGGAAGGTAGATCAGCGTCGCCGTCATGATTCCAGGCGAGCTGCTGTCATAGGCGACAACGCTCATGAGGTGATAGACGAAGTTCCAGAACAGGTTGCCGGCCGCCCAGGCCAGCAGCCAGAAGATCGCGGCCGGCGATTTCGATCTAGCGGCCCAGCGCGTCAGCAGCAGCATGACGACGATGAAGGCGGCATTGCTGGCGAGGAAGGTCGGCAGCTCCATGGGCTGGCCCGTGACCTCGGTCGCCCAGGCTGGATAGCCGGTGAGATATTCTTCCGCGACATGGGCGGCGAACATGATCGGCAACAGCCAGATCAGTCGAAAAAAGGACATCGTCATGGCAAGCTCCCCCGCAATATTGGCGAGACGATATCGCAAGCGGGTTGAAGCGCAAGCGAAGCGGGGCCAGACCGGAATGATGTACGAGTTCGATATCGACCAGCATGGCGGCAAGGCGGAGCTTTATGCGGACATGGCGGCGGCGCTGGCGGCCCTGACGGCGGATGAGCCCGACGCGATCGCCAATATGGCCAATGCGGCCGCTCTGATCTGGGAATATCTTCCCGACCTGAACTGGGCAGGCTTTTATCGCGCGATCGATGATGAGCTCGTGCTCGGCCCGTTCCAGGGGAAGACGGCGTGCATCCGGATAGCGTTCGGCCAGGGCGTGTGCGGGACCGCTGCGGCGACGCGCGAGCCGCAATGCATAGCCGACGTGCATGCCTTTCCCGGCCATATCGCGTGCGACGCAGCCTCCGCGTCCGAGCTGGTGATGCCGATCGTGCACGAGGGGCGGCTCATCGGCGTGCTCGATCTCGACAGTCCGGTGGCGGGGCGGTTCGATGCGGCGGATGTGACCGGTTGTGCGGAGCTGGTAGCCGTGCTCGGCCCGCGGATTGCCGGCTGACGGAGAGGTCCAAGCGGCAACGCGGTTCAGCTCATCCGGTCGAGCGCTTCCTCGCTCAGCGAGCCCGGCACGATCATCAGCGGGCAGGGCATCTGCCCGGCCTCGGCGCCGGCGAAATGGCCGATCAGCTTGCTCGGCGGCCCGCCGGCGGGGGCACCGAGCACCAGCGCCGCGACATGCGGCTGCTCGGCGAGAATCTCGCGGACCGCCATAACGGGATCGCCCTGCCGGACGGTGATCGACGGCATGATGCCGGTCTCCTCGATCAGGGCGCTCGCAGCCTGCGCTACCATGGCTTCGGCGCGGAGCCGGGCCTCCTCCTCCATCGCCGCCTGCACGGCCCCCCACTGGACGAACTCCTGTTGGGCCACCAGCGCCAGGATCTCGACCGCGCCGCCAGTCTTGGTGGCACGGCGCGCGGCAAAGCGCAGCGCCACGCGCGACGCGTCGTTGTCGTCGATGACCACCAAGTAGGTACGCACGCCCGTTCCGCTCCCCGTCTATCGATTGAACGGTGCGCCGTTTGAGCATTTTGCGCAAGCGCCCCATCCTAGCCCTTGACCTCGTCACATTGAGCGGGAAAGAGAAACCCGCATCGACCCCATTTCCGCCCTCAGGGGACATATAATATGCCAATTGAGTTGAAGATGCCCGCGCTCTCGCCGACCATGGAGGAGGGCAACCTGGCCAAATGGCTTGTGAAGGAGGGTGACGTCGTCAAGTCGGGCGATCTGCTCGCTGAAATCGAAACCGACAAGGCGACGATGGAATTCGAGGCGGTCGACGAGGGGACAATTGCGAAGCTCGTTGTCGCTGAAGGGACCGAGGGCGTGAAGGTCGGCGCGGTGATCGCGCTGATCCAGGGCGAAGATGAGGACGCCGCGACGACGCCTGCGGCCGCACCGAAAAAGCCCCAGGAAGACACGAAGCCTGCTGCCGCGGCTCAGCCGACACCGCCGTCTTCCGGCGAAGCGAAGGCCCCTGCGCCTTCTCCCAAGCTCGCTGCCACGCCGGCTGGATCGAATGAGCGGGTGAAGGCCAGCCCGCTCGCGAAGCGGCTGGCGGCAGCGCAAGGCATCGATCTAACCGTAATCACCGGCTCCGGCCCCAACGGGCGGATCGTGAAGCTCGACCTCGACGGTGCGCCCCAGGGTGTCGCAAAGCCTGCAGGCGCTGCTGTCGCTGCCGCGGCTCCCGCAGCTGCAGCCAAGCCCGCGCCCGCGGCCAGCGCCATTTCCAGCGAAATCCCGCAGGAAGTCGTCAAGCTTTCGGGCATGCGCAAGGTCATCGCGCGGCGGCTGACCGAATCGATGCAGCAGAGCCCGCATATCTACCTGACCGTAGATATCCGCCTCGACGCTTTGCTCAAGCTGCGGAGCGATCTGAACAAGTCGCTTGAGACCCGCGGCGTCAAATTGTCGGTCAACGATCTGCTGATCAAGGCGCTGGCGATCGCATTGATGGAAGTACCGGACTGCAATGTCTCTTTTGCGGGAGACATGCTGGTGAAGTACAAGCGCGCGGATATCTCCATCGCCGTGGCCATCCCCGGCGGGCTGATCACGCCGATCGTCAAGGGCGCCGACACCAAGGGCATTGCCGCGATCGCGACCGAAGCCAAGGATCTTGCCCAGCGCGCGAAGGAGGGCAAGCTCCTGCCCGATGAATATCAAGGCGGCACCGCCTCGATCTCGAACATGGGCATGTTCGGCATCAAACACTTCACCGCGGTGATCAACCCGCCACAGGCGATGATCATGGCGGTGGGATCGGGCGAGAAGCGGCCTTACATCGTCGACGATGTGCTTTCGACTGCAACGATCATGACGGCGACCGGCAGCTTCGATCACCGCGCCATCGATGGCGCGGTCGGCGCACAGCTGATGGCGGCGTTCAAGCGATTGGTCGAAAATCCCCTGAGCATGCTTGCCTGATGGCCGACCCCGGCGAGGCATTGCCGTCCAGTGGAGAGCCGGCGATCCGGGTGGTGGCGATGCCAGCCGATACCAATGCGAATGGGGATATCTTCGGCGGCTGGCTGGTAAGTATGATGGATCTCGCGGCCGGTACGGTCGCGTCGACCCATAGCCGGGGGCGCACCGCGACCGTGGCGATGGACGGCATGACCTTCCATCGGCCTGTCCAGATCGGCGACGTCGTGTCGGTTTATGCCGAGCTGATGTCGGTCGGGCGGACATCGATGAAGATCGACGTGACGGCCTGGCGGCGCGCGCGGGCGGGCCTTGAGAGCGAGAAGGTTACCCATGCGACGATGACGTTCGTCGCGATCGATGATGATGGGCGGCCACGTGCCGTCGTTGCACAGCCTTAAGTGAGGAGCAGTCAGGTGGCGGAAACCTACGATCTTATCGTTCTCGGCTCGGGACCGGGCGGCTATGTTGCAGCCATCCGTGCAGCCCAGCTGGGTCTCAAGACCGCTATCGTCGAACGCGAGCTGCTTGGCGGCATCTGCCTCAATTGGGGCTGTATCCCGACCAAGGCGCTGCTGCGCTCGTCCGAGATCTACCACCACATGCTCCACGCCGCCGATTTCGGGCTGGATGCGGGCAAGCCGTCGTTCGATCTTGCCAAGGTGGTGAGCCGTTCGCGCGGTGTCGCCAAGCAGCTTAACATGGGCGTTACCGGCCTGATGAAGAAGCACAAGATCACCGTCCACATGGGCGATGGCGAGATCACAGCAAAAGGCAAGCTGACCGTGACCCGCGATGGGGCAAAGACCGAGCTGGAGGCGAAGAACATCATCATCGCGACCGGCGCCCGCGCTCGCGACCTGCCCTTTGCCAAGGCCGACGGGAAACGGATATGGACCTATCGCCACGCGATGACCCCATCCGAGATGCCGACGAAACTGTTGGTGATCGGATCGGGCGCGATCGGGCTGGAGTTTGCGAGCTTCTACAGCGACCTCGGCACCGATGTGACGGTTGTCGAGATGCTCGACCGCATCCTGCCGGTCGAGGACGAGGAGGTCAGCGCCTTCATGACCAAGGCGCTGACCAAGCAGGGCATGAAGATTCGCACGTCAGCCGGCGTACAGAAGATCTCGACCACGGCCGCGGGCGTCACAGCCGAGATCAAGGACAAGGACGGCAAGGTCACCTCCGAGGAATTCAGCCATGTGATCGTCGCCGTCGGCATCGTGCCCAACGTCGAGAAGATCGGGCTGGAAGCGGTCGGCGTGGAACCGGACAAGCGCTTCCACATCAAGGTAGACGAGTTTTGCCGGACCAACGTGGAAGGCATCTATGCGATCGGCGATGTCGTCGACGGCCCGTGGCTGGCGCACAAGGCGATGCATGAGGCGGTCATTGCCGCCGAGCACATCGCTGGCCAGCATCCGCACGCGATGGACAAGCGCAATATCCCGGGGTGCACCTATTGCAGGCCGCAAGTCGCCTCCGTGGGCCTCACCGAAGCCAAGGCGAAGGAAGCCGGATATAAGGTCAAGGTGGGCAAGTTTCCGTTTATCGGCAACGGCAAGGCGATAGCGATGGGCGAGCCTGAGGGCTTTGTGAAGACCGTGTTCGACGAGGCGACCGGCGAGCTGCTCGGCGCGCATATGGTCGGTGCCGAAGTGACCGAGATGATCCAGGGCTACACCATCGGCAAGACTCTGGAGACCACCGAGGCCGAGCTCATGGGAACGGTATTCCCCCACCCGACGATCAGCGAGGCAATGCACGAGAGCGTGCTGGCGGCGTTCGGCCGCACGCTCCACATGTAGTCCGACAGGCCGGCCGCCACGGATGTTGTTGGTCGACATCCTGTGGCGATTGGCAGAATCATGCTGTGGGGGCGTGCCGACCTGCTGCTATGCTGTGTGCGGATAGAGGCGTCATCAGGGAGGCAGCCTTGGGCCTGGGGAAGAATCTGTTGCTCGGCGCCGGCGCGTTGGTGATCGCAGCCCATGCGCATGGACTGGTCGCGTGCGAATTGCGCCATGTGCCGCGTCCGGCAGCAGAAGCGTTGCGCAAGCCGATCAAGCTGGACAGGCTGATTATCACGCGGAGCGAGCCCTCCTATACCGCGCCGAGCCGCCGGCTCATCCTGCAATAGCCGGACCAAAAAAGGACGGGCCCTCAGCCCGTCCAATCCATTGCCCCATCCTTTATCTGTCTCGTCGCGGCCGGGATCTCAGTCATGGCCTTCGACGAGACGCCCTCTCGTTATGCGGAGGGACTTGACTATTCGCCGTCGCCTTCCTCGATATCGATCGCGGCGATGCGGGGGGCTGAGCGGAGGCTGCGGTTGAGGGCGAAGCCGCTGCTGGCGAGCAGCGCCGGGATATCTTCGGTGCCGCCGCTGCGACGAATATCGAGCGCGGTGAATCCTGCGTTGAGGAGTGCGGTGATGTCGCGATCGCGCTGCCATCCAGAGGGTGAGCCCAGCACCACCGCGATCAGCCGGCGGCCGCCGCGCACCGCAGAAGCGGTCAGGGTGAAGCCGCTGTCGTTGGTAAAGCCGGTCTTGATCCCATCAAGACCGGCGACGGTGCCGAGCAGCTTGTTGTGGTTGGCCATCCGCAGCCGGCCATAGCTGTAGCTCTGTTCCGAAAAGCAGCGATATCGATCGGGATGATTGCGGATCATCGATGCGGACAGGATGGCGATATCCTGCGCCGAGGTGAAATGGGCGGGGTCGGGCAGGCCGCTGGCATTGGCGAAAACCGTCTGACGCATGCCGAGGGCGCGCGCCTTCGCCGTCATCATCCGCGCGAAGTTCGCTTCGCTGCCGCCGATCTTCTCGGCGAGCGCGACAGCCACGTCGTTGGCGGATTTCACCGCCACGACGTTGATCGCTTCCTCGACCGACAGCGACTGACCGATGCCCAGGCCGAGCTTGGAGGGGCGCTGGCTGACCGCATGCGCCGACAGCATAACGCGGTCATCGAGCCGGAGCCGCCCTGCGTCGAGCGCATCGAACACGATATAGAGCGTCATCACCTTGGTGATCGAGGCTGGATGGCGGATTGCGGTGGCCTGTTCGGAGAACAGGACTTCGCTCGTGTCGGCGTCCATCAGCACCGCTGCGAAGCGCGGCGCCCCAAGCGGGCTGGCGGCGTGTGCCGGGAGCAGGGGGGCGGTGATCGCGGCGACGGCAAGGGCCATGTGGCCCAACCATCGATAAAAAGCAGATCCAGTCACTATCCAGTCCCCTTTTTATTGACCAGATAGGATTGAATCTAAAGCATTTTCCGGAATCGCAACAGCCGCTTGATCATGCTTGATCATGCGGTTCGACTCATTTTAGGCACGGTCGATCTTGTCGGCGTAGATGAGGCGGCCCGGTCCGAGCCGCGCCATCACCTTGGCCAAGTCACCCTCGCCAAAGGCGAAGCAGCCTTCGGAGCGGCCGAGCTTGCCATGCTGCGCGATCATTTCCCGCTCCGCATACCAGGCGCCGTGGATGACGACGGCGCGCGAGCGCGCGTTGCTGTTGGTGGGATCGAGGCCATCGATCCGGCGCGAGCGGCCATGATTTCCGAAATATTCTTCGGCGGTCACGAAGGCGCCACTCGACGAGGCTGCGGACCCCATCGCATTCGAGAATTTCTGCAGCCAGCCCGTGTGGCTTGGATCGGACCCACGACCATGTGCGACGAGCAAGCTGTCGACCTTGCCCGATGCCACGTCGAGAAGGTGAAAGCGCGGTGTCGATGACGGATCATCGAAATCGCAGATGCCGATCAGGTCGCGGCACTTGATGCTGCCGACATGGCGGCTCATCGCGGCAAGTGCCCGCGCCCGTACTTCAGGCCGCAGCTTTGCCGCCGGCAGCAGCGGTGCTGCCACAGAAGTGCCGGTCACTGCGAGCGCCAATCCACCGAAAATAGCTGAACCCAGTAATCCGCGCCGGCTGACCGGCGTGTCGATGATGTTCTGCAATTTGCCCAACCCGCTCTTACGCTAACAAGGGTCGGACCTTATCAGATCGGGTTAACTATTTCATTGGCCTAGGCCACATTAGTTCCTGTGCTTATGCAGGCTGGCCGCTTTTCCGGCACGGTTCGCCGTATGGAGCGTGAGCTTGGCAGAAGGTTTGCAGATCGATGGCGCGTTAGCGAGCGGCCATTCGAACCGGGTTGTCGCCCGGCTTGCCGATGCGCTCGAGCAACGCCTGGTCACGTCGATAAGGGTCGGCGAGCAGGCTGACCGTGCCGTCGGCCTCCGCCTGGGCGGTGAAGTAGACGAGGTAGACCGGAACGCTCTTCTGGAGCTGGAGCACCCTGGTCTTCGCAGGCTCCGCCAAGGCATCGTCGAGATCGGTGCCACCGCTCAGCATCGCCGCCAGCTCCTCGATATTCTGTACCCTGATGCAGCCATGGCTGAGCGCCCGGTCGGCGCGATCGAACGCCGCCTTATGAGGCGTATCGTGCAGGTAGATCGCCATTGAGTTCGGCATGTCGATCTTGATGCGGCCCAGCGCATTTCGCGGACCGGGCGCCTGGCGTACCATCAGGCTTCCGTCGCTGCGGCGCGACACGCTATAGCCTTTCCGGTACCACCCACCTTCCTTGAGCACGCTGGGCGGCAGGATCCAGCTGGGATTGGCCACCACGGATTGGGCCTGCAGCGCGAGCTGCGGTGTAGGGGTCCTTGGCGCGCCGACAATGACATTATAGCTCGCCTGCCGGACGCCATTCTCGATGAGTTCCAGCCGGTAGCTGGGGATGTTCACGTAGATATAGCGCTCGCCGAGCGACCGCGGCATCCAGCGCCACCGCTCAAGATTGGCGCGCAGCTGACCACGGGCAGCTTCGTCGGACGGGTTGGTCGCTGCATAGGCGGCTTTCAATGCGCGATATTGTTCGTTGTCAGGGAGCAGGGTGCGCAGCCAGCTTGCGACCTGCCCTGACGCGACGGCATTTTCGAGATCGGCCGCGAGCAGGCTCGCATCGGCCTGTGGTGCGAAGTGCCAGTCGAAGGCGGCCTTGTCGTCGATGCGGCCATAAGCGAAGTCATGCGCCAGGCCGAGCGCCGAAGCGGTGGCCGCGGCATCGAGCGGCGCGCCGGTGCTGTTCGAGGTGATCGCCGCCCGGAGCGCCTCGGGGTGATAGTCCGCTGGGTTCAGTCCGTCCTTGGCGGCGTCTTCGATCATCTCGATCAACTGCCTGGCACCGTCGATCGACCAACGGCCCTGCTGTTGGGGAGCGGCCAGCCGGGCGCCGCCGTCGCTGGACATCTTCGCCGGCGCGGGGCCTTCGAAGGTCGCAGCCGCGACTGCGACCAGCGGCAGCGCGGCGAGCCAGTAGCGCAGCTTTCCGCGCCGCCCGAACCGTCGCGTGAACGCTGGGCTGCTGACGTGAGCTGGACGGTTGCGAAGGGATGCGCCGAAACTCAACATCGTGAACCTCCCAGTCCACGAAGAAACGACCGAGGGTTGCTGCCGATCCATCGACAGGGCGCAATTATAGACGATTTTGCTCGGGAACTTCTTAGTCTCCTCGCAATCGAATAAAGCTGCGATGGTACATTTTCCATATCGGGCGCGTTTCGGCATCGATGCAGCCACGTCAGGAGCCTCATGGCCGAACAACCCAATAGTCGCCTGACGCTCTTTGCGGCGCTCGCAGCCAATCTGGGTATCGCGGTGGCCAAGTTCGTGGCGGCATCGATCTCGGGCTCTTCGGCGATGTTGACCGAGGGCTTCCATTCGGTGGTGGACAGCCTCAACCAGTTGCTGCTGCTCTACGGTCAGAAGCGATCCGCCCGACCGCCCGATGCGAGGCATCCGTTCGGCTATGGCCGCGAACTCTATTTCTGGAGTTTCGTGGTCGCGATTCTGATCTTCGCAACGGGCGCCGGGCTGTCGATCTATGAGGGCGTCAAGCACATCGCGGAACCGGAGCCGATTCGATCGCCGCTGATAAATTATGTGGTTCTCGCCATTTCCCTCCTGCTCGAGGGTACCAGCTGGTTCATCGCCATGCGGGAGTTCGACGCTGCGCGGGGCGATTTCGGCTGGTGGCAGGCGATTCGGCGCTCGAAGGATCCGCCGAGCTTCATCGTGCTGTTCGAGGACACGGCGGCCTTGTTCGGGCTGCTGGTGGCAGGCGCCGGTATCACGCTGAGTCTGATCATGGGTGATCCACGCTGGGATGGGGTCGCCTCCGTCGTGATCGGGTGCGCGCTGGCAGGCGTGGCGCTGGCGCTGGCGCGGGAGTCGAAGGGCCTGCTCATCGGAGAGCCGGCCGATCCCGCGCTGGAAGCGGCCGTGCGCGCCGCGGTCGACCGGCGCCCGGAGGTGACCGGGGTCAACGAGATCGTGACCATCCATTTGGGGCCGCGAAACATCTTCGTGGGCCTGTCGGTCGATTTCGAAGATCGCGTGCCGGCCGGCCGGATCGAGGCGATGGTCGCCGAGGTCGAAACCGAGCTGCGGGCGCGGTGGCCATCGATCCGCGCCATTTATATCAAGCCGCAGGCGAAGCCGGAGAGGAGCGCGTGATGGAGGGGGCCATGGTGATGACCACCAGCTGTGGATCACGGGAGGAGGCCGATCGCATCTCGGCAGCGCTGGTCGGCGAGCGGCTTGCCGCCTGTGTCCAGATTCTGCCGGCAATGAGCGTCTATCGCTGGCAGGGCGCGATTGAGCGGGCCGAGGAGCACGTCCTTGTCATCAAAACGCGTGCGGCGCTGGCCGCACGCGTCGAGGCGCGGGTGAAGGCCTTGCACAGTTACGAACTGCCCGAGTTCATGGGTCTGGCGGTGGTTGGGGGATCCAGCGACTATCTTGCCTGGATCGAAGCGGAGACCAGAGACGGAACGGCGGGGTCCGCCCTATAGTCGACAGCCGGGCGACGATTTGGCCGGCTTCGACTGGTTGACCCAATCCGACTCCTTCTCTATAGGCGCGCCCTTCCCAGGGGTGGCTTGCCGCAGCTGGGAGCTTGAACATTGCTGATGCGTGTGAGGGCCTGGGGGGTCGTAATGACCGCCGGGGCTTTCGTGCATTTCCGTATGGCCTGATTTTTCGGGCCGGGAAAGGCAAGTCGGGCATTGGTAAAGTAACTCTCTTAGAGGTGAAGGGCTTCATGCCAACGATCAATCAGCTGATCCGCAAGGGTCGCGAGCCGCAGAAGGCCAAGTCCAAGGTCCCTGCGATGGACAAGAATCCGCAGAAGCGCGGCGTTTGCACGCGCGTCTACACGACGACCCCGAAGAAGCCGAACTCGGCGCTGCGTAAGGTGGCAAAGGTCCGCCTTACCAACAGCCGCGAGGTGATCAGCTACATCCCAGGTGAAGGCCACAACCTTCAGGAGCATTCCGTGGTCCTGATCCGCGGCGGCCGTGTGCGCGACCTTCCCGGTGTGCGCTATCACGTACTGCGCGGTGTGCTCGATACGCAGGGTGTCAAGGACCGCAAGCAGAGCCGTTCGAAGTACGGCGCCAAGCGTCCTAAGTAAGAGGTAGATCGAAATGGCTCGTCGTCGTCGCCCAGAAAAGCGCATCATCCTTCCCGATCCGAAGTTCGGTGATGAGGTGCTCTCCAAATTCATGAACAGTGTCATGCTCGACGGCAAGAAGTCCGTCGCAGAAGGCATCGTCTATGGCGCCCTTGAAACCGTCGAGACCCGCGCGAAGCGCGAGCCGCTCGGCGTGTTCCATGACGCACTCAACAATGTGAAGCCCGGTATCGAGGTCCGCAGCCGCCGCGTCGGTGGTGCGACCTACCAGGTCCCGGTCGAAGTCCGTCCGGAGCGTTCGCAGGCCCTGGCCATCCGTTGGCTGATCGCCGCCGCGCGTGCCCGTTCCGAGCACACCATGGCCGGTCGCCTGTCGGGCGAGCTGATGGATGCCGCGAACAACCGCGGCAACGCGGTCAAGAAGCGCGAAGACACGCACCGCATGGCGGAAGCGAACCGCGCCTTCTCGCACTACCGCTGGTAACAGCGTTGCTTATCGGGCCTGCTCCGCGAGGGGCGGGCCTCGAAAGTGTAACAGTAGGTTCCCATATCGTCGGGGCTGGGCCTTCAAAGCCCTCCCCGACATCGGAGTTTTAAGATCATGGCCCGCAGCCACCCGCTCGATAAATATCGCAACATCGGCATCATGGCCCACATCGATGCCGGCAAGACGACGACGACCGAGCGTATCCTTTATTATACCGGCAAGTCCTACAAGATCGGCGAGGTCCATGAGGGCACCGCCACGATGGACTGGATGGAGCAGGAGCAGGAGCGCGGCATCACGATCACGTCGGCCGCGACGACCTGCTTCTGGGACGATCACCGCATCAACATCATCGACACGCCAGGCCACGTCGACTTCACCATCGAAGTCGAGCGTTCGCTGCGCGTCCTCGATGGCGCGGTCGCGTGCTTCGACGGCGTCGCCGGCGTGGAGCCGCAGTCGGAGACGGTGTGGCGGCAGGCCGAGAAGTACAAGGTGCCGCGGATGTGCTTCGTCAACAAGCTTGACCGCACCGGCGCGAGCTTCGAACGCTGCGTGGAGATGATCAAGGACCGCCTCGGCGCCCGTCCGGCCGTGCTCTATCTCCCGATCGGCATCGAGGGCGGCTTCAAGGGCCTCGTCGACCTGGTCGAAAACCGCGCGATCATCTGGCTCGAGGAATCGCTTGGCGCCAAGTTCGAATATCAGCAGATCCCGGCGGAGCTGGCCGATGCGGCTGCTACGGCGCGGTCCGAGCTGATCGAAATGGCGGTCGAGCAGGACGACGACGTCATGGAAGCCTATCTCGAAGGCACCGAGCCCGACGTCGCGACGCTCAAGAAGCTGATCCGCAAGGGAACGCTGAACTTCTCGTTCGTGCCGGTGCTGTGCGGCTCGGCGTTCAAGAACAAGGGCGTTCAGCCGCTGCTCGACGGCGTCGTCGACTATCTGCCGAGCCCGCTCGACATTCCGCCCGTCGAAGGCCTCAAGCTCGATGGCGAGACGCCGGACAGCCGTCCGGCGACCGACGACGCGCCGATGTCGGCGCTCGCCTTCAAGATCATGAACGATCCGTTCGTCGGCACGCTCACCTTTGCCCGCATCTATTCGGGCAAGATGGACGCCGCCACGACCGTGCTCAACTCGGTCAAGGACAAGAAGGAAAAGGTCGGGCGCATGCTGCTGATGCATGCCAACAGCCGCGAGGACATCCAGGAAGCCTATGCCGGCGACATCGTCGCCCTGGCGGGTCTCAAGGACACCACGACCGGTGACACGCTCTGCGCGCAGAACGCACCGATCATCCTCGAGCGCATGGAGTTCCCGGACCCCGTGATCGAGCTGTCGGTGGAGCCGAAGACCAAGGCCGACCAGGAGAAGATGGGCATCGCCCTCAATCGCCTGGCGCGCGAAGATCCGTCGTTCCGCGTTTCGTCGGACGCCGAATCGGGCCAGACGATCATCAAGGGGATGGGCGAGCTCCACCTCGAAATCCTCGTCGATCGCATGAAGCGCGAGTTCAAGGTCGAGGCGAACATCGGCGCGCCGCAGGTGGCTTATCGTGAATCGATCGGCCGCAAGGTCGAGGTCGACTACACCCACAAGAAGCAGTCGGGTGGCTCGGGCCAGTTCGGCCGCGTCAAGATGTCGGTCGAGCCGGGCGAGCGCGGACAGGGCGTCATCTTCAAGGACGAGGTGAAGGGCGGCAATATTCCGAAGGAATATATTCCGTCGGTCGAGAAGGGCATCCGCGAGATCGCCGCTTCGGGCTCGCTGATCGGCTTTCCGATCATCGATTTCACCGCAACGCTCTATGACGGCGCGTACCACGACGTCGATTCGTCGGCGCTGGCGTTCGAAATCACCGGCCGTGGCGCGATGCGCGAAGCGGCCCAGAAATCGGGCATCAAGCTGCTCGAGCCGATCATGAAGGTCGAAGTCGTCACCCCCGAGGATTATCTCGGCGACGTCATCGGCGACATGAACAGCCGTCGCGGCCAGATCCAGGGCACCGACACCCGCGGCAACGCGCAGGTTGTCGAGGCTCAGGTGCCGCTGGCGAACATGTTCGGCTATGTGAACCAGCTCCGCTCGTTCACCCAGGGCCGGGCCCAGTACACGATGCAGTTCTCGCATTATGAAGAAGTGCCGGCGAACGTGGCCGAAGAGGTCAAGGCAAAGCTGGCATAATCGCAAATTTGTAGTTATGGGCGCGTCCGCACAGGGCGGCGCGTCCGGCAATTGATTCGAAGAGAAGAGGCGAAAAATGGCTAAGGCTAAGTTTGAGCGGACCAAGCCGCACTGCAATATCGGCACCATCGGACACGTCGACCATGGCAAGACGTCGCTCACGGCAGCCATCACCAAGGTGCTCGCCGAGACCGGCGGCGCGACCTTCACCAGCTATGACAACATCGACAAGGCGCCGGAAGAGCGCGAGCGCGGCATCACCATCTCGACCGCGCACGTCGAGTATGAGACCGAGAAGCGCCACTATGCGCACGTCGATTGCCCGGGCCACGCCGATTATGTGAAGAACATGATCACCGGCGCCGCCCAGATGGACGGCGGTATCCTCGTGGTGTCCGCCACCGACGGCCCGATGCCGCAGACCCGCGAGCACATCCTGCTCGCCCGCCAGGTCGGCGTGCCGCAGCTCGTCGTGTTCATGAACAAGGTCGACCTGGTCGATGACGCCGAGATCCTCGAGCTCGTCGAGCTCGAAATCCGCGAATTGCTGTCGTCCTACGACTTCGATGGCGACAACATCCCCGTCATCCAGGGTTCGGCCGTCTGCGCCCTGAACGGCACCAAGCCCGAGATCGGCCATGACGCCGTCCTCAAGCTGATGCAGGCCGTCGACGAGTTCATCCCGCAGCCCGAGCGTCCGCTCGACAAGCCGTTCCTGATGCCGATCGAGGACGTGTTCTCGATCTCGGGCCGCGGCACGGTCGTCACCGGCCGCGTCGAGACCGGCATCGTCAAGGTTGGCGAGGAAGTCGAGATCGTCGGCATCAAGGATACCCGCAAGACCGTCGTGACCGGCGTCGAAATGTTCCGCAAGCTGCTCGATCAGGGCCAGGCCGGCGACAATATCGGCGCGCTGATCCGCGGCGTCGGCCGTGAAGAGGTCGAGCGTGGCCAGGTTCTCTGCAAGCCGGGCTCGATCAAGCCGCACACCGACTTCTCCTCGGAAGTCTACGTCCTGTCGAAGGAAGAGGGTGGCCGTCACACGCCGTTCTTTGCGAACTATCGTCCGCAGTTCTACTTCCGCACGACCGACGTGACCGGCACCGTCGAGCTGCCCGAGGGCACCGAGATGGTCATGCCTGGCGACAACGTCCAGCTCGGCGTCAAGCTCATTGCCCCGATCGCCATGGAAGAGGGGCTTCGCTTCTCGATCCGTGAAGGCGGCCGTACCGTCGGCGCCGGGGTTGTCAGCGCGATCTCGAAGTAATATAGGGCGGCACCGCTCGGCTCCTCCGGGAGTCGGGCGGTGCGCTTTTGATTGATATTTTTGCCTCCGCCGGAGGTTAGGGCGGCCCACCGGGTCGCCTTCTCTTTGGCAAGGCGCGGCTCTTTCGCATCGGTGTGGACATGGAAACGCAGAATATTCGTATTCGTCTGAAGGCTTTTGATCATCGAGTTCTCGATCAGGCTACCGGCGACATCGCAGACACCGCCCGCCGTACCGGCGCTCTCATCCGTGGTCCGATCCCGTTGCCCACCCGCATCGAGAAGTTCACCGTGAACCGCGGCCCGCACATCGACAAGAAGTCGCGCGAGCAGTTCGAGGTCCGGACCTACAAGCGGCTGCTGGATATCGTGCAGCCCACCCCGCAGACGGTCGATGCGCTGATGAAGCTCGATCTCGCGGCAGGTGTTGATGTCGAGATCAAACTGGCCTAAGAGGCCGGCTCCACGCGGGATCGAGTCGGTCCCGCGTTTGCCTTTTCTCTCCCTCGGGATCGAGATTTGGCGGAAAAGTTAGGGATACCGACCGGCCCATTCTTCGGAAAGGTGCCGGTGTCCTGGTCCCCGCCTTTTCGCAGCAATGCGAAAAACCGAGCCCGGGCGGGGGTCACTACCATGTTGGGCTGGAGGCTTCGGTTCATACCGGAGCTTTTTTCGTGGCACGCTCGCCGCTAACGCGAGCCTCTGTTTGAAGGGAACGGATCATGCGCACTGGCGTGATCGCTAAGAAGATGGGGATGACCCGCCTGTTCCAGGATGATGGCCGGCATGTGCCGGTAACCGTCCTGCAGCTGGAAAATGTACAGGTCGTGGCTCGCCGCGAACAGGATCGTGATGGCTATGTCGCGGTTCAGCTCGGCGCCGGCTCGGCCAAGCCAAAGAATCTCAGCAAGCCGGAGCGCGGCCATTTCGGCAAGGCCGAGGTGGAGCCGAAGGCTTTCGTCGCCGAATTCCGTGTGTCGGAAGATGGTCTGCTCGACGTGGGCGCAGAGATCTCCGCCGACCATTATGTCGCGGGCCAGTTCGTCGACATCCAGGGCAGCACCCAGGGCAAGGGTTTCCAGGGCGGCATGAAGCGCTGGGGTTTCGGCGGCCTGCGCGCGACCCACGGCGTCTCGGTCTCGCACCGTTCGCTCGGTTCGACCGGCCAGCGGCAGGATCCGGGCAAGGTCTTCAAGAACAAGAAGATGGCCGGCCACATGGGCGCCGCCAACCGCACCCAGCAGAACCTCGAAATCGTCCAGACCGACGCTGAGCGCGGCCTTCTCTTCGTCAAGGGCTCGGTGCCCGGCTCGAAGGGTGGCTGGCTGCTCGTCAAGGACTCGGTCAAGATCGCCGCTCCCAAGGACGCGCCATTCCCGGCCGGCCTGAAGTCCGCGGCCAACAGCAACAACGCGCCCGCCGAGACGCCTGCGGAAGTCACCGCGGCGCCTGAAGCGGCTGAAGGCCAGGAGGGCTGATCATGAAGGTCAAGGTTCAGACCCTCGACGCCACGGCATCGGGCGACATCGAGCTCAACGACGAGATCTTCGCCGTCGAGCCCCGCGCCGACATCCTCCACCGCGTCGTCACCTGGCAGCTCGAGAAGCGCCGCGGCACTGCCCGCGGAGCTCGCGAGCGGTCGGACGTTGCCCGTTCGGGCAAGAAGTTCGGTCGCCAGAAGGGCGGCGGTACGGCTCGTCACGGCGATCGCCGCGCCCCGATCTTCATCGGCGGCGGCAAGGCGCACGGTCCGCGGGTTCGCGACTTCAACCCGTCGCTCAACAAGAAGGTTCGCGCGCTCGGCCTGAAGATGGCGCTGTCGTCGAAGGCAAAGGACGGCAAGCTGGTCGTGCTCGACACGCTCACCGTCTCGGAGCCCAAGACCAAGCTGCTGCTCGCGCAGATCGGCAAGCTGGGTTTCGGCAACACGACGCTCGTCATCGACGGCGACATGGTCGACAACGGCTTTGCGCTGGCGTCTTCGAACATCCCGAAGCTCAACGTGATGCCGGCCGTCGGTGCGAACGTCTATGACATCCTGAAGCATGAAACGCTGGTGCTGACGCGCGCCGCGGTCGAGAAGCTGGAGGCGCGTTTCAATGGCTAAGAAGCAGGACAGCGTGGTGGACAACCGCCACTATGACGTGGTGCTCAAGCCCCACATCACCGAGAAGTCGACGTTGCTTTCGGAGCATAACGCCGTGGTCTTCCAGGTTGCCGGCGATGCCAGCAAGCCGGAGATCAAGGCTGCGGTCGAGGCCCTGTTCAACGTCAAGGTGACGGGCGTGAACACGATCGTCGCAAAAGGCAAGACGAAGCGCTGGAAGGGCACCCCCTACAAGCGCTCCGACGTGAAGAAGGCGATCGTGACGCTGGCCGAGGGCCAGTCCATCGACGTTACGACGGGAATCTGACGCCATGGCGCTGAAGCATTATAACCCGACGAGCCCGGCCCGCCGCGGCCTGATCCTCGTCGACAAGTCCGCACTGCACAAGGGCAAGCCCGTCAAGGCGCTGACCGAAGGCAAGCGCAAGTCGGGCGGCCGCAACAATATGGGCCATGCGACTGCGCGTGGCATCGCGGGCGGCCACAAGCAGAAGTACCGGATCATCGACTTCAAGCGTCGGAAGTGGGATCAGCCCGCTACCGTCGAGCATCTCGAATATGACCCGAACCGTTCGGCGTTCATCGCGCTGGTGAAGTATGAGGACGGCGAGCTCGCCTACATCATCGCACCGCAGCGGCTGACCACCGGCGACGTCATCGTCGCGGCGAAGAAGACCGACACCAAGCCGGGCAACGCGATGGAAATCGGCCAGGCGCCGGTCGGCACGATCGTCCACAATGTCGAGATGAAGCCTGGCAAGGGCGGTCAGATCGCACGAGCGGCGGGCACTTATGTGCAGATCGTCGGTCGCGACAAGGGCATGGTGATGGTTCGCCTCAACTCGGGCGAGCAGCGCTACATCCGGTCGGATTGCATGTGCACGGTGGGCGCGGTGTCGAACCCCGACAACGCCAACCAGAACCTCGCGAAGGCTGGCCGCAACCGTTGGCTGGGCAAGCGCCCGCTGACCCGCGGCGTTGCCAAGAACCCGGTCGACCATCCGCACGGCGGTGGTGAAGGCCGGACCTCGGGCGGCCGTCACCCGGTCACGCCGTGGGGCAAGCCGACCAAGGGTGCGCGCACGCGTCACAACAAGTCGACCGACAAGTTCATCATCCGTTCGCGCCACGCGAAGAAGAAGAGGTAATCCATGGCCCGTTCCGTCTGGAAAGGTCCGTTCGTCGATCTCCACCTTCTCAGGAAGGCGGAAGGCGCTCAGGACAGTGGCGCGCGCGCTCCGATCAAGACCTGGTCGCGTCGCTCGACCATCTTGCCGCAGTTCGTTGGGCTCACGTTCAACGTCTATAATGGCCGCAAGTTCGTGCCGGTCTCGGTCAACGAGGACATGGTCGGCCACAAGCTGGGTGAGTTCGCGCCGACGCGCTACTTCCCCGGCCATGCCGACAAGAAGGGTAAGCGCTGATGTCGAAGCCCGCATCCCCGCGCAAGGTCGGTGACAAGGAGGCCCTTGCGGTCGCCACCACCGTCCGCGGCAGCCCGCAGAAGCTCAACCTCGTCGCCGCGTTGATCCGCGGCCGCAAGGCCGGCGACGCGCTGAACATCCTCACCTTCTCGAAGAAGGCGATGGCCATCGACGTGCGCAAGGTGCTCGCCTCGGCGATTGCCAATGCCGAGAACAACCACAACCTCGACGTCGATGCGCTCGTCGTGAAGGAAGCTTCGGTCGGCAAGTCGATCGTCATGAAGCGCTTCGCAACGCGTGGCCGCGGCAAGTCGACCCGCATCATCAAGCCGTTCGCGCGTCTTCGTGTCGTCGTGCGCGAGCAGCAGGAAGAGGCTGAATAACATGGGTCAGAAGTCCAACCCCATCGGCATGCGGCTGCAGATCAACCGCACCTGGGACAGCCGCTGGTACGCCGACGGTGCCGATTATGGTCGTTTGCTGCTCGAGGATCTCAAGATCCGCAAGCACATCATGAAGGCGATCCCGCAGGCCGCGATCTCCAAGGTCGTGATCGAGCGTCCTGCCAAGCTGTGCCGGATCTCGGTCTATGCCGCACGCCCCGGCGTGATCATCGGCAAGAAGGGCGCCGACATCGAGAAGCTTCGCCGCACGCTCGGCAAGATGACCTCGTCGGAAGTCTCGCTGAACATCGTCGAGATCCGCAAGCCCGAGATCGACTCGAAGCTCGTGGCCCAGGGCGTCGCCGATCAGCTCGAGCGTCGTATCGCGTTCCGCCGCGCCATGAAGCGTGCGGTTCAGTCGGCGCTGCGTCTCGGTGCCGAGGGCATCAGGATCACCTGCGCTGGCCGCCTCGGCGGCGCGGAGATCGCCCGGACCGAATGGTATCGCGAGGGTCGTGTGCCGCTGCATACGCTGCGCGCCAATGTCGATTATGCCGAAGCCGAAGCCCACACCGCCTATGGCGTGTGCGGGATCAAGGTCTGGATCTTCAAGGGCGAGATTCTCGGCCACGATCCGCTGGCCCAGGACAGGCTGATGATGGAAGCTCAGACGTCGGGGGTCCGGCCGGCGCGATAAGGGATTTTCCCTTATCAGCGTCGCCTGATCGACCGGACAATCGGTGTCAGAAGGCGATAAGAAATGCTGCAACCAAAGCGCACTAAATACCGTAAGGCCCACAAGGGCCGGATCCATGGCAACGCCCCGGGCGGCGCCACGCTGAACTTCGGCGCGTTCGGCCTCAAGGCTCTTGAGCCGGACCGGATCACCGCACGCCAGATCGAGGCGGCCCGCCGCGCGATCACGCGCCACATCAAGCGCCAGGGCCGCTTGTGGATCCGCATCTTCCCGGACGTTCCGGTTTCGTCGAAGCCCGCCGAAGTCCGCATGGGCTCGGGCAAGGGTTCGCCGGAATTCTGGGCCGCGCGGGTCAAGCCCGGCCGCATCCTGTTCGAGCTGGACGGCGTGCCCGGCCCGCTTGCCCGCGTCGCCTTCGAGCGCGCGATGGAGAAGCTCCCGATCAAGACCAAGGTGGTCGCCCGCTTCGGCGAGTCCATCTACGAGGACGCATAAGATGGCGAAGATTGCCGATCTCACTGCAAAGACCGACGATCAGCTCTCCCAGGAACTGGGCGAGTTGAAGCGCGAGCAGTTCAACCTGCGCTTCCAGGCTGCGACCAACCAGCTCGAGAAGCCCAGCCGCGTGCGTGAGGTCCGTCGGACCATCGCGCAGATCAAGACCCTGCAGACGCAGCGTAATGCTGCGGCTGCAAAGTAAGGAGCGCCAGCCATGCCGAAGCGCGTGCTGACCGGAACGGTGGTCTCCGACAAGACCGACAAGACCGTCGTGGTGAAGGTCGAACGTCGCGTGAAGCACGCGATGTACGGCAAGATCATCAAGCGGTCGAAGAAGTATCACGCCCACGACGAGACTAACCAGTATCGCGAGGGTGAGACGGTGCGCATCGAAGAGACCGCGCCGATTTCGAAGCTTAAGTCGTGGAAGGTGATCGAGCGGGTTGATACCCACGCGACGCCGAACCACGCCTGATTACGGAAGGGTCTGAACAATGATCCAGATGCAGACGAACCTCGACGTAGCTGACAACAGCGGCGCCAAGAGGGTGCAGTGCATCAAGGTGCTGGGCGGTTCCAAGCGCCGTTTCGCGACCGTGGGCGACGTCATCGTCGTCTCGATCAAGGAAGCGGCGCCGCGCGGCAAGGTCAAGAAGGGTGACGTGCATCGCGCGGTCATCGTGCGCACCGCCAAGGACATTCACCGTCCGGACGGTTCGACGATCCGGTTCGATGGCAATGCCGCCGTCCTGATCAACAAGAACAGCGGTGAGCCGATCGGCACCCGCATCTTCGGCCCGGTTGTCCGCGAGCTCCGCGCCAAGAACCACATGAAGATCATCTCGCTCGCGCCTGAGGTGCTGTAATGTCCTCGCTTAAGATCAAGAAGGGCGACCGCGTCGTCGTCCTGTCCGGCAAGGACAAGGGCAAGACCGGCGAAGTCACCAAGTCCTTTCCGAAGGACGGCAAGGTGATCGTGTCGGGCGTAAATGTCTCGACCCGCCATCGCAAGGCGAGCCAGACCAACCCCCAGGGTGGTCTCGAGCGTGTCGAAGCGCCGATGCATGTCTCGAAGGTCGCGATCGCGACCGCTGACGGCAAGCCGACGCGCGTTCGCTTCGAAGTCCAGGATGGCAAGAAGGTCCGCGTCGCGGTCAAGACCGGGGAGACGATCAATGGCTGATGCCTACATCCCGCGCTTCAAGAAGCTTTATGATGACACCATCATCAAGGCGATGACCGAGAAGTTCGGCTACAAGAACGTCATGGAAGTGCCGAAGATCACCAAGATCGTCCTGAACATGGGCGTTGGTGAGGCTACCCAGGACAAGAAGAAGGTCGAGCAGGCCGCGAACGAAATGACGAAGATCGCCGGCCAGCGGGCGGTGATCACCAAGGCGAAGAAGTCGATCGCGCAGTTCAAGCTGCGCGAGGGCATGCCGATCGGCGCGAAGGTCACCCTCCGCCGCGAGCGCATGTACGAGTTCCTCGACCGCTTCGTTACCGTCGCGCTGCCTCGCGTTCGCGACTTTCGTGGACTGAACCCCAAGTCGTTCGACGGCCGCGGCAACTATGCTACCGGCCTGAAGGAACAGCTGATCTTCCCGGAGATCAGCTATGACTCGGTGGACAAGATCCGCGGCATGGATGTCATCATCGCCACCACGGCGAAGACCGACGATGAAGCGCGCGAGCTGCTGCGTCTGTTCGGCTTCCCCTTCCCGGTGGAAAATCAGGATCAGAAGCAGGCCGCGTAAGCGGTCTGCTCAGAGAAGGAAGAACTTAAGTCATGGCGAAACTGAGTTCGATCAACAAGAACGAGCGTCGCAAGAAGCTGGTCAAGGCTTATGCGGGCAAATATGCGCGTCTCAAGGCGATCGCGGACGACGAAGGCAAGGATGATTCCGAGCGGCTGATCGCCCGGCTGAAGCTGGCTGAAATCCCGCGCAATGCGAATCCGACCCGCGTGCGCAACCGTTGCGAAGTGACGGGCCGTCCCCGCGCTTATTATCGCAAGTTCCGGCTTTGCCGTATTCAGCTGCGTGATCTGGCCAACAAGGGCCTGATCCCCGGCGTTACGAAGTCGAGCTGGTAAGGAAGATAGAAGATGGCTCTGACCGATCCCTTGGGTGATTTGCTCACCCGCATCCGCAATGGGCAGCGCGCCCGCAAGGACAGCGTGACTTCTCCCGCTTCCAAGCTGCGTGCCCGCGTTCTCGACGTGCTTCAGCGCGAAGGCTATATCCGTGGCTATAGCGAGGAAGAGCTCGCCGGTCACAACGGCCTGCGCATCGAGCTGAAATATTTCGAAGGGCAACCTGCTATTCAGCATGTCGCCCGTGTCTCCAAGCCTGGTCGCCGCGTCTATTCGGGTTCGAAGGACCTGCCGCGCGTTCGCAACGGCCTGGGCATCACCATCGTCTCGACGCCAAAGGGTGTTCTGTCCGACGCGGAAGCGCGTGAGCAGAATGTCGGCGGCGAGGTTCTCGCGGAGGTCTTCTGATGAGCCGCATTGGTAAGAAGCCGGTCCCCGTACCGGCCGGCGTCACCGCCTCGATCGAAGGCAAGACGCTTTCGGTCAAGGGCCCGAAGGGTGCCCTCACGCTGAGCCTGGCCGACGAGGTCAGCTACGCGATCGAGGAGGGCCATATCCAGGTCCTGCCAGCCAACGAGACGAAGCGCGCCCGGTCCTTCTGGGGCATGCAGCGCACGATGGTGCAGAACCTGGTGACCGGCGTGACGGAGGGCTACACCAAGACCCTTCAGATCACCGGCGTCGGCTATCGCGCCAACGTCCAGGGCAAGAACCTGAAGCTGCAGCTCGGCTACAGCCATGATGTCGACTTCGCGATCCCCGAGGGTATCACGATCGCGACGCCGGATCAGACCACGGTCAATATCTCCGGAATCGACAAGCAGCAGGTCGGCCAGGTCGCCGCCGAAATCCGCCGCTGGCGCAAGCCCGAGCCCTACAAGGGCAAGGGTATCAAATATGCCGGCGAGTATATCTTCCGCAAGGAAGGGAAGAAGAAGTAATGGCCAAGGGTCTTTCTCTTTTCGAGCGCCGCCGTCGGCGCGTTCGTACCGCGCTTCGCTCGAAGGGCGGCATGCGTCCGCGCCTCTCGGTGCATCGTTCGGGCCGTCATATCTACGCTCAGGTCATCGACGACGAGGCCGGCCGCACGGTCGCAGCGGCGTCGACCCTCGACAAGGATGTCAAGGGCAGCACCGGCGCCACCGCGGAAGCGGCGGCAGCGGTCGGCAAGCGTGTCGCCGAGCGTGCCAAGGCGGTCGGGGTCACCCAGGTGGTGTTCGATCGTGGCGGCTTCCTGTTCCATGGTCGCGTCAAGGCGCTGGCCGATGCTGCCCGCGAAGGCGGATTGGAGTTCTAAATGGCTGACGAAACCGAAATCCAGGCAGCAGCCCCAGCGGAAGCCGTACCTGGCGCCGAGCCCCAGGGCGAGCGTCGAGGCCGTGGCGGCCGTGGTCGTGGCGGTGGCGCCGGCGGTGGCAACGATCGTGGCGGCCGTGGCCGTGACGGCAACCGTGGCCGTCGCGACGATCGCAATAAGAACACCGACGATCAGGGCGAAGAGCTGATCGAGAAGCTTGTCCACATCAACCGCGTCTCGAAGACGGTGAAGGGCGGCAAGCGCTTCGGCTTTGCGGCGCTGGTCGTCGTGGGCGACGGCAAGGGTCGTGCGGGCTTCGGCCATGGCAAGGCGCGCGAAGTGCCGGAAGCGATCGCCAAGGCGACCGCGGCGGCCAAGAAGGCGATGGTTCGTGTTCCGTTGCGTGAGGGCCGGACCCTGCATCATGACGGCAAGGGCCATTTCGGCGCCGGCCGCGTGACGGTCCGCACCGCGCCTCCGGGCACCGGCATCATCGCCGGCGGTCCGATGCGCGCGATCTTCGAGAGCCTCGGCGTCCATGACGTCGTGACCAAGTCGGTCGGCACCTCGAACCCGTACAACATGATCCGGGCGACCTTCGAGGCGCTCGGCGAGCAGACTTCGCCGAAGTCGGTTTCGCAGCGCCGTGGCAAGAAGATCGCCGACCTGCTGGGTCGTGGCGGTGTTTCGGCTCCGGTTGCCGAGGCCGATGCCGCGGCGATCACGGAGTAAGTGACGATGGCTGACAAGACGATCAAGGTAACGCAGATCGGTTCGCCGATCCGTCGCCCCGACGATCAGCGCGCGACGCTGATCGGCCTCGGTCTCAACAAGATGCACCGGACCCGCGAGCTCCAGGACACGCCGGCCGTGCGTGGCATGATCTCCAAGGTCCAGCATATGGTCAAAATCGAGGATTGATCCTCGATGGTCCTGCCCCTAGGGGGAGGGCCGCGATGAAACGGGGTGGATGGTGAAGGCCGTCCGCCCCTTTCCATCATTTTCAGCGCGAACATAGCGAAAGCGAGTGCACAAAATGAAACTGAACGATCTCCGCGACAATGCAGGCGCCCGCAAGAGCCGGGTGCGCGTCGGACGTGGCATCGGCTCCGGCCTGGGCAAGACCGCCGGGCGCGGCCAGAAGGGCCAGAAGAGCCGCTCCGGCGTCTCCGTCAAGGGCTTCGAAGGCGGCCAGATGCCGCTCCACATGCGGCTCCCGAAGCGCGGCTTCAACAACATCTTCGCCAAGGATTATGCCGAGGTGAACCTCGGCGCGATCCAGAAGCTGGTCGATGCCGGCAAGCTGGAGGCCAGCGGCGTGATCGATCATGCCGTTCTCCAGGCGGCCGGCGTGGCCCGTGGCGGCAAGGACGGCGTGCGCGTGCTCGGCAAGGGCGAGCTGACGGCGAAGCTGTCGTTCAAGGTCGCCGGAATCTCGGCCGGCGCCAAGGCGGCGATCGAGAAGGCCGGCGGTTCGGTCGAGGTGATCGAGGTCGTGGCCGCCGCCGACAAGGCGAAGGCGAAGCATCGCACCGTCCAGAAGGTGCGCGCTGCCGACAAGGAAGCCAAGAAGGCTGCGGCCAAAGCTTGAGCCGCCTCGCATTGGGCTTAGACAAGCCCGACGCGAACACTATATGAGGCGGCGGAGGGGCTGATCGGCTCCCCCGCCGTTTCCATTTCCGGGGTCAGTGAATACTATGGCATCCGCAGCCGAACAAATGGCCGCCAATGTGAATCTGGGCCAGTTCGCCAAGGCGACCGAGCTCAAGAAGCGCCTGTGGTTCACCCTGGGCGCATTGATCGTCTTCCGTCTGCTCAGCCATGTGCCGCTGCCGGGGCTCGATCCGCGCGCGCTGGCATCGCTGTTCGACACCACCAAAGGTGGCGTGCTCGATTTCTTCAACGCCTTCTCGGGCGGCTCGCTGACGCGCATGTCGCTGATCGCGCTCGGCGTGATGCCGTATATCACGGCCTCGATCGTGGTGCAGCTGGCGACCTCGCTGTCGCCGACGCTTGCCGCGATCAAGAAGGAAGGCGAGAGCGGGCGCAAGAAGCTCAACCAATATACCCGCTACGGCACGGTGCTGCTGACCGGGATCCAAGGTTATTTCATAGCCGTGGGCCTTGAAAGCTGGGGTGCCAGCGCCGGGATGGATGCGGTCGTGGTCGATCCCTATCTTTTCCGCGCCACCACCGTGATCTCGCTGATCGGCGGCACCATGTTCCTGATGTGGCTTGGTGAGCAGATCACCAGCCGTGGCATCGGCAACGGCGTTTCGCTGATCATCATGGCCGGTATCGTGTCGCAGCTGCCGACCGCGCTGGCGAACCTGTTTGAAGGCGGCCGGACCGGATCGCTCTCGGCGGTGTTCATCATCGCCGCTGTGGTGGGCGTGGTCGCGCTGGTCGCCGGCATCGTTTTCATGGAGCGCGCCCAGCGCCGTGTGCTGATCCAATATCCCAAACGGCAAACCGCTCGGGGCCATATGCAGGCCGACAAGAGCCACCTGCCGCTCAAGATCAACACCGCCAATGTGATCCCGCCGATCTTCGCCTCGTCACTGCTGCTGATGCCGCTGACGGTGAGCCAGTTCGCTGGCCAGCGCGCCGCGGGTGAAAGCATGTGGGGCGATTTCATCATCGCGCTGAACCAGTATCTCCACCACGGCACGCCGCTCTACATGGCTCTCTATGCCGCGGGGATCATCTTCTTCTGCTTCTTCTACACCGCGGTGGTGTTCAACCCGGAAGAAACGGCGGACAACCTGAAGCGCTATGGCGGCTTCATCCCCGGCATCCGGCCGGGCAAGAATACCGCCGACTATCTCGATTATGTTCTGACGCGCATCACCGTGATCGGCGCTGCCTATCTGACCTTCATCTGCCTGGTGCCTGAATATGTCACTTCGCACTACGGTCTGGGCATCGCGCTGGGCGGCACCAGCCTGCTGATCGTGGTCAATGTGACCATCGACACGGTCACGCAGATCCAGAGCCATCTGCTGGCGCATCAATATGGCGACCTTATCAAGAAGGCGAAACTAAAGGGGGGGCAGCGCAGGTGATCTTTCAGAATTTCGCGGGGAGCAACCGTTCGTGAATATCATCCTGCTGGGACCGCCCGGCGCCGGCAAGGGTACGCAGGCGTCCAAACTCGTCGCCGATCGCGGCATGGTGCAGCTCTCGACCGGCGACATGCTGCGCGCCGCGGTCAAGGCCGGCACCCCGGTCGGCCTCAAGGCCAAGGCTGTCATGGATGCGGGCGAACTCGTCTCGGATGAGATCGTTTCCGGCCTGATCGGCGAGAAGCTGGACAGCATGGCGCCGGACGAAGGCGCCATCTTCGATGGCTATCCCCGCACCGAGGCGCAGGCCCATTCGCTGGATCAGATTCTCAAAAGCCGCGGCCGCACGCTCGATCATGTGATCGAGCTGGACGTCGATGAGGATGCGCTCGTCGAGCGGATCACCGGCCGCTATACCTGCGCGAGCTGCGGCGAGGGCTATCACGATGCCTTCAAGAAGCCCCTGGTCGCCGGCATCTGCGACAAATGCGGCGGCGCCGAGTTCAAGCGACGCCCGGACGACAACGAAGAAACGGTTCGCACGCGCATGACCGAATATCGGGCAAAGACCGCGCCGATACTGCCGCTCTACGAAGCGCGTGGGCTGGTCCAGCGGGTCGACGGCATGGCCGATATGAATGAAGTGTCGGCCGCAATCGCGGGAATATTGGGCGCCTGACCGACTGTCGGGCCGAGTGTCGTCAAAGTCACTTTGGCTTTGACGCATTTTGGTGCATGTTCCCTGCATAATGGAACAGCAACCGGTTAGGCGGCGTAGACGGAGGCGATCCTCGAAGGCCCGGCGCGAGGGGCTGGCATGGCTGGCTTATGTGATCAGTCTTGCCAGGCGGGCCTATTCCTGGGCCGGGCTCATCGCGATCCTCGCGGTGATATTGACGCTCGGATTGGGCGTGCCCGTGACGGTACTGGATTCGGTGCTGGGCTTCTGGAAGCATTGGTAAGGCGACGGCGCCTATTTTCGGCAGCCTGTCTGCCTGCCCGCAAGTCGGCACAACTCTAAGGTCGAGACCCATAACTTATGAGGTTGTGACAAGGGGAAAGAGGGCTCGTGGCAAGGCGCAAGCGCAGGCGGATAGCAGCGCTATCCGACAAGCGCGCAACGCGGCCACGGGCGCTCTTTCCCCTTGCCCTTCGGGTGGCGCGGAAGCGGGCGATCCGCAGCGTCGAACGATCTCGACGTGGCGCCGCCACGCCTTCGACCGTCCTCCTCGTGCCTCATCCCGCTTTCGCACCATCACGGCCTCATAAGTTACGGGTCTGGACCATTGTCGCTGCCCGGCGCCGAAGCTGGGTCATGCCATTATTTTTCCACTGAAAGCACTTGCTAGCGTAACGGAATCGCGGGATGCCTCTGGTCACGGACGCCGAGTCTCACGGGGATACGGTCAGCGTCTTAGGAGCAGGGGATAACCAATGGCAGTTTCTGATCATGTCGATCTCGCGTCGTTCGTCGAGGGTGTAAAGAAGCGCAATCCAGGCCAGCCGGAGTTCGCGCAGGCCGTGCAGGAAGTCGCCGAGGACATTTTCGACTTCATCGCCGATAAGGAGCAGTATCACAAATACCAGATCCTGCGCCGCATCGCCGAGCCCGACCGCGTCATCAGCTTCCGCGTTTGCTGGGAAGACGATAGCGGCAATATCCGCGTGCAGCGTGGCTGGCGCGTCCAGAACAACAATTCCATCGGGCCGTACAAGGGTGGCATCCGCTTCCATCCGTCGGTTACCGAGAGCGTGCTCAAGTTTCTCGCCTTCGAGCAGACCTTCAAGAACGCACTGACCGGCTTGCCGATGGGCGGCGGCAAGGGCGGCTCGAACTTCAACCCGAAGGGCAAGAGCGCGAACGAAGTCATGCGCTTCTGCCAGAGTTTCATGAACGAGCTCTATCGCCACATCGGTGCTGACACCGACGTTCCCGCCGGCGACATCGGCGTGGGCGGCCGCGAGATCGGCTACATGTTCGGCCAGTATAAGCGCCTCACCAACGAGTTCACCGGCGTTCTCACCGGCAAGGGCCTCGAATATGGCGGCTCACTGATCCGCACCGAGGCCACTGGCTATGGCGCCGTCTACTTCCTGCTCGAAATGCTGAAGACCAAGGGCAAGGACATGGTCGGCCTCAACGCCGTCATCTCGGGTTCGGGCAATGTCGCCACGCATGCGGCCGAGAAGATCAACCAGCTCGGCGGCAAGGTGCTGACCCTGTCGGATTCCGAGGGCTATATCTACGATCCGGACGGCATCTCGCAGGAGAAGGTCAACTGGATCAAGGATCTCAAGAACAAGCGCCGCGGCCGCATCTCGGAATATGTCACTGAGTTCAAGGGCGCCCAGTTCCATGGCAATGGCGCGCGTCCGTGGAGCGTCCCCTGCGACGTGGCGGTGCCTTGCGCAACGCAGAACGAGCTGAACGCCGAAGAAGCCGCAACGCTGGTCAAGAATGGCTGCTTCGCGGTGTCGGAAGGCGCCAACATGCCGACCACGCTGGATGGCACGCACGTCTTCAAGAAGGCCAAGATCCTGTTCGCACCCGGCAAGGCCGCCAATGCCGGCGGCGTCGCGGTATCCGGTCTCGAGATGAGCCAGAACTCGGCCCGCATCTCGTGGAAGGAAGAAGAACTGCAGCGCCTCCTCATCGACATCATGCAGGGCATTCACTCGCGCTGCGTCGAATATGGCGGCTCGGCCGGGTCCGATCATATCGATTATGTGAAGGGCGCCAACATCGCCGGCTTCAAGAAGGTCGCCGACGCGATGCTGGCCTACGGGGTGGTGTGATCGCCCCGATCCCGGACTGAAGGACAGGGCGCCCGCTCAAAGATGAGCGGGCGCCCTTTCTTTGGCTGCGAGATGCCGGGCGGGGGCTCCGTGCCTAAGGAAGTGACGCTCCACTACCCACCAGCTGGCGACGCCGGCGGAGAGCGCGAGGATCAGCGATAGCAGCACGAACAGCGGGAAGGACAGATCGAGCGTCGCGACCAGCATCTGCTGGATGACGAAGGCATAGAGATAGGTACCGTAGGAAAAATCGCCGTAGCGAGCGGCGCCCGACAGCGCGATGGCGGGGTGAAAGGCGCACCACAGCATGAGGTAGGCGAGAACGGGCGGAGCGAGCAGATGCGCCGCGACGATGCCGATGGCGCCGCGGCCGCCGAAGTGGAAAGCAGTGAAGCAGGCGATCACGCCCGTGCCGAGCAGGAGCGTGGAGCGCGGAATGCTGTCACGGTAGAGGTAAGCGATCATGCCCGCGAGGAAATTGGGAAGGATCTGGAACCAGAGATAGGGCCAGCCGATCGCAGCGCGCAGCAGTTCCGGGCCGCCCGGTTTGCGGCCGCTGAGATCGAGCCAGCACCAGGCCACCACAATGGCGGCATAGACCAGTAGCGCTGTCAGGCGCCGTACCGGTAGGGCGAGGATACCCAGCATCAGCACGCCGAGATAGCAGAGGAACTCATATTTGATGCTCCACAGCGAACCGTTGATCGCCGGGATCGGATTGTCGGCGAACAGCGTGGGCAGGGGGAAGCGGTTGGCAAGCACCAGATTCCCCACGATCGTGCGCACGACTTCGCCGATCCCGATCGTAAAACCTGGCGCGAACAGCGGGGTGATCGCGAAGGCACAGATCGTGGTAGCGGCCAGATAGCCGGGGTAGATGCGGCGGACGCGCTTGATCATGAAGGCGCGGTTTGAAGCCGATCGTTCGTAGCTGTGCGCAATCAGGAAGCCGCTGATGATGAAGAACACCCAGACGCCGATCTCGCCGCTGTTGTAGAAGCCGTTGGTGGCGATCGACATCGGTTCGCGGTCCTCGTTGCCGAAGCGAAGCGCATAGCTGTGCGAGAAGGCCACCAGCAGCGCCATCGTCAGTCGGATCGCATCGAAATTATTATGTCCGAAACGGCTGCTGTCGGACGGAACGAGCCGCCTGGTCGTCGCGATCACCTGAGCCCCCCATGGATTTCCGATCTCTTCTTGCCCGATTACGCGGCTCAAGCCCATATCCGGCGGATCTTCGTCGGATCGCGGACCTCCGGGTTGACACGACTCGATCACCTGACTAGTGACCCTCGCTCCCTTAACCTTCCAACCGGTACCGCTTCGCGCGCGTGCCGTGTTTGCTGCGTTCTGGGGGGCGGCCCCGGTCCGATGGGGCGAGCGTCGAGATGGAGCGGTCTGCCAGCCGCACCGTGGAGCAGGAGAATAGCACAGTGGCACGTATCGCGGGTGTAAATATCCCGACCAACAAGCGCGTCGAAATCGCGCTGACCTACATTCACGGCATTGGTTCGACCAAGGCCAAGGAAATCACCACCAAGCTCGGCATCGAGCCGCAGCGTCGCGTCCAGGACCTCAGCGATCAGGAAGTGCTCCAGATCCGCGAGGCGATCGACGCCAGCTATACCGTGGAAGGCGATCTTCGCCGCCAGGTGGCGATGAACATCAAGCGCCTGATGGATCTGGCCTGCTATCGCGGCCTGCGTCATCGCAAGGGCCTGCCGGTCCGCGGTCAGCGCACGCATACCAATGCGCGCACCCGCAAGGGCAAGGCCAAGCCGATCGCCGGCAAGAAGAAGTAATGGGCTTGAGCGCCGGGCTTTCGCTCCGGCGCTCGCTCCTTCAGGTAGGAAACGGATAACATGGCACGTGAACCTCAGCGCATTCGCCGCCGCGAGCGCAAGAACATCACCGCCGGCGTCGCGCATGTGAACGCCAGCTTCAACAACACGATGATCACGATCACCGATGCACAGGGCAATGCGATTGCCTGGTCGTCGGCAGGCATGATGGGCTTCAAGGGCAGCCGCAAGTCGACGCCTTACGCAGCCCAGGTCGCCGCCGAAGACGCGGGCAAGAAGGCCGCCGAGCACGGCGTCCGCACGCTCGAGGTCGAGGTGAAGGGTCCCGGATCGGGCCGCGAGTCGGCGCTGCGCGCGCTGCAGGCGGTCGGCTTCCACATCACGTCCATCCGCGACGTGACGCCGATCCCGCATAATGGCGTGCGCCCTTCGAAGCGTCGCCGCGTCTGATCCGGCGCGGAAGGCCGCGTGCCTTCCGCTCTCAACGATTTCCGGCAGGTTGCCTTCCGCGCCTGCCATACCCCAAGGGGAACACAGTGGCTGTCAACGCAAAGAACTGGCAGGAACTCAAGAAGCCGAACGGCCTCGAAAAGAAGTCGGGCGGCGATAGCAAGCGCAAGGCGACCTTCGTCGCCGAGCCGCTCGAGCGGGGTTTCGGCCTGACGCTCGGCAACTCGCTGCGCCGCGTGCTGCTGTCCTCGCTGCAGGGCGCGGCCGTCACCTCGATCAAGATCGAGAACGTGCTTCACGAGTTCTCGTCGCTCGCGGGTGTGCGCGAGGACGTGACCGATATCGTGCTCAACGTGAAGCAGATCGCGCTCAAGATGCAGGGCGAGGGGCCGAAGCGCCTTCAGCTCTCCGCGACGGGCCCCGCCGAAGTCACCGCGGGCATGATCGCGGCCACCGGCGACATCGAGGTGATGAACCCCGATCTGGTGATCTGTCACCTCGACGATGCCGCGACGCTCAACATGGAGCTGACCGCGGATATCGGCAAGGGCTATGTCACCGCCGCGGCGAACCGCCCGGTGGACGCGCCGATCGGCCTGATCCCGGTGGACGCGCTCTATTCGCCGGTCCGCCAGGTTGCCTACAAGGTCGAGAACACCCGCGTCGGGCAGGAGCTCGACTATGACAAGCTCACCCTCACGATCGAGACCGACGGCACCGTGACCCCAGAGGACGCGCTGGCCTATTCGGCGCGCATCCTGCAGGACCAGCTCCAGCTGTTCGTCCACTTCGACGATGGCATGGCGATCTCGCAGCCGACTGCGGGCACCGCCTCGCCGGCAGCCGGGGGAGCGGAGCCGGAAGGCGATGCCAACCAGCTCAATCGTTACCTGCTCAAGAAGGTCGACGAGCTCGAGCTCAGCGTCCGCTCGGCGAACTGCCTCAAGAACGACAACATCATCTACATCGGTGATCTGGTCCAGAAGACCGAAGCCGAGATGCTGCGCACGCCGAACTTCGGCCGCAAGTCGCTCAACGAGATCAAGGAAGTCCTCGCTTCGATGGGGCTGCGCCTGGGCATGGAAATCCCAGGCTGGCCGCCTGAAAATATCGAGGAAATGGCCAAGAAGCTCGAACAGGAATTCTGATGAGGTTGGAGGAGCAATCCTCCCGCCTGTCATCCCGGCGGAAGCCGGGATCTCCCTTTCTCTTCCGCTAAGGAAGAGAGATTCCAGCTTTCGCTGGAATGACGAGGGAGGAAAGGGAAAGGGCGGCGCCCTAAACTGCCGCCTGGCTTGGGGTACCTCGTACGGCCCTCTGACAAACGAAGGACAAAATCATGCGCCATCGCGTAGGCGGTCGTAAGCTTCAGCGGACCGGATCACATCGTACCGCGCTGTTCCGCAACCAGTCGGCAGCGCTCATCAAGCATGAGCAGATCGTCACGACCCTCGCAAAGGCGAAGGAGCTTCGCCCCTATGTCGAGAAGCTCGTGACGCTCGCCAAGAAGGGCGGCCTGGCCAATCGCCGCCTTGCCCATGCGCGCCTGCTCGACGATACCCAGCTCCGGAAGCTGTTCGACGTGCTGGCCGAGCGCTACGCATCGCGCAACGGTGGCTACACCCGCATCATCAAGGCTGGCATCCGCGCTTCGGACGCAGCCTCTATGGCGATCATCGAGTTCGTCGATCGCGACGTCTCGGCCAAGGGCCAGGATTCGGGCCCGGTCGCCAGCGACGAGGACGTCGCCGAAGCCGCCTGACCGGTTTCGTTACCGACGGCATTGCAAAGAGAGCCGCGGGCGCTACGCTCGCGGCTCTCTTCGTTCGTGCTTGCGAGACACCGCCTGATGCCGCCGATCCAGGTGCGCGCCACCTTCCTTGCCATGTTGACGATGAGCATCACCTTGTCCGCGACCGCCGCCCAGCCTGCTGCCATCACCTATCCCGCGGCGAGGCGCGACGACATCGTCGACATGCAGTTCGGCGAAGCCGTGGCGGACCCCTATCGCTGGCTCGAGAATGACGTGCGCACCGACAAGGCCGTGGCGAGGTGGGTCGATGCCGAGAACAAGCTGACCGACAACTATCTCCGGTCGCTCGGCGGCAGTCGCGATGCAATCAAGGCCCGACTCAAGCTGCTGTGGAACTATGAGCGCTACGGCGTGCCGCGGAAACGGGGCGGGCGCTATTTCTACGCCTATAATAGCGGGCTCCAGAACCAACCGGTGCTGATGGTGCGCGACGGACTGGCTGGGAGCGAGCGTGAACTGCTCGATCCCAACCAATGGGCCAGCGACGGTGCTACCGCGCTCGACGACTGGCGCCCGTCGAACAATGGCGATCTGCTGCTCTATTCGATCCAGGATGGCGGCAGCGACTGGCGAACGCTGCGCGTTCTCGACGTTCTTACCGGCAAGACGCTCGCGGACGAGATCAAGTGGGTGAAGTTCTCGGTGCTCGCCTGGGACGGCGGCGGCAAGGGTTTCTTCTATTCGCGGTTCCCGGAGCCGGAGGATGGCGACGCGTTCCAACAGCTCAACCTGAATCAACAGGTCTATTATCACCTGATCGGCACGCCGCAGTCAGCCGACCGCCTGCTCTATGCGACACCGGCCAGGCCGGAGCTCAACCACCGGGTAGAGACGACCCAGGACGGCCGCTATGCGCTGGTCACGTCGAGCGCCGGCACCGACGAGCGCTACGAACTGACCTTGTTCGATCTAGCTGAGGCCCAGCCCCGGCCGAGGAAGCTCATACGCGGCTTCAGGCACGAATGGGCGCTGGCCGGCAGCATCGGCAGCCAACTCTTCTTCCGCACCAATCTTGCCGCCCCGCGGCAGCGCGTGGTGATGCTCGACGTTTCGCGGCCGCGGCCGAAGGCGGTGGAGATAATCCCCCAAGCGGCGGAGACGCTTGTGGGCGTTTCGCTCGTCGGGAGTCGGTTGATCCTCGCCTATCTCGGCGATGCGAAGACCGAAGCGTTGCTCTATGAATTGAACGGCACGCTGGTCGGCGCCATCAACCTGCCGGATGTCGGCTCCGGCGCGGGCTTCGGCGGGCGGGTCGGCGATCCCGAAACCTTCTTCAGCTTTTCCAGCTTTGCAACGCCTTCGACCATCTATCGGCTCGATACATCGACCAACCGGATGGAGCTCTTCATCCAGCCCAAGCTCGCCTTCGATCCGGCGGACTATGTCGTCGACCAGCGATTTTACGCGTCTAAGGACGGCACGCGCATTCCCATGTTCGTCGCCCGCAGGAAAAGCACGCCGCCGGGCGCACCGGCGCTGCTGTACGGCTATGGCGGCTTCAACGTCGCCGTGACTCCGGCCTTTTCTCCGGCGGTGCTCGGCTGGATGGAGATGGGCGGCGTCTATGCCGTGGCCAATCTTCGGGGCGGCGGCGAATATGGCAAGGCGTGGCATGATGCCGGTCGGCTCGAGGCCAAGCAGAATGTGTTCGACGATTTCATCGCCGCCGGCGAATATCTGATCTCCAGCGGCATCAGCGCCAAGGGGCGGTTGGCGGCCATCGGGCGCTCCAACGGGGGGCTGTTGGTGGGTGCGGTGATCAACCAGCGACCCGACCTCTTCGCCGCGGCCAATCCCGGCGTCGGTGTCATGGACATGCTCCGGTTCAACCGCTTCACCGCTGGCCGATATTGGGTCGACGACTATGGCGATCCGGCCAAGGAGGCGGATTTCAGGGTGTTGCGCCGCTATTCCCCCTATCACAATATCAGGTCAGGCGTCGAGTATCCCGCGGTGATGGTGACGACCGCGGATACCGACGACCGCGTCGTCCCCGGCCACAGCTTCAAATATGGCGCCGCGCTCCAGGCCGCCGACATCGGCTCGCGGCCGCACCTGATCCGCATCGAGACCCGGGCCGGCCATGGCTCGGGGAAGCCCACCGAAAAGGTGATCGAGGAATATGCCGACCTGTGGGCATTCCTCGGCCACTGGACGGGCATGGCGCTGCCGAAATAGGGCATCTGCACACGCATCGGCTGCCCGAGACGCAGGGGATGCCATTCAGCTCACCGCAAGCAACTGGCGGCTAATCGTAGCTCTGCCATAATATGCGTATCAGTCATCGGGGCGTGGATCATGTTCAAGACATTCATCGGTTCGGCAACGGCATTGGCTCTGGTGGCGAGCGCAAGCGCTCCGGTGCAGGCGCGACCCTATTGGGGCGGCTATCGCCATCATCACGGCGGCGGCGACACCTTCGGAAACATCCTGCTCGGTGCAGTGATCGCCGGCGGTGCCATCGCGGTGGCCAGCTCGGTCGGCAAGAACAAGGGCATCTCTTCGCGCCGGGGTGCGGACCAGCGCGACGATCTTCGCGACTCGGGCGACGATGCGCGTGAAGTGTCCTCGATCTGCACCAACGCCGTCGAGAATATGGCCAAGGGGCCGGTGTCGTCGGTCGATTCCGTAGGTCGCGATGGCGACGATGCCTGGCGGGTCGACGGGGTGGTCCGCGGCGAGCGCGGTGATCGCCAGTTCCTGTGCGACGTCCGCGAAGGCCAGGTCGAGTCGGTCCAGCTGCGCGAGCGCCTCGCAGCGCGCTGAAGCTGGCCGTGACGCTCGACTGTCGCTAGAAGGCGCGGCGTCCCACAGCCGCGCCAGGTGTATCATCAGCGACGATCCTTCTCCCTCCCTCCCGATCTGCGTCGCTGCGCTGTACCGCTTCACGCCATTCGACGATCTGGAAGCCAAGCGCACGGCGCTCGCGAAGATCTGCTGCGCGCATGGGATCAAGGGCACGCTGCTGCTCGCCCGCGAAGGCATCAATGGCACGATCGCGGGCTCCGATGATGCCATTGCGGCGGTCCTTGCCGAGCTGCGCAAGCAGCCCGGCTGTGCCGATCTGGAGGCCAAGCTATCGCGGGCCGCCCGCATGCCCTTCCATCGGATGAAGGTGCGCATCAAGCGCGAGATCGTCACGATGGGGGAGCCCGGCATCGATCCATCGGCCGGCGTTGGCCATTATGTCGCGCCTGAGGACTGGAATGCGCTGATCGCGCAGCCCGACGTGATCCTGATTGACACGCGCAACGACTATGAGGTCAAGGCCGGAAGCTTTGCCGGCGCCATCGATCCCGAGACGCGTTCATTCAGCGACTTTCCGGCCTGGTTCCGGGGGAAGCGCGACGAATTGCTTGGCGACAAGGCTGCGCCCAGGGTCGCCATGTTCTGCACCGGCGGAATACGCTGCGAAAAGGCGACCGCCTTCCTGAAGGCCGAAGGTATCGACGACGTCTATCACCTGCAGGGCGGCATCCTCAAATATCTCGAGACGGTGCCAGCCCAGGAGAGCCGGTGGGAAGGCGAATGCTTCGTCTTCGACGAACGGGTCACGGTGGCGCACGGCCTGGCGCCTGGCAGCTATCAGCTGTGCCGCGGATGCCGTCATCCCATCTCCGCGGAGGATCTTGCCTCGCCGCTCTATGCGGCCGGCGTGAGTTGCCCGGCCTGTCATGCCGATCGGACGGAGGCACAGCGCAGCGGCTATGCCGAACGGGAGCGCCAGACCCGGCTCGCCGAGGCGCGCGGCGAGCTGCATGTGGGCGCGGCGCGGCCTGCCCGGGATGGGTGAAAGGCCGGTCCTCTACAGCTTCCGCCGCTGTCCCTATGCCATGCGGGCGCGGATGGCGCTGATCGTCAGCGGCACAATCTGCGAACTGCGCGAGGTCAAGCTCTCGGCCAAGCCCACGGAGATGATCGCAGTGTCGCCGAAAGCCACGGTGCCAGTGCTCGTCCTGCCTGACGGCGAGGTCATCGATCAAAGTCTGGACATCATGCGCTGGTCGCTTGCGCGTCACGATCCCGAAGGCTGGATGGACGGCGACGACGCGGCGCTGATCGCCAATAATGACGGACCCTTCAAGCATCATCTGGATCGTTACAAATATCCCGGCCGCCACGGCAGCGATCCGCTCGAGCATCGAGCAGCCGGGTTGGCGATGCTCGCACGCTATGAAACTGCCTTGGCGCGGCAGGTCGACTTGCGCGGCCCACGTCGCACGCTGGCCGATATCGCAATCATGCCCTTCGTGCGGCAGTTTGCCGAGACCGATCGGCAATGGTTCGACCTGCAGCCGCTACCCGCGTTGCAGGCATGGCTCGCGCGCCATGTCGAATCCGCTCTGTTCGAAGCCGCGATGGCGCGATTTCCGCCTTGGGTTGCCGGCCAAGAGCCGGTTCTGCTGTGCCGGTCCGGATAGGCGTGGCCTTATAGCCCATCAATACCGTCCGGCGGCGCGACCACGATCGCATCGCTTTCATCGCCAGCGCCGTTGGCGGCGCTCAACGGTAGAAGCATCAGATCGAGCTTCAGCGCGCCCATTTTGCCGTCCCGAGCCGCGCGGAGCATGTCGACGGCGGCCAGAGCCCTTGTGTCACGGTTGAAGACGGTAAAATATTGTGATGTCGGTTCATCAGTGACCGAATGCGTTTCCAGACCCAGCGACGCCGCGGCGGCGTTGAAGATATCCATGTCCCGCTGCGAGCCGCTGACAATCGCGCCCCTGACGAAGTAGATCGGCTCCCCGAAAGTCGAACGAGCGACGATCGTCGTGCGGCGATCGCCCGCCAGCGGCGTGACGGTAAGTTCGGGCCAGGGAAACCAGTTGGCAAAGCGAGCGAGATCGGCGGTCAGGTCGTTTTTGGCCGGCGCGATCGCGATATAGGTGATCATCCATTCCTTGGCGATCGGGCAGAACAGATAGGTCTCGATCTTTTGCCCACCGTCGCGTTTCGATTTCGCTTCGAAGGATGAGCGCCTGCCCGATCCTTCGGAGTGCAGGGAAGGCAGGGCGACCGGTCCGACACTGACTCGCCGGGCGCGATACTCCTCTTTCATTTCCTCGTCGAAGCTGGTGGAATGGTTGGTGCACACCTCGGCCTCGACTTGCGCGTTGCGCGCTCCCGGAAGAATATAAGGGGCAGGATAGATCTCGACGGTCACGCTCATTTCGTGACCGGCAGAGCTGGTGTCATATTGCGCGGCGACGTGAAGACCATCCGGCGAAATCAGCTGGAGGGAGCTGCGCTGGAATGGCCCGATCGCCAGCGGGAACATGAAGCCGCTGCCGACATGCTGGTAGTTGGCGGGAGGGGCGGTCCCGGTCGTGGTCGTGGTCGAGGCCGCGGCTGCCGAGGCCACGAGTACCATCGAGATGATCACCATCCAAATATGCTTCATAGCTGCCCCCGCTGATCAGGCCGCGACTTCGGTCGACGTTTTGATCCCTATATGTTCCATTTGCTATGACTGCCGTCACGATGCAAGCCCCGTCTTACCCATATCGGTCGCCATCCGGTGACTGGACTCGCGCGCCGTCCCCCATTATCGGCTCCCCATGACAGCCCAGCTTCCCGCCTCCGTCGCCCCGAAGCCCAGCCAGCCGCACGACTCGATCCTGATCGTCGACTTCGGCAGCCAGGTCACCCAGCTGATCGCCAGACGCGTCCGCGAGGCCGGCGTGTATAGCGAGATCGCCCCGTTCAACGCCGCCGCGGCCGCATTCGAGCGGCTGCAGCCGAAAGGCGTGATCCTGTCCGGGGGGCCGTCGTCGGTCATGTGGGACGACAGCCCGCGCGCGCCGCAGGAGATATTCGAGGCGGGCGTGCCGGTGCTCGCGATCTGTTACGGCCAGCAGACGATGGCGCATCAACTCGGCGGCGTGGTCGCGCCATCGGACAATCGCGAGTTCGGCCGCGCCTTCATCGACGTGGTCGACGACTCGGCGCTGTTCGACGGGCTCTGGAAGATCGGCGAAAAGCATCAGGTCTGGATGAGCCATGGCGACCGCGTCGAGGTGCTGCCGCCAGGATTCAAGATCGTCGCGAGTTCGGAAGGCGCACCCTTCGCCATCGCCACCGACGAGAAGCGCCGCTTCTATTCGATGATGTTCCACCCCGAAGTGGTGCATACGCCCGATGGCGGCAAGCTGTTGGCCAATTTCGCGCGGCACGTCTGCGGGCTGGCCGGCGACTGGACGATGGCGGAGTTTCGCGACACCAAGATCGCGGAGATCCGTGCCCAGGTCGGCGACGGCAAGGTCATCTGCGGCCTGTCGGGCGGCGTCGACTCGGCGGTGGCGGCGGTCCTGATCCACGAGGCGATCGGCGATCAGCTGACCTGCGTGTTCGTCGACCATGGCCTGATGCGGCTGGAGGAGGCGGACCAGGTCGTGGGCCTGTTCCGCGGTCATTACGGCATCCCGCTGGTGCATGTGAATGCGGAGACCCTGTTCCTCAACGGGCTCAAGGGCCTCACCGATCCCGAAGCCAAGCGCAAGTTCATCGGCAAGACCTTCATCGAGGTCTTCGAGGCGGAAGCGCGCAAGATCGGCGGCGCCGATTTCCTGGCGCAGGGCACGCTTTATCCCGACGTGATCGAAAGCGTCAGCTTCACCGGCGGCCCCTCGGTGACGATCAAGAGCCACCACAATGTCGGCGGCCTGCCCGAGCGGATGAACATGAAGCTGGTCGAGCCGTTGCGCGAACTGTTCAAGGACGAAGTCCGCGAACTCGGCCGCGAACTCGGCCTGCCGGAGATATTCGTCGGCCGCCATCCCTTCCCGGGGCCGGGTCTGGCGATCCGCATCCCGGGAGAAGTCACCAAGGCGCGCTGCGACATCCTGCGCAAGGCCGATGCCGTCTATCTCGACGAGATCCGCCGCGCGGGGCTCTACGACGCGATCTGGCAGGCGTTCGCAGTGCTGCTGCCGGTCCGCACCGTCGGCGTGATGGGGGACGGCCGCACCTATGACTATGTGTGCGCGCTACGCGCCGTCACCTCGACGGACGGCATGACCGCCGACGTCTATCCGTTCGATTCGTCCTTCCTCAGCCGCGTCGCGACCCGCATCGTCAACGAAGTGCAGGGCATCAACAGGGTGACCTACGACTATACGTCGAAGCCTCCGGGAACGATCGAGTGGGAGTAACCGGAGTATAGTTTCGGATACTGCGCGAGACTGTGTCCTAGTGTAGGCGGCTCACACATCTCGATAGATACCGAATAATGCCCGCTTGTGGTGCCGCCCACGCTTTGGATTGATCGGGGCCGGACGCGCCATCACCGCTCCTGTCGAACTAGGCATGATGATGCTCAGGGACTGCGGCCAGGCCCTGAATCCTCCGCCAATGTCGTTACCCGCCCGAGCAGCCGGCGCGCGATGCGGGAGCGAAGGCGGTTCCAGAAGCCGGGCGGTGGCGGCGGCAGCCGGCTGCGCGCCGGCTTGGTCACCGAACCTGGCAGTTCGAGGAGATATTATGCTTGCATAATATTGAGGCGAATACTCAGCGGCGGCGCTTCACCATCCTGAGGGTCGGCCAGTCGCCGAGGACGATGCGATCAGCAAGATACATCCCCTGGCGGCGATAGGCCCGGGCCACGGCCTCGGCCTGGCTGTCGAGCAGGCCAGCCAGGATGAGCGAGCCGCCGGGCAGCACGGCGCCGGCGAAAATGGGCGCGAGTTCGATCAGCGGGCCGGCCAGGATATTGGCGATCAGCAGATCATAGGGCAACCGGGCCCTCAGCCGGCGGTCGGCCAGCCCAGCCGCGACCACCAGTTCGACCTGACCGCGCCCCCGGCCGACGCGGATACCATTGGCCGCCGCGTTCTCAGCCGTGACGTCGATCGACACCGGATCGATGTCAGATGCGATCAGCTTCGCCGCCGGCCACAGCGATCGCGCCGCAAAGGCAAGGAGGCCGGTGCCGGTTCCCACATCGGCGATGTCGGCGAAACGCCGGCCGTTGCGCTTCATCCGGTCGAGCATCATCAGGCAGCCGGTGGTGGTCTCGTGATGGCCGGTGCCGAAGGCACGGCCCGCATCGATGACGAAGCCGGTCGATCCTTCGGGCACATGATCGGCATTGTGCGGCGTGTGGACGAAGAAGCGGCCGGCGCGGATCGGCTCGAGACCCGATTGCGACAGCGTCACCCAATCCTCTTCGGGGATGTGGCTGATCTCGGGCATGGTCCCCGCGGCGCTCGGCACCAGCGCCATGGTCAGATCGATCAGGGCCTGGGCGGGCTTCCCTTCGACATAGACATCGAGCTGCCAGGCGTCCGGCCGGGCAGGATCCGGCTCGCTCGTCATCAGTGTCGGCTGCGGATCGAGCAGCGCGATCTCGACGACGTCTCCGGCAAGCATCTCGGCCTCGGCCTTCGTGCAGGGGAGGGTGATCTTCCAGCTGCCGGCGCGATCCGGCGCGAACGGGAAGCCGGTTACCTCATCGCCTCTCGGCTCCCTGCGTTTAGCGGACATAGCTTGCTCCATTGATGTCGATCACCGCTCCGGTCATCGAAGCGGGTGCGTCGAGCGCGAGGAATTTTACGGTATCGGCGACTTCCAGCGGCTCCGCCACGCGGCCGAGCGGAATGTCGGCGAGCAGCTTGTCGCCGCCCCGGCTGGAGAGATAATCCTCCGCCATGCCGGTCATCGTGAAGCCCGGGCACAGCGCAAAGGCCAGGATGCCTTCTGCGGCATAGCCGCGCGCTATCGTCTTGGTCATCGCGACCATGCCGGCCTTCGAGGCGGCATAATGCCAATGCGACGGACTATCGCCGCGATACGCGGCGCGGCTGGCGATGTTGATGATGCGGCCGCCGCCATGGCGCCGGAAATGGAGGACGGCGAGGCGGCACAGTTCAGCCGATGCCGTAAGGTTGATCTGCATCGTCCGGTTCCACGCCTCGGTCCAGGAAGCGTCGGGTGCGTCGATCGAGGCGGCCTCGAAGATGCCGGCGTTGTTGACCAGTACGTCGATGCGGCCATCGAGCTGGGCCAGCGCCTGATCCCAGATCCTGCGAGGTGCAGTGGGATCGAGCAGATCGGCCGCAAGTGTGCTGTCATCGCCATCGCTGGAGCGGTGGCCGATAAGTCGGACATCCTCTCCGGTGAAACGGTCGACGATGGCCTTGCCGATGCCGCGGCTGGTGCCGGTGGCGAAGATCGAAATAGTCATGGCGGCGGGATAGGGGCAGTGGGCTGCGGGGGCAACGACGGGATGGCGGCCCGTGCCTTAATTGGCCTAGCAGCCCCTGGCGGCCTTCAATCTTACGTCGTTCCGTTCTGTTTCATCGCCAGCCAGATGACATGGTGCGCGCCCTTGACCCCGGTCGCCCGCACCTTGATCTCATCGACAGCGAAGCCCCCGCGCTTGAGGCGCTCCGCGAAGACCTTGTCCTGATAGGCCGACCATATGGCGAGTACGCCGCCCGGCGTAAGCGCAGCATGGGCGGCGCGCAGCCCATATTTGCCATAAAGCCTGCCATTGTCCGGATGGATCAGCGCATCGGGCCCATTGTCGACATCGAGCAGGATGGCGTCGAAGCCGGCGCCCGCTGCCGCGATCGTCTCACCCACGTCGCCGATCCTGACGGTAACGCGCGGATCGTCGAGGCTGTCGCCGAAGAGATGGGCCAGAGGCCCGCGCGCCCAATCGACGATCGTCGGCACCAGCTCGGCGACGACGACCTCTGCCTTGGGCGGCAGTACCGCGAGCGCTTTCCGCAAGGTGAAGCCCATGCCGAGCCCGCCGATCAGAAGGCGCGGCCGCGACCGGTCCTGAAGCCGTTCGCAGGGGAGGGTGGCCAACGCTTCCTCGGATCCCCGCAACCGGCTGCTCATCAGTTCATTACGGCCGAACAGGATCATATGATCCTGGCCGCGACGCATCAGGCGTAGCTCGCCGTCGGTTCCTGGGATCCGAGCAGTATCGACCAATTCCAGCGGAATCATGCTCGCTACCTAGCGCGCCTTGCGGGCGGCATAGCGGGCATCGCGGGCCGCCTTCTTCTCGGCTTCAGTCTTGGGAACGGGCTTGCGCGCCTCAGCTTCGGCGGCGCGCGCCAGCTTGTCCGCCTTGGCCTGTGCGATGGCGGCTCGCTTGGCTGCGCTCGCCTCGATCTTGGCGGCCTCGCGGGCGGCCTGTGCCGCCTGTCGCGCAGCAACCACCTCGGGATCGAGGGCCGGCTTTTCGCGCAGCTTGACGAGCGCGGTAGTCTTGGCCTGGTTGGCGCGGGCGAGGCGTTCCTGAAAGCTGTCCTTAAACGGCGGCATGTAGATATTTTCCTGGTTGATGTGATGGGCTGGAGAGAGGGCGACGACGTGCGCCGCCACATGGCATGCGGGCCCCATAGCAAAGATTTGCGCCTTAGGGCTGATTTAATGCGCGGGTGCTCATTCGCCATGCTATCCCGCCCCGTCCTTGGCCAGCAGCGAGCAAAATGTGATGAACGACCAGCCCCCCGATGCTTCGTCGACGAGCGGTGCGCTCGCGGTCTGGCTGAAGCTTGCCGCGCTGCTGGCGGGCCTGAGCGCGTTCGGTTTCCTGGTCTTCTGGGGCACCCGGCTGGGACATGGCGGCGGCTGACCGCCAGTCGACAAGAACGTGCCGCGATAAGCGTCGATCCGTTCGCCTGTTACAAGCGTGTCGATCGGCCGCTGATCAGCTTTCGCCAGTCCGCATCGGGATCTTGTTCGGCAGCTTCTTGCCCTTGGTGCGGCGCGACGGCACCTGCACCGGGTTCTTCTTCTTCCAGTCGCCCCAGCGCATCGGACCTTCCGGGGTGTCGATGATGCGGTCGTCGAGCGAGTCGGTCATGGTCCAATCCTGTGTTGCCGCTGTTGCGTGATCGGCCAGCGTAGCGGATCGGCGCGCGTCTTTCGACGAACATCTTGCCCGGTCGACGACTGCCACATTCCGGCGTTGAGCTGGTTCCGCCCGTGGCGCACCATGGTTCCTCAACAAGGGAGAGACGGCTCATGCGTTTCAAGATGATGTTCCCCGCGCTGGCGGGGGCAATGCTGCTCCTGGCCACGGCGGCGCAGGCGGGAACGCCGGCCTATCTATCCGCAGCGGTGTCCGCCAGCGGGCGCCCCGCCCAGGCGGTCGCGCTCGACGCCGGCCGCAAGCCTGCGCAAGTGCTTGCCTTTCTTGGCCTCAAAGCTGGCATGGCCGCGGCCGACATCATGACCGGCTCCGGCTATTGGGCAGAGATCATGGCAACTGCGGTTGGGCCGAAGGGCAAGGTCACGGCCTTCGAACCGGCGCAATTCTATAACGATCCGGACGAGCAGAAGGTGTGGAAAGCGCTGACCGAGCGACGCCCGGACATCGACTTCGTGCGCTATCCGTTCGAGGCATTCACCGCCGGCGGGCGCCAGTTCGATTTCGTGATCATCAACCTGAACTACCACGATCTATACTGGGAGTCGGCGAAATATGGCATACCCCGCACCGATCCTCGGGCTTTCCTCAAGGAACTGTTCGCCGCGGTGAAGCCCGGCGGCGTCGTCGGCATCATCGATCATGTCGGGCCGGCGGGAGATACCCGCGCGCTGGTGGACAAGCTTCACCGCATCGATCCATCGACCGTGAAGGCCGATTTTGCCGCCGCGGGATTCCGCTTCGAAGCCGCCAGTCCGTTGCTCGCCAATACCTCCGACGACCATCGCAAGCTTGTGTTCGACCCGGCCATACGCGGAAAGACCGACCGTTTCCTCTACCGGTTCCGCAAGCCGAAATGAGCAAGTCGCATGAACAGCGCCGCCAGCTATGACCTGACAATTGTCATACAGGGCGGCGCGGTGAATGTCGCGACGGATCATTTGTCTGCCTGATGACGCGTTTGGAGGCGCCGGTTGCCCGGCGCCTCCTCGTCCGGCTCGTCAATCAGTCCCGGTCCCAATAGTCGCGCCGGTCATGTCGATCATGGCGACGCTCGTGGCGCCAACCATGATGCCGGCCGCGATCCCAACGATCGCGATCCCAACCGCGATAGCCGCGGTCATAGCGATAGGGGTAAGCCCGGCCATATCCATAGGCGTAGGTGGGATAGCCATAGCCATAGGCATAGCCGTAAGGGCTTCCATAATAGCCTCGATCATAATGGCCGCTTGAGATGCTGAAGCTCACGATCTGGGCCGGGGCTGCGGCGGGAATGACGGTGGCGGCAAGCGCCGCGGCACCGATCAGGGCAGCTTTGATACGCATCGCTACTCTCCTCATATTGTACAGGCGTTGGGAGACCAGTAGCATCGGGGCGATGAGGCCGCGCTGAATGCCGCCGAAAGCTCCCGTTCATCGCATACCCATTCTGACTCACGTAATTCCGCGTATTTCCTTGAGTTAGACTAATGTTGTACCTATCTTGGATTAGCCACTCGGGGCTTGGATCAAAGGGAAGCGCGCATCGGCGCGCAACCAACAGGCCTCGGAGCGGCAACAAGCCTGCCCCTCGCAGGGGACGGAGAGGATAGATTGCCGATCACCCGCGTTCGCGAGGCTGACAAAGCAGACGAACGGACCATCGATGCTCCGATCGAGCGCCCTGACGAAAGTCTTGCGCCCCCCCACCCACGATTGCCCGGGCAGAGCCGATACGCTGACCCGCCCGATGTTCAGAAGGCGCCGCGGGCGCTGCGGCTGCTCCTGATCATTGGATCCCCGGTCGTGCTCTGGAGCCTTATCTATCTCGCCATAAGGGCGTTATGAGGCGCCGCTTTCACGGGCGCCCGATCGACGTATAGGCGAAGCCTGCGGCCTGCATCTGGTCGGGACGATAGATGTTGCGCAGATCGACGATCGTCGGGCTCTTGAGAAGCCGCTTCACCCGCTCCAGATCGAGCGCACGGAACTCGTTCCATTCCGTGACGAGGACAAGCACATCGGCGTCCTGCATCGCGTCATAGGCATCTTCGGCGAACTCGACATTCTCGAGCATCTTCTCGGCCTGGTGCCGCCCCTCGGGATCGAAGGCGCTGACCCGCGCGCCGTTGTCCTGGAGGACGCGTACAATGTCGATGCTGGGTGAGTCCCGCATATCGTCGGTATTGGGTTTGAAGGTCAGGCCAAGCAGAGCGATCTTCTTGTCCGCCACCGATCCGCCTGCCGCAGTGATCACGCGCCGCCCCATCATGCGCTTGCGCTGATTATTGACGTCCACCGTCGCCTTGACGATCTGCATCGGGCTCTCATGGTCCTCGGCGGTCTTGAGCAGGGCGGTCGTGTCCTTGGGGAAGCAGGATCCGCCATAGCCGGGACCGGCGTGCAGGAATTTGCCGCCGATGCGATTGTCCATGCCGATGCCGCGCGCGACATTCTGGACGTTGGCGCCCGTCTTCTCGCACAGGTCGGCGATTTCGTTGATGAAAGTGATCTTGATCGCGAGGAAGGCGTTGGCGGCGTATTTGATCATTTCCGACGTCTCGGTCTCGACGAACAGGATCGGGACCTCGCGCAGCGACAGTGGGCGATAGATATTGCGGAGCACCGCTTGCGCGCTCTCGCTCGAGGTGCCGCACACGACCCGGTCGGGCCGCATGAAATCCTCGATGGCGGACCCTTCGCGGAGGAATTCGGGGTTCGACGCGACATCGATCGTCATATCCGGCCGCGCCTTGGCGACGATGGCCGCGACATGCTTGGCGGTCCCTACCGGCACCGTCGATTTCGTCACCATCAGGCAAGGTCGGGTAATCGATTCCGCAACCTGCTGGGCGGCGGCATAGACATAGGACAAATCCGCATGGCCATCGCCGCGGCGCGAGGGGGTTCCGACCGCAATGAACACGGCGTCCACGTCGCGGACACCTTCCTTGATGTCGCTTGTGAACTTGAGACGGCCGAAGCGGCTGTTGCGCTTCACCAACTCATCGAGGCCCGGTTCGAAGATCGGGATCTCGCCCTGTTTGAGCTTCGCGATCGTCGCTTCGTTGATATCGACGCAGGTGACCTCATGGCCGAACTCGGAAAAGCAGGCCCCCGAAACCAGACCGACATAACCCGTGCCGATAATCGCTAAACGCATGTTCGCTCCTTATTCATGACCTTTCCTCCGAAAGCATATCCGTGGATCATGCCGTCGGTGCGTGACGGGCGTTATGCGCCACGTCACGATGGATCGGTCCGTTGGTCTGTGGATTGCCGGATGCGCGGTGGCTACGCAACATGCCATGCCAATCTTATGCTGCTGAGCATGTCATGGATCATGCGGAAAGGGGCGACGCGATGCGCCGATGCGCGCCGATATTCGAGAGAAACCGCGCCGGTCCAGATTGCCAGCGTCCCGATCTCAGAAGCTGCCTCTTGCCAGCAGCACGGCCGGAACGGTCATCGCCAATATGCGAAGGTCGAGCCCCAGGTTCCTGTTGCGCGCATAGCTGACATCCAGCGCCACGCGACGGCGATAATGGATGTTGTTTCGCCCGCTGACTTGCCACAGGCCCGTGATGCCCGGCTTGACGCTGCTATATTCGGCGAAATAGCGGCCGTAGCGCGGGATTTCGCCCTCGACGATCGGACGGGGGCCGACGATGCTCATTTCCCCGCGCAGCACATTGATGAACTGCGGCAGTTCGTCGATGCTCGTCCGGCGCAGGAAGTTGCCGATCCGCGTAATCCGCGGATCGCGACGAAGCTTGAAATCGCGGGCCCATTCGTCGCGGGCCGCCGCATCGGTCGCCAGCAGGTGGCTGAGCCGCTGCTCTGCATCGACGACCATCGACCGGAACTTCAGGCAGGGAAAGGTCCGGCCATCACGGCCCAGCCGCCGGTGAGCAAAGAATATGGGGCCTGGATCCACGAGATATACGAGCGCCGCCACGATCAGCATCAGCGGTGCGAGAAAGATCAGAAGCCCCAAGGCGGTGACGATATCCAGCGCGCGTACCGCCAGGGCATCGAACTGGGCCGATCTGCGCGCAGTATTCCTGTCATCGGCCATGAAGCTAATCCTTTGAATCGCCCCCGATTCAATATCAGCAAGCATATCCACCCCATTTTTGCTGCGTTGCGGAATACTAGCCTACCCCTGATGGCATCGCTTCGATAGACGATCAACGACTTGGCGACCAATTGACCGATACAAGAGGCTGGCTGAGAATTCACGCCGATGTAACATTCGCTAATTTCCGCCGATTTCTCGGCGTGATTCGATCGTTGGCTCCGCACTGAGGTTGTGTTCGTAGGCGAAACGATGTTCCACCAACAACTATTAAGGGTAGGTTAACCGCCCTGATTTTATTTCGCAACTGCGAAAAATAGCGCTCTGGTTGCGCCGTGTACATGCTGGCGGGGATATTCCGGAGGCTTTCCGCCGCTGGCGCGTCGAGTATCGGGGCCCCGTTACTCGACTGTCACCGACTTCGCGAGATTGCGTGGCTGATCGACATCCGTGCCCTTGGCGACCGCGACGTGATAGGCGAGCAGCTGGACCGGAATGGCATAGACGATCGGAGCGATCAGCGGATGCACCTTGGGCATCGTGATCGTTGCCATGCAGCCTTCGCCCGCCGCGGCGATCCCGTCATAGTCGGAGATCAGCACCACCTTGCCGCCGCGCGCCTGGACTTCCTGCATGTTGGACACGGTCTTCTCGAACAGCGGGCCCGAAGGCGCGATCACGATCACCGGTACATTCTCGTCGATCAGGGCGATAGGACCGTGCTTCATCTCGCCGGCGGCATAGCCTTCGGCGTGGATATAGCTGATTTCCTTGAGCTTCAGCGCGCCTTCGAGCGCCAAAGGATAATCGGTGCCGCGCCCCAGATAGAGCACGTCGCGCGCCACCGCGATCACGCCCGCCATCGACTCGATCGCCTGATCATAAGCCAGCGCGCCGTTGATCGCGGCCGGAGCCTCGGACAAATGGCGGACGATTTCCTTTTCCTCGCGGACGCTCAGGCGCCCCTTGGCGCGCGCGATATTAGCCGCGAGCGCGGCGAGGACCGCCAGCTGGCAGGTGAAGGCCTTGGTGGAGGCGACGCCGATCTCGGGTCCGGCATGCGTCGGCAGCAACAGGTCGGCTTCGCGCGCCATGGTGGAGGTCGGCACATTGACCACTACGGCGATCTTCTGTCCTTCGGCCCGCGCATGGCGCAAAGCCGCGAGCGTGTCCGCGGTCTCACCTGACTGGCTGATGAAGAGCGCGAGGCCGCCATCCTCCATGACCGGCTCGCGATATCGGAATTCAGAAGCGACATCGAGGTCCACGGGTACGCGCGCGAATTGCTCGAACCAGTATTTCGCAACCATGCCGGCATAGAAGCTCGTCCCGCAGGCGACGATCGTGACGCGGCGGATCGCACTCAGGTCGAAGTCGGGAATGGGGAGCGATACCTCACCCTCGAGCCGACGGAGATAGGATTTGAGCGTCTGCGCCACGACAATCGGCTGCTCATATATTTCCTTGAGCATGAAGTGGCGGTGATTGCCCTTGTCGATGGTCAGGTTCGAAACCCCCGAATTGACCACCGCGCGGTCGACCGGCTGATCCGTGCGATCGTAGATCTGGGTCTTCTCGCGGGTGATGACGACCCAGTCACCCTCCTCCAGATATGAAATCTGCTGGGTCAGCGGCGCAAGCGCGAGCGCATCCGAACCGAGATAGGTTTCGCCATTTTCGCCATAGCCGACAACCAGCGGCGAGCCGAGCCGCGCGCCGATCAGCATGTCCGGATCCTGCCGGAACAGAATCGCAAGCGCGAAGGCACCGTGCAGCCGCTTCAGATTGGTGCGTACCGCCTCGACCGGATCGATTCCCGCCTCGACATCCGAGGAGATGAGATGGGCGACGACTTCGGTGTCGGTCTGGCTCTCGAAGACCCGCCCCTTGGCGACGAGTTCGTCGCGCAGCGGCTTGAAGTTCTCGATGATGCCGTTGTGGACCAGGGCAACCTCGCCGGTTGCATGAGGATGGGCGTTGTCCTGGGTCGGCGCACCATGCGTCGCCCAGCGGGTGTGGGCGATGCCGATCAGGCCGGCGAGCGGTTCGGCCTCCATCTTGCGGGCGAGATTGTCGAGCTTGCCCTCGGCGCGGCGGCGATCGAGCCGATTATCGTGGATGGTGCAGACGCCGGCCGAATCATAGCCGCGATATTCGAGCCGGCGAAGACCTTCGACGAGACGGCCCGCCACGTCCTGCCTGCCCACTATGCCGATAATGCCACACATCGACGAACGCCCCACTTACCCGCGATTCCAGCCCGCCGATGGTCAAAGCACTATTAACCGCGGCTGACAATGCGGGAGCAGTATTGCCACTTCTGTCGCTACCCAGCCCGGTCGGCAGGCGGATGCAGCCTTTCTGAAGGGCCGGTGGGAAAGAAGTGAATTCCGGTCGGCATGATCGGGAATCACCTCGTCGCTTTCTTCGCCTTCATCGCCTCGCGGAAGCGCCCGGCCCAGCCCGGTCGCGTCTCCTGCGTGCCGCGTGCAACTCCCAGCGAATCGGCTTCGACATCACGCGTGATCACCGATCCTGCCGCGACGATTGCTCCGCTGCCGATGGTGACGGGGGCGACCAGCGCGCTGTTCGATCCGATGAACGCGCCTTCACCGATGGCGGTGCGATATTTGAGGAAGCCATCATAATTGCAGGTGATCGTGCCGGCGCCGATATTGGCCTTCGCTCCTACATCGGCATCGCCGATGTAGGATAGGTGATTGGCCTTGGCGCCCGGGCCGAAGCGGCCGTTCTTGACCTCCACGAAATTGCCGATCTTCGCGCCCTCGCCGATGTCGGCGCCGGGCCGCAGCCGAGCATAGGGGCCGATCTCCGCGCCGCTGCGAACCGTTGCGCCCTCGATGTGGCTGAAGCCATGGATGGTGACGCCATCGCCGATCCGTACCTTTGGGCCGAAGAAGACGTTCGGCTCGATCACGACGTCGCGGCCGATGACGGTGTCGTGGGCGAACCACACCGTCTCGGGGGCAATCAGGGTGGCGCCGTCGGCCATAGCGGCGTCCCGCCGTCGCTTCTGCCATTCGCCCTCGACCAGGGCGAGTTCAGCACGGCTATTCACCCCCGCAACCTCCCAGGCTTCGGCCTCGATTACCGCCGACGAACGCCCGTCTGCCTTCGCGATCATGACGATGTCGGGCAGATAATATTCCTGCGCGGCATTGTTGTTGCCGACGCGGGCAAGCAGCGGCCACAGATCTGCGGCGCGCACGGCCATCAGCCCGGAATTGCACAGATCCACTGCGCGCTCGGCGGGGTTCGCATCCTTATACTCGACCATCTTGTCGATCATGCCGTCGTGCCGGACGAGAATGCGTCCATAAGCGAGCGGATCGGCCGGGCGGAAGCCGAGGACAACGCAGGCCGGCTGGTCCTCGGCGTTGAGCCGGTCGAGCATGCGTGCCATTGTTTCTGGCCGCACCAGCGGTACGTCACCGTAGAGGAGCAGCACGTCGCCATCGAAGCCGGCCAGCGCCGCCGCGCCCTGCTGGACGGCATGAGCGGTGCCGAGTTGCGGCTCCTGCGTAGCGACATCGACACCAAGCGGCGCCACGAAGCTCTCGACCTGCTCGCGCCCGGCGCCGGTCACCACGAGCTTCTTTGTGGCACCCAGCTGGTCGACGGCCGCGATCAGATGGCCGAGCATCGGGCGGCCTGCGATCGGGTGAAGCACCTTGTGGAGATCGGATTTCATGCGCGTCCCCTTGCCTGCGGCAAGGATCAGCGCGGCGAAGGAGCGCGTCTGCATCTGCGTCGTCTGCCACGAAGCGCTTGCCTTTTCCATATCGGCCGAGGATGGAGCGCGCGATGACAGCCGATTTCCCCTTCGACGTGGTCGCCTTCGATCTCGACGGCACGCTTGCCGACACCGCCCCCGATCTTACCGCCGCGCTGAACCATGCCCTGTCGGTGCTCGGCCGTCCGCCGGTGCCGGCCGAGGATGTCCGTCACATGGTGGGCCATGGTGCTCGCGCCCTGCTCCAGAAGGGGCTGGCGGCGACCGGCGAGATGACCGAGGCGCTGGTCGAGGAAGGTTTTCCCATCTTCATCGACTATTATCTCGATCATATCGCCGATGGTACGACGGTTTTTCCAGGCCTGAACGCGGCGCTGGATCAGCTGGCAGCGCGGGGGGTCAAGCTCGCGGTCTGTACCAACAAGGCCGAGTTGCTGGCGCGCCGATGCATCGATGCGCTCGGCTGGCAGGACCGTTTCGATGCGCTGGTGGGTGGTGACACCTTGACCGTGCGCAAGCCCGATCCAGCGCCGCTGTTCGAGGCGATTGCCAGATGCGGCGGGGGCCGCGCCGCCTATGTGGGGGACTCGATCACCGATACCGACACCGGGCGCAACGCGAATATCCCTACGGTTGCTGTGACCTTCGGCTTCTCGGACCGACCGCACGACCAGCTCGACGCGACCGCATTGGTCGACCATTTCGACGATCTCATCCCGACGCTGGAGCGGCTCGGGAAGGAGGAGAGCTGGCTGAGCTGCAACATCTGCGGGTCCACGGAATTCGTCGCGCGACAGCAGCGTGGCCACGTGCAGTGCGGGGATTGCGGATCGAACGAGCGTGCGCGGCTCCTGTGGCTGATGCTGGAGAAGCATGGCATGCTCCGGCCGGGTCTGCGGGTGCTGCATATTGCACCCGAAAGGCCGCTTGCGGAGCGCCTGCACGCGCTCTACGGCGATGGTTATGAGCCCGTCGACATTGATCCGGACCTCTATGATTTCGCACCCAACATCCGAAGGATCGATCTGGTCGAGGATGCTGCGCGTCTCCCTCCGGGACGTTACGACCTGATCCTGCATTCCCACGTGATGGAGCATATTCCGTGCAACATCACGGCGATCCTGTTCCATCTCCATCGAGCGTTGACACCGTCGGGCAAGCATATTTGTTGTGTGCCGATTATTCGCGGCGGCCACTATGGCGAGGATCTCGGTCCGATCGCTGAGTCCGAAGCTTTAATGAGATTCGGACAGGAAGATCATGTCCGCACCTTCGGCGGCGAGGATATCCAGCGAACGCTCGGCATGATCTTCGCGCTGCCAGATGAGTATGATCTTACACGCGAATTCGATGCGGCGACCTTGATCCGCCATGCAATTCCCCGCATCAATTGGCGCGGCTGGTCACCCAATTCCGTGTTGGTGATCGAGAAGGACGATCTTTTGCTGAGGCCGTGACAGTCGTCGCCCCAGCGAAGTCTGGGGCCTAGCACTCTCATACCAGATGTCATCTGACCGCGCGACGGACATGGATGCCAGCCTTCGCGGGCATGACGGCTTGGGTCAGCGACCCTCGAACCACAGCCGCACCGCCCGCTTCGGTCGAAGGGTCAGCCTGCTCACCGGTTCGGGCTTGGCGATATCCGGATAGCGCAGCCGGAACGCGCGGATCAGGCTGGCGAGGATGAGCATCCCCTCCTGCTGCGCGAAGCCCGCGCCGATGCAGATGCGGGGCCCCTTGCCGAACGGCAGATAGGCGCGGCGGCACGCTTCTGCTTCCTCCGGATCCTCAAACCGTTCAGGCGCGAAGGCGTGTGGGCATTTCCAGTTGTCGCGGTTGCGTTGGATCAGCCACGGCGAAACCACGATCATCGCCCCCGCCTGGACCAGCTTGTCGCGGAAAGTCGTCGGGGCGGTGACCTCGCGGACGAGAAAGCTGACCGGCGGATAGAGGCGCAGCGTTTCACGGAAGAGATTGCGGATGCCGTTCATCCCGCGGAGATGCTCGAAGGCGATCGGGTCTCCGCCCGTTTCCCGCTCGATCTCCGCGACCAGCGCCTCTTGCAGATGCGGGCATTCGGACAGCAGGTAGAGTGACCACGTCATCGCAGAGGCAGCGGTTTCATGGCCTGCCAGGAAGATCGTCGAGACCTGCTCCATGATCTTTCCATAGGTGAAGGATTCGCCAGTCCGCGGGTGACGAGCCCCCAGCAGCGACTGGAGGATGTCGTCTCCGGCCTGACCGCCATCGTGCCAGGCGTCGTAGCGCGCCTTCACGATGGGGCCGAAGACGCCGTGGATTTCTGCCGCGGCCCGTTTGGCGCGCCTGCGATAGCCCAGCATCGGAAGGCCGTAGAGCCGGAGCATCGCGCCCGGCTGGATATTCTTCTGATAGCGATGGAAGGAATGATAGATATGGTCGGCGCTCGACTGGTCGAGCTTCACCGAGAAGATGGTGCGATAGATGATGTCCGCGGCGACGTGGGTCATCAGCGGATCGACCTCGAGAGGCCGCGATCGATCGAGCGTCGCGATGTGCGCCAGCAGATCGTCGACCGCTGCCTGCATCGCCGGGAAGACGCGCTTGAGGTTCGTGTGCGCGAAGGCCGGGTTGACCATTTCGCGCTGATCTTCCCAGTCTTGGCCATTTGCGGAGAAGACGCTGTTGCCGATCAATGGGTCGAGCAGATCGTTGAGGAAGCGATGTTTCGGGAAGACCCTGTCCCTGTCGTCCATCACCCGATCGACCACCGACAGATCGTTGGCGATGAAGAAGTCCAGCTTGGGCAGGCGGATCTCGCCCATCTTCATCGTGTAGCTGCGGTCGAACAGCGTGTGGATCCAGCTGTTCCAGCCGGTCAGGAAACGCTTGAGCAGCGATGCCTTGCTCTTGTGCGGTATGGGGTAGGGGGGCGTGAACAGTTTCTGTCGCCCGTCATGTCCCTGATGATCAGGCATCGTTCTCGGCCTTGAATGCCTCGATCGACTGCTCGATCGGCCGCGCGCCCGAAGCTATCGCGATATAATCCAGCGGGGAGATCCGATCGAATGTCCGCAGATAATCGAAATGGGTCTCATATTTGTTGCGCCGGCGCGCCTGATAGCTGGCCGGATCGCAATATTTGAACCAGCGCGGGCTGGTCTGGAACAGGCGCGCCTTGCGCGGCCGAGGGCAGCTGATGCACGGATCGATGCCCGCTATGCAGGCGCCGTCGGTGATCGATCCGATATCGAGCCAGCGGAAATCGCCCTGGCCGACGGCATCCAGCAATCCGTGGAAGCGCTTGCTGTCCTTGCGGTTGCCGATGAGCGCGATGCATGAGCCCAGCGTTACCAGGCTGAAGCGATCCGGCAGCGCTCCGCCGCTGGCAGCGAGCAGACGGGCCATGATCGGCACCGCCATGATCGATCCGTTGCTATGGGTGACGAACAATATCTCGTCCCAGTCCTCGTCGAGGCTGGCGTGGATCTGATCGGAGAACTCGTCCATGCGGGCGTCGACGTCGGGGGGGAGGCGTTCGCCGGCCAGCGTGTCGTTGAAGATGATGAACCGCAGCAGCCAGAAGCCCTGGATCTTCTTCACCACGAACATCGCCACGGCGAGGCCGATCAGCGCGGCCGCGAGCAATCCCCAACGCCAGCCGAGCAGCGCGCCGAATGGCAACCACAGCAGGATGCCGAACAGGATAGGCAGCAATATCGTCGTTACGCCAGGATAGTAGAAGGCGAATTTGACGCCGAACGGAAAGGTCCGCACGATCGGCCAGTCGAGCAGGCGGGTGAAGTTCCAATAGGCCGCGACCGAACGCTTGAGCAGCGCCAGCGGGTTCTTCACCCAGTGGCTGCGCACCACATCGTCCCAGCCGAGGAAGACGTAGTCGGTCTCGCTGTCCTGGCTCTCGTCGCGGATCGTCCAGGCCGTCGAATGCGGCGGCTCGCGGCGGCGCTTGCCGACGCTGACCTGCCGGTCCGCAACCCGATTATACCCCTCCGCCTGCTCCGCGAAGAGTTGGTGGTAGAAGCGTGCACCCCTGGGATCGAAACCGCTGAGATAGAAGATTTTGCGCTTGAACGCCGGCATCGCCGCTGCTTACTCGCCTGATGGCTGACAAAGAGCGTCACTATTGCATCTTCATGGACGGCTCCAAGCATAATCGGAACGCCGGCTGCCGTGCCCATGACAATGCCTATGGCATATATGGCGGCGGCACCGAGCACGACCGCCGCGCCGCGGATCTGGCGCTCTATCGGCATATGCGCGCCAACCAGGACTGGCTGGCGCCGGTGGTGCTGTTCTTCACGACTTTCTACGGCTGGTTCTTCTTCAACTATCATGGTCGTCCCTGGCAGGGACAGCTGATCCGCAAGATTTTCCCGCGCTATTGAGTTCGGGCTGCGGAACAGTGATAACGTCCTGGGGCGAGCCCGCTGACGCGGGCCGTGGGGGATACTGAAATGGGCTCGGCTATCGGGGCGATCTATCGTCGTGCATATGGATTTGCGAGCGCCAATCCGGTGGTGATGGGATTGTTGCTTGCCTGGCAACTGCTGCGGCGGGCGCTGATCGTCTTTGGCAGCGTGCCCGCCGGCTACAAGCAGGCCTTCCTGATCGGCACGAACATCGTCGACACCGTCATCATGCTCATCGTCATGATCTACGCGCTGCGCTGGTGGCGCTTTCGTGGTGACCGCCACCATATGGTCCGGCTGAACCTTCGGGTCGCCTGGGGCGCCACGGTCATGATGGCGATCCAGCTGACGAGCAAATTCCTGCTCACCAGCCTCGGCGACGCGCTGGCCCCGCTCTATCGCACCGGGCGGATGTTCATTCCTGCCGGCGCCCTGCTGCTATGGCTGTTCATCTCGATCCCGTTCCTGCCCTGGTATGTGGCTCTGTTCACGGATGATCGTCGAATGACGCTGCGCAGGTCACTTGGGCACGCCCAGGCCGGCTGGATTCCCACCTTCGCCCTCGTGATCGGCGCGATATTGCCGCTGCTGGCGGTGGGAATAGGGCTTCGCCTTGGGCTCAGGCTGATCGATGACCCATTCGCATGGCTGTTCCGGATCGGCGAAGCCGCAATGGTTCCGGTCGTGATCGCAACCACCGCCTCGGCCTTCTTCGCCGCTTACCGGCGGGTCTATCGAGAGCCGGTGATGTGGGGAACGGGCAAGCTCGGTAACGCCTGAAGCAGCCGAGGTCGTCGAGCGCGCCGCGCCCGACGTCAGTTCTCCTCCGAAGCCTCGCCGCCATCGGCCAGGTCATCGCCCACTTCGGCGTCATCCAGCGGAGCGGTTTCGGTGGTCCCGTCGCTCAGGTCGACCTCGGCTTCCTCTTCGCTTTCCTCGATGCGTGCAGCGCCCACGACATGCTCGTTGTCCGCGACATGGAACAAGCGGACACCAGCTGAATTGCGTCCGATCACGCGGGTGTCGCCCACGGACATGCGGATCAGCTTGGCCTGGTCGGTGACAAGGATCAGCTGTTCGCCATTATGCGCGGGGAAGCTGGCGACCACCGGGCCGTTGCGCTCGAGATTGTCGATGCTGGTGATGCCTTGGCCGCCGCGGCCGGTGCGGCGATATTCATAGGCCGAGCTGCGCTTGCCATAGCCGTTGGCGCAGACCGTGAGGATGAACTCCTCGGCTTCCTCGAACTCCTTCATCCGCTCGGGCGGCAGGGTCGGCTCGGTGCCATTGTCCTTCCAGGGAGCCGCGCGGAGATAGGCGTCGCGTTCCTCGGTGGTTGCCTCGAAACCCCTGAGGATCGAAAGCGAGATCACCTCGTCGCCATCCTTGAGCAATATGCCGCGGACGCCGGTCGACGTGCGGCTCTGGAACTCGCGGACATCGGTGGCGGCGAAGCGGATCGCCTTGCCGCCGCGCGTCGCCATCATCACGTCGTCGGTCTCGGTGAGCAGCGCGACGCCGATCAGCCGATCGGTCGCGTCCTCGTCGAAGCGCATCGCAAATTTGCCGTTGGTCGGCACGTTGGCGAACGCATCCATCGAGTTGCGCCGGATGCCGCCATGCGCGGTCGCGAACACGACGTGCAGCGCGCCCCAGCTTTCCTCGTCCTCCGGCAGCGGCAGCACCGTGGTGATCTTCTCGTCCTGCGCCAGCGGCAGCAGGTTGATCATCGGCCGGCCGCGCGCCTGTGGCGCGCCCTCGGGCAGGCGCCAGACCTTCTTGCGGTAGACCTTGCCATGATCGGAGAAGAACAGGACAGGCGTGTGCGTGCTTGTCACGAACAGCTCGGTGACGGCGTCCTCGTCCTTGGTCGCCATGCCGGAACGACCCTTGCCGCCGCGCTTCTGCGCCCGGAACGCCTCGAGCGGCGTGCGCTTGATATAGCCACCATGGGTGACGGTGACGACCATGTCCTCGCGCTCGATCAGGTCCTCGTCGTCGATCGTGTCGCCGGCAGGCGCGATCTCGGTCTTGCGAGGTGTCGCGAACTCGGTGAGGATCGCGTCGAATTCCTCGATCATCACCTCGTAGAGCCGCGCGCGGTCGCTCAATATGTGCAGAAGTTCGGCGATCGAGGACGCCAGCGTCGCCAGCTCTCCGCCGATCTCGTCACGGCCCAGCGCGGTCAGGCGGTGCAGGCGCAGGTCGAGGATCGCGCGAACCTGGATCTCGCTGAGCTGGTAGGTCGGCGACGTGCCGATCGATTCTACCGCCTCGACCAGCTTGATATAGGGTTCGATCTCCCCGCGCGGCCATTCGCGCGAAATCAGCGCGGCACGCGCTTCGGCCGGGCTCGCCGAACCGCGGATGATGCGGACGACCTCGTCGAGATTGGTGACGGCGATGACCAGCCCGAGCAGGATGTGGGCGCGATCGCGCGCCTTGGCCAATTCGAACTTCGAGCGGCGGGTGATCACCTCCTCGCGGAACTTCACGAAGGCTTCGATGATGTCGCGCAGCGTGAGCACTTCGGGGCGGCCGCCGCGGATTGCGAGCATGTTCGCCGGGAAGCTGGTCTGCGCCTGGGTGTGGCGCCATAGCTGGTTGAGCACGACTTCCGGCGTGGCGTCGCGCTTCAACTCGATGACGATCCGCACGCCCAGCCGGCTGGATTCGTCGCGGATGTCGCTGATGCCCTCGATCCGCTTGTCCTTGGCCGCTTCCGCGATGCCTTCGACCAGGCCGTTCTTGCCGACCTGGTAGGGGATTTCGGTGAGAACGATGGAGCGTTTGTCGCCACGGCCTTCCTCGACCACATGGCGCGAACGCATGATGATCGAGCCCTTGCCGGTGTGGTAGGCATTGCGCGCGCCACCCTTGCCGAGGATCAGGCCCCCGGTCGGGAAGTCGGGGCCCGGCACGATCTCGTGCAGTTCCTCGATGCTTATCCCGCCATTGGCGATGTACGCCTTGCAGGCCGCGATCACCTCTCCCAGGTTGTGCGGAGGAATATTGGTCGCCATGCCGACGGCGATGCCGCCGGCGCCGTTGACCAGCAGGTTGGGGAAGCGGGCCGGCAGGACCAGCGGCTCTTTCAGCGAGCCGTCATAGTTAGGGCCGAAGTCGACTGTGTCCTTCTCGATATCCTCGAGCAGGGCCATCGCCGGCTTGCTGAGCCGCGCCTCGGTATAACGCATCGATGCGGGCATATCCGGATCCATCGATCCGAAATTGCCCTGTCCGTCGATCAGCATGACGCGCATCGCCCAATCCTGCGCCATGCGGGCAAGCGCCATGTAGATCGAGCTGTCGCCATGCGGGTGGTAATTGCCCATCACGTCGCCGACGATCTTTGCGGACTTGCGGTAAGGGCGACCAGGGACGAACCCGCCTTCCTGGCAGGCGAACAAAATGCGGCGATGAACCGGCTTCAGGCCGTCGCGCACGTCGGGCAGCGCCCGGGCGACGATGACCGACATCGCATAGTCGAGATAGCTCGACTTCATCTCGTCTACGATCGAGATCGGAGAAATATCGCTGTTTTCGATGGGCGGCGGTACGCTGGCCAAAGTATGTTCGTCCGTATCGTTAGAGCTATTCTGCGCCCGCGAAACGGGGCAAGCAGAAAGCTCCTAACGAAGGACGGTCGGGAAGGCTAGAGCCGATGGCGCTGTCAGTTGCGGGCCAGCTTGAGCCGGGCAGAATGGCGGCTCAGGTTCTGAGCATATAGTAGAGCAGAACGGCGAGAAAACCGACGATGACCAGCGCCAGTCCCCATCCCAGGATATGGCGCGTCATGTGCGGCGTCGCACCGGAGCGCGCTTCCTCGGTGCTCAGATGGGCTGGGCTGCCATCGTCATGATGTCGATCGCCGCTCATTGATCAGCTCCCATGAAATTGACCCGGTCAACGGGCGGGAGCCGGCCAAGTTCCTGACAGCGTTACGCCGCCAGGCGGGCACGATCGCGCACGAAGCGCCAGATATTGTCATCGGAACCGTCGGCGGCGAACGAATAGCCATCGCTGTCGAAACCCTTCAGGCCCTCCGGGTCGGTGATCCTGTGCTCGCACATCCAGCGCGCGATCATGCCGCGCGCCCTCTTGGCGGCGAAGCTGTTGAACGACAGGCCGCCCGGTCCGTCCTCGCGGAAATCGATCGTGATGATCCGCACCCCTTTGGGAGGCGCCTGCTCGACGGCGTGCCAATATTCCTTGCTCGCGCAATTGACGATCACATCGGAGCGCTCGGCCAGGAGATCGGCTGCGAGTGCGCCCGAGATCTTGTTGCCCCACAGCTGGTAGAGCGTCTTCTTGCGTCCCGGCGCCCATCGGGTGCCCATTTCAAGGCGGTAGGGCCGGATCAGGTCGAGCGGCCGCAGCAGCCCATAGAGCCCGGACAGGATCCGCACATGATCCTGTGCGAAATCGATCGCGGGCTGGTCCAGGCTCTTGGCCTCGAAACCGACATAGACATCTCCGGAGAAGGCATAGAGCGCGGGCCTCTCATCCTGTGCGGCGAAATCGGCGTAGCGGTCGGCGTTCAGCCTCGCGAGTTTGTCCGATATGCTCATCAGCTTGGACAGCTTCTTCGGACCGAGCTTCGCGGCGGCCTGCGCAGTAGCCAGCGCCTCGCCGGCGAAACGCGGCGTCGTCGGCGTCAGATCGGGTAGTGGGCTCGTATAATCGAGCGACTTGGCTGGGGATAGAAGAAGGATCATCACGCTGACCTAGTCCCCCCGAACGGACCAATCAACCGCGCCGGTTCAATCCTCATTCAGCCAACGGTGCCTAGAGCGCGACGGGTGAAGCCGGATCGTTCCGCCTGTGCTTGTGCGCAGGCGACGGACCCATTAGTCAACCGGCGTGTTTTATGGGCGGCCGGCCCCTTATCGGTCGCCTTTTAGGAGGCCTGAAGCATGAATTCACCGTCCCGTTATGCGCTGATCGCCGCACTTGGCATGGCGATSGCCGCAGTTGCGCCGGGTACGCCCGCGTTCGCAAAGAAGAAGGATGAAGCGGCTGCGCCGGCGCTCAAGCTCGGTGACGCCGTCCGCAAGCCGCTCGGGGAAGCGGACGCCGCGCTCAAGGCCAAGAATATCCCAGCTGCCGAGACCGCCGTGGTGAGCGCTCGTTCGGTTGCCACCACGCCGGATGAAAAATATGTCGTCGCGCAATATGCGCTCAACGTGGCACAGGCCAGTGGTGATCAGGCGAAGCTCGCGACCGCCCTCGACGAGATGATCGCCACCGGTGAAGCAGCCAACCGGCTCGATGATCCGCAGCGTGCCAAATTCTATTGGTATCAGGGGCAGTTCGCCTATCAGGGGAAGAATTACGCGAAGGCGGAGGCCGCGTTGACCAGGGCGCTCGCTGCCGGGTCCACCGAGCAGGATGCCTATGCAATCCTTGCGGACAGCCAATCCCGCAACGGCAAGCCGGCCCAGGCGATCGCCACGCTGCAGAAGGTCATGGATGCGAACGCCGCCGCCGGTAAGCCGGTGCCGTCCGAATGGTACGGCCGCGGCGCGGATATGGCTTCGCGCGCGAAGATGCCGGCCGAATTCGTCAAGATCACCGCTGCTTGGCTGGCGGCATATCCGGTCAAACAGAACTGGCACGACTCGCTGTTCATCTATCGCCAGATCGCGGCGCTGTCGGGTGAACCCGATCTGGATCTGCTGCGCCTGGCGCGCGCCGCGGGCGTCTTGCCACTGTCGGCGCAAGCCAACTATGTCGACTATGCCCTGGCGGTGTACCTGAAGTTCCCGAATGAGGCTGTGGACGTGCTGAACGAGGGCGTGTCCGCCGGCAAGCTGAACCCGGCCACCAGCCAGAATACCCGCGAAATACTCGCTTTGTCGAAGCCGAAGCTCGCCCCCGACAAGGCATCGATCCCAGCCGCGGTGTCCGCCGCGAGCGGACCGAAGGCCACGTTCAAATCGGTAATGACGACCGGTGACCTGGAATATGGTTACAAGGATTTCGCCAAGGCTGCGGAAATGTACCGGCTCGCCCTGACCAAGCCCGGCGCCGATGTCTCCCAAGCCAATTTCCGCCTTGGTCTTGCGCTCGCCCAGTCGGGAGACAAGGCTGGCGCGGCAGCGGCATTCGGGGCAGTCCAGTCGGGGCCCTATGCGCCGCTCGCAGCCTATGGGAAGACCTGGGCGGAGCACCCCGCAGCATGAAGTACCCGCCCTCGGATGCTGGCCATCCGAGGGCGGCTCGCAATTTACAGACCGTCCACCGGGATTCCGGGAATGTCCTTCGAGGTGCGGATCGTCAGCGAGGTCTTGACGCTGGCGACGTTGGGCGCCGTCGTCAGCTGCGATGTCAGGAATTGCTGAAAGGCCTGCAGGTCGTGCGCGACGATCTTCAGGATGAAGTCGATCTCGCCATTCAGCATGTGGCATTCCCGGACTTCGGCGAGCGCGGCGACATGAGCCTCGAAATGCCGCAGGTCTTCTTCCGCCTGGCTGCGCAGCGAGACCAGCGCGAACACCATTATGCCATAACCTAGCGACGCTGCGTTCAGTCGGGCATGATAGCTTTCGATGACGCCGGCCTCTTCGAGCGCCCGGACGCGGCGGAGGCACGGCGGAGCGGTCAGCCCTGCCTTGCGAGCGAGATCGACATTGGTCATGCGGCCGGCCTCCTGCAATTCATGCAGAATCGTCCGATCGACTTGATCAAGGGAGGGGGCAGCCACGGAGCAACCTTTCAAAATGAGGTGCTATTCTTAGAATAAAGTTTCGACGGAGTGCAATTAAAATAGCATGTGCCTATTGGCCGAACGCCCCTTTTCGGGCGGCGCAATGCGATTTACACTGGCGCCGTCGGTTATGGCCCGGATCATGTCCGTGGCCGAGTGGAGACGGGCTTTGCGTTTCGATGACATGTTGGCCACGTTGCTCGCCCAGCCCGCGCCGACGCCCGAGGCGCGGGCGGTCCTGTGGCGTCAGGTCGTCGATGTGCTCGCGCAGGGACGCGGTCATCACGCCGACGATCCGCTTGTCGATGCGCCGCGTGCAACGGACGCCTATAATTTCCTGCGCTCGGTCCGGGCGGAGATGCCAGTGGAGCTTCGGCTGGCCGCCGGTCGGGGCCTGGCCGGTCGCCGCGTGCCGCCCGATCTCGTCCTGCTGTTCGCAGAAGATCTGCCGCATATCGCCGCGCCGATGCTCGGCCATGTCATCCTGGCGACCCAGCAATGGCTGGACCTTCTGCCGCGCCTCAACCCCAGCGCGCGCAACCTGCTCCGCAATCGGCGCGATCTTGGCGCCGACGTGGAAAAGGCGCTCGAACGCTTCGGGAGCAGCGACTTCCTGATCCCGGGGCCGGTGCAGACGCCGCAGACCAGCCTCGCGCCGCTTGCCGCGCCGATTGAGGCGCTGGTGGCAGAGTCGCGGAACAGCGATGCGCGTCCGCTCGCTTTCGAACCGGATGCTATCCCTGCCGATCCGGATCGTGGCGACCCGAAGCCGGCATCCGCTCAAGTGGCGGTGTCGCCGATTCCCGCAGCGATGCCGATGTCCAACAGCGAGAGCCAGATCCGCGAACTTCTGTCCCGTATCGAGACATTCCGGACGCGTCATCCGCAGACGAGCCCCTCTGAGGGTGTCGCGACCGAACCGGCACAAACTGGCGACCCCGCGGAACCGGTTGCGTCGGTCTCGGGCTTCCGCTTCGAGACCGGTGTCGATGGGGTGATCTCCTGGGTTCAGGGCGCACCGCGCGGGCCGCTGATAGGGGAAACCATAGCGGTTGCCGCGCATCAGACCGATCATGGCGTGGATGGCCACGCGGCAGGCGCCTACCGCAGCCGTACGCCGTTCCGGGATGCGCGGCTCACGATCGCGGGCCATGGGCCGGCCTCGGGCGAGTGGCGCATTTCGGCAGTACCGTTCTTCGATCAGAAGGATGGGCGTTTCAGCGGCTATCGCGGCACCGCGCGACGGCCGCGGGCGGATGAGAGCGCCACCGCCATGGGCGGCGATCCGGCGGTACCAGACCCGAACCGCAACGATTCGCTCCGCCAGCTCGCTCACGAACTGCGCACGCCGCTCAACGCGATCATCGGCTTTTCGGAGATGATCGAAGGCCAGATGCGCGGCCCCGCAGCAGCACCCTATCGCAGCCGTGCCCAGGACATCCTCGAACAGAGCAAGAAGCTGCTCAGTGCGGTGGAGGATCTCGATCTCGTCGCATCGGCGCGCGCCGACGCGGCCGGCGGGCCGTCGGCAGTCGATGCGGCCTCCATCCTGACCCGGCTCCACGCCAATTTCGAAACCGTCGCCAGGGAGCGCGCGAGCGGCCTCGCTTTCCGCATAGATTCGACGCTGCCGCCGGTCGCGGTCGATGCGCCGACGGTCGAGCGCATGTTGTCGCGCCTGCTGGCCGCAACCATTGCGATGGCGGGGGAGGGCGAGCATATCAGCGTCGACCTGCAACGTGATCCGCGCCGCGCGACCCATTTGCTGCTAACGATCATGCGCCCGCGGGCGCTCGATGGCCGTGACGAGAAGATGCTGCTCGACCCGGGCTATAATCCCGGCGGCAACTGGCCTGACGCTCCGGTGCTCGGTCTCGGCTTCGCCCTACGCCTGGTCCGTAACCTCGCCATCGCCAGCGGCGGCATGCTCGAGATCGACACCACCCGTTTCCACCTGAGCCTGCCGCTGCGCCATGATGACGGGCGGGCGGAGCAGGGAGCGGTTTGAGCACCGGCAAGGTCGCGCGAGCCGCTTGCCGCGCGCGAAAGCCTCGGCTATCGCGACGCCGCGCTGGTAGGGGCCTGTAGCTCAACTGGTTAGAGCTGGCCGCTCATAACGGCTAGGTTGCGGGTTCAAGTCCTGCCGGGCCCACCAGCGCTTCTGCCAGTTCGGCGCTCCGCGAACGGAAAATCGCCGAATGCCGACCAGCGGCCCAACCGCCAGCGCCACGCTGCCACTATGACCCAAAGCGGTACGTTCGGCGGCTTACGCAGCATAACGATCTGTTTAGCGTCGGAGCCATCTGTTACGCATCCGATCGGGGGCTGGAAAATGGCGATCGCGGCGCGCTCGTCAGGTGCGGAGACGTTGCTTGACCGATCATCCTGCGGCCGACCCGGGGCGGCGCTCCGAGATCGCTGCTTTCCACGATCATGGGCCGCCACCTGGCGACTTTAGAGCGCTTTTCCTCGCCGGTGTGCTGCGCGAAGAGAAAAGCGTCGCTGACTACATGCTGCTCGATCGGCGCTCTCCGGCCTTCTTGCGGATCACCGCTCTTCCTGAATATTATCTGGCTCGTGCCGAACTGGAGATCCTGCGCGGCTATTCGGGGGCGATCGCGGCGGCGACGGGGCCGTGCGCGCAACTGATCGACCTCGGCCGCGGCTTCGGTGCGCAGGCGGCGCTGCTGCTCGCCATGCTTGACCGTCCGTGGGGCTATGTCGCGGTCGATCACGAGCACGCCGCCCTGCTCGAGGACGCCCGCCGCGTCCAGGCGCGATATCCAAAGCTTTGGGTCGAGGCTGTGCGCGCCAATATGCGCGAGGCGTTCGATATGCCCTCGAATGCCGGCGGAGGGCGCCGCCTCGCCTATCTGCCCGGCGGCGTGATCGGCGACTGCGCGCCGGCCGACGCCTTGGCGCTGCTGTCGCTCTGGGCGCGCGAATTGCGTCCGGGGGCACTGATGCTGATCGGGGTGGATCTGCGTAAAAGCGTGCTGATTCTCGAATCGGCCTATGACGATCCGCATGGCTTCAATGCGGAATGGCTGTTCGACTTGCTGAGGCGGGCCAACCGCGAGTTACCCGCCGATTTCGACATTCGGCTGTTCGAGCACCGGGTCGACTTCGATGCGGCCAAGGGCCGTGTGCGCGCGGCTTTGAAGAGCGTCGCGGCGCAGGATGTCAGCATCGGCAGCCGCCTCGTCCACTTCGCAGAGGGCGAGAGGCTCGAAGTCGCGCAGAGCTGGAAATATTCGGTCGAGGATTTCCAGGCTCTCGCCCGCGGCGCGGGGCTCCGGCCGGTGGATGTCTGGCTCGACGCGAAGGCGCTGTTCAGCGTCCACCTGCTTGCGGTGGGCTGAGGCGCCGATCCCTTGATGCTCAGCGCGTTTTGAATGATGGAACGGTGATGGCGGGACCCAGTTTCAAACTCGAAAAAGCGCATCCTCTTCCCCTCGCAGGGGTCGATGAGGCCGGACGCGGCCCGCTGGCGGGGCCGGTGGTCGCCGCGGCAGTGATCCTCGACCGGCGCAAGGTGCCCAGCGGCATCGACGATTCCAAGAAGCTCAGCGCCGGTGCGCGGGCCGATCTCTGCCGCAAGATTCGCGGTGTCGCGCATGTCGGTGTCGGTATCGCGACGGTCGAGGAGATCGACGAGATCAACATATTGTGGGCGACCATGCTGGCGATGGAGCGGGCGGTCGCGGCACTTGGGCTGGAACCGGCGATGGTATTGGTGGACGGCAATCGCTGTCCGCGCTGGGATCGGCCGTCGCAATGGGTGATCGGCGGCGACGCGCTCTGCCTCTCGATCGCTGCGGCTTCGATCATCGCCAAGGAGGAGCGCGACCGGATGATGGCGGACTATGACGCGCATCATCCTGGCTATGGTTGGGCGCAGAACAAGGGCTATGGTACGCCGTCGCATCTCGACGCGCTGTCGCGCCTGGGCCCGTCGCCGCTCCACCGCCGCAGCTTCGCGCCGATCGCGCAATATTCGCTGTTTCCCAGGCCTGTTTCCGTCCGGCCGGATCAGGAAACGGCCCATGCTCAGACGCCGCCGGTATAGTCCAGGCAGCCCCGTCTGAAGCTCCAGCTGTCGTTCGGGCATTCGGCCGACGAGCGGACGGCCTGCAACACCGCCCAGCGATAGCCGAGATCCCGCTCGGAGCAGTCGTCGCAGCGCACCGAGGTCTCCTGATCGGAACTGGCTGGGGCATAGCCAGGTTCGTCGCCATGGGTGATCAGGGCCGGCGGATCGAGCGGTCCGTAGCTATTGGTCCGTAGACCGTGGACGGCGCTCGCGCCGCCGATCAGGCCGCCGCACAGCGCGACGACCGCGCACAGTGCCATCGGAGGCACATGGTTCAGCAGCGTGCTCATGGCCATCAAACGAATGCTGTCGGGCACCGTTCCCGGCCTGTGGAGAGAAACCCATGTTGGTGAGTCTCCTGTGCCACACCACTAGGTATTGAGTCTGCGCGACATGTTGAGACTCCATATGAAGTATCGGACTCCTTTCGTTCGCCTGGCTCGTCGGTGATGCCAGCTTCGCCTGCCAAACTATTGTTCTTGACCGGAGAGTCGTGATGACTCACCCTTTCGCCAGGTCCGAAGGGGGTTGGTCGTTTATGGGTGTTCTCGAGAAGATTCCGACTGCGCGGCGTGCGCGTCGGGAGGCAAAGGTCGAAGTCCGGCTTCCGCTCAACGAGATCATCCAGGGGGATTGCATCGCTGCCATGGCGGCGCTGCCCGATCGCTGCGTCGACATGATCTTCGCCGATCCGCCCTATAATCTCCAGCTAGGCGGCGATCTCCATCGCCCCGATGGCAGCCAAGTCGATGCCGTCGACGATGATTGGGACAAGTTCGACAGCCTCGCGGTCTATGACCGCTTCACCCGCGACTGGCTTCGCGAGGCGCGGCGCATCCTGAAGGAAGACGGCACGATCTGGGTGATCGGCAGCTATCACAACATCTTCCGGGTCGGCACGGCGCTGCAGGACGAAGGCTTCTGGATTCTCAACGACATCGTCTGGCGCAAGGCGAACCCGATGCCCAATTTCAAGGGCACGCGCTTCACCAACGCGCATGAGACGCTGATCTGGTGCTCGAAGGCTGAGAAGGCGAAATATACCTTCAACTACCGCACGATGAAGGCGCTCAACGACGACATCCAGATGCGTTCGGACTGGACCTTGCCGATCTGCTCGGGCGGCGAGCGCCTGAAGGACGACGACGGCCACAAGGCGCATCCGACGCAGAAACCGGAATCGCTGCTCTACCGCGTCATGCTTGCCTGCACCGAGCCCGGCGACCTCGTGCTCGATCCCTTCTTCGGCACCGGGACCACCGGCGCGGTCGCCCGACGGCTTCGCCGCCGCTGGATCGGCATCGAGCGGGAGGATAAATATATCAAGGTCGCGTCCGAGAGGATCGCGGCGACCCTGCCGCTCGACGAGAGCGCGATGATGTCCATTCCCGAAAAGAAGGCGGTTCCGCGGATAGCCTTCGGCCTGCTGGTGGAAAGTGGGATGATCGCGCCGGGTTCGATGTTGACGGACACCAGGCGCCGCTGGAGCGCGATGGTGCGCGCCGATGGCGTGCTTGCCAGCAGCTGCGGCGCAATCGGATCGATCCACGGCCTGGGCGCGCAGTTGCAGGGGGCGCCGTCGTGCAATGGCTGGAGCTTCTGGCATATCGAGACCGCGACGGGGCTTGAGCCGATCGATGCGGTGCGGCAGCGTCACCTGGCGAGCATGGGCGGGTAGAAACATAGTCCGACGTCATGCTGAACTTGTTTCAGCATCCGCTCTGTCGCAGGACAGCACTCCCGAGCTGAAGGGTGGATCCTGAAACAAGTTCGGGATGGCTGCCTTTCAGGTGGGCGCTGGGGACTGGAAGCACCCGATGACAATTCCCCGCTACGCTCAATTATACTTCCTGCCGGCTGCCTTCGTCGCCAGCCCTTTCGGCCATGACGGCGAAGTCGCGCGTCTCGCCGGCGGGCTTGTCTGGTTCTCGGCCTATGAAGTGATCGCCGTCGAGGGGCGCGAGCGGGTCGGCTCGCAGCTTGTGCCGGTGTGCGATGTCGAACGATTCATCGCCGGGCTTGGCGACGAGCAGGCTTGGAGCGCGCGCCAGACCATCGCCCGCATCACGGCGCCGCGGCCGGCCGTCCAGCTCGGCACGCGCACGCTGCGCTTCGATCAGCCGCAGGTCATGCTGATCCTCAACATGACGCCTGACAGTTTCTCCGATGGCGGCGCCCATGTCGACGATCCCGAAGCTGCCGCGATCTCGGCGCTTGCCATGGTGGAGGCCGGTGCGGCAATCGTCGATGTCGGCGCGGAGTCGACCCGGCCCGGGGCGAAGCCGGTCTGGGAAGGCGACGAGCTCGCACGCGCGGAGCCGGTCGTCCGCCGCCTGGCGCAGGCCGGTGCGATCGTCTCCATCGACACCCGCAAGGCGGCGGTGATGGCGGCTGCGCTCGGCGCGGGGGCCGCGATCGTCAACGACGTTTCCGCTCTGGGCCATGATCCACAGGCCGCGCCGCTGCTCGCCACGCGCGATTGCCCGGTGGTGCTGATGCACCATCAGGGCGACCCATCGACGATGCAGCAGCACCCGCATTATGACGACGCGCTGATCGAGGTCTATGACTGGCTCGCCGAACGCATCGCCTCCGCCGAGTTGGCGGGCATCGCGCGCCGCCGGATCATCATCGATCCCGGTATCGGCTTCGGCAAGACGCTGCGCCACAATCTCCAGCTGCTGAACGGCCTTGCGCTATTTCACGGCCTCGGCTGCCCGATCCTGCTCGGCGCCAGCCGCAAGAGGATTATCGGCGCGCTGTCCAACGAAGCGCCGGTCGACCAGCGGCTGGGCGGCTCGGTCGCACTGGCGCTCCACGGCGCGCAGATGGGCGCCCAGATATTGCGGGTCCACGACGTACCGGAGACGCTGCAGGCCATTAGGATCTGGCGGGGGCTGCGCGACGAGGCGCTGACGCCAAGGGCCGGTTAAGACGGTTACGGAGCAAAATGCCGCGCTATCCGATGGACCTGACCTGCCAGCAGCCTGGGTGACGGCAGAGAGGGGCGATGGTCCCCCCGGGGCATCGTAACCACGGGGTCGCACGGTAGTGGGGCTGGCTTTGGGGCGAACGAAGAAACCAGCCGACCGCTGTCTCGTTAGGAGTCCAGGATGACCATCACCATCACCGCCTTCGAACGGTCTCCCGATCGCGGCAGGGGACTGGCACGCGACATGCGTGTCCGCTGGGCGCTGGAGGAAGTGGGCCAGGCCTACGAGGTTCGCCTGCTTTCCTTTGCGGAGATGAAGGAACCGACGCATCGGGCGCTCCATCCCTTCGGCCAGATCCCGACCTATGAAGAAGGCGAACTCGCCCTGTTCGAATCGGGCGCCATCATATTCCACATCGCGGAGCATCATGCGGGCCTGCTGCCGGACGATGCGAATGGCCGCGCGCGCGCGATCGCGTGGATGTTTGCCGCGCTCAATACGGTCGAGCCGCCGATTCTCGATCTCCAGATCGCCATGCTGCTGGAGCGCGACAAGAGCTGGTTCAAGCAGCGCCTGCCGGAAGTCGAGGACCGCATCCGAGTCCGGTTGGGCGAGCTTTCCGATCGGCTCGGCAATGCCGACTGGCTCGACGGCGACTTCAGCGTCGGCGACCTCATGATGGTGTCGGTGCTGCTCAGGTTGAAGTCCTCGGGCCTTTTGGACGAACATCCCAACCTCGCCGCCTATGTCGCCCGCGGCGAAGCGCGGCCCGCATATAAGCGTGCCTTCGCAGCGCAGCTGGCGGTTTTCACCGGCATGGCCCCGACGGGCTGACGCTGTGTCATGATCTGATCCATCGCTCTCCGGGCATCGCATCGTCGCAGACCGAAATTTCAGGACCGAAGCGCCATTCCGCAGGTCGATTGCGCCGTGCTGATATCGTTGAGGTGGCTGCTCAACTGCGAGCCGTCGATGACTAGCGACACTGCGTCCTTGTTGAGCGCCTGGTTTGCCGAGACGATCTTGCCGCACAGCTCCCTCGGCAAATGGGACAAGGGAAGCTGGGCCAGCGCCCGACTGTCATCGTTGCAATTCCGGCTGGCCGTCGCGGCGGCGTCGGCTGCCCTGTCATCTCCCTGGCGTAGCAGATCGATCACCATCGCGGTCGTCGCGCGGCACCGGCTGGTCGCACCCATGACGTCGTCGAAGGCTGGGACCGGCCGGGCATTTTCGGCTTGATACGCCTGCTCGGCTGCCGATTGCGGCCCGGCGTCTGCGCGATCGCGGTCGCTTGACGATGCGAACCATGGCAGGGGCGTCGGATCTCGCTGCGGACGGGGATCATTCCGCGCCGTCGGCGCGGCCGCGGCAAGTTTCGAACTGGCCAGCAGGCCGGCGCCCAGCAGCAATCCGCTCAGCAGTGTGAAGGCCGCCACCGCTTCCGCGCGCGAAGATAGAAACCAGTGGCCGTGCAACTCCTGATGCATCAGAAGTTGGCAAGCCAAGGCGAGCAGGATCATCACGCCGCTCAGCAATATCAAGAGGGCCGCTAGGCTCATCTTCACCTCTCCGCACTTCCCGTTTTCGGGATATTGTACGCGTCCAAGCAAATTACTAGCGCACGACGAAGGTTGATTGATCAACCAGTCGATCACGTCGTCCCCATTAGAGAGCTATTCGTTACCAAATCGTCAAGCCGGAGAAAATCCCGCCAATCTTCATATCGTTACTGATCCGCATTCAAGAGACGATTCCAAGCACAGGCCTCAAGCGTCGATCACCTCGTCGTCCACGGCCGCTGCGTTCGCCTGGATGAAGGCGAAGCGGTGCTCGGGATTCTTGCCCATCAGGCGATCGACCAGGTCGCGGACGCTCGCCCGTTCCTCGAACTCCTTGGGGAGCGTGACACGCAGCATCGTGCGGGTCTTCGGGTCCATCGTCGTCTCGCGCAGCTGCATTGGGTTCATCTCGCCGAGCCCCTTGAAGCGCGCGACATCCACCTTCTTGCCCTTGAACTCCTTCGCCTCGATCTTGGCGCGGTGCGCGTCGTCCATCGCATAGAGGCTCTTGGCACCGACCGTCAGCCGGTACAGCGGCGGCTGGGCGAGGTAGAGGTGCCCCTCGCGGACCAGGTCGGGCATTTCCTGGAAGAAGAAGGTCATCAGCAGCGTCGCGATATGCGCGCCATCGACGTCGGCATCGGTCATGATCACGACCCGCTCGTAGCGCAGCAGGTCGACGTTGCAGCGCTCGCGCGTACCGCAACCGAGCGCCTGGATCAGGTCGGCGATCTCCTGGTTGGCGCCGATCTTCGCACTGTTGGCCGAGGCGACGTTGAGGATCTTGCCGCGGATCGGCAGGATCGCCTGGGTCTTGCGATCACGCGCCTGCTTGGCGGAGCCGCCCGCACTGTCGCCTTCGACGATGAAGATCTCGGTGCCGTCGGGCGCGTCGTTGGCGCAGTCGGTTAGTTTGCCCGGAAGGCGCAGCTTGCGGCCGCTGGTCGCGGTCTTGCGCTTGATGTCGCGCTCGGCCTTGCGGCGCAGCCGATCGTCCATACGATCGAGGACGAAGGACAGCAGCGCCTTGCCGCGTTCCATATTGTCGGCGAGGAAATGGTCGAAATGATCGCGCACCGCATTCTCGACGAGCCGCGCGGCGTCGGGGGAGGTCAGCCGATCCTTGGTCTGGCTCTGGAATTGCGGATCGCGGATGAACACCGACAGCATCTGTTCGGAGCCGGTGACGACATCGTCGGCGCTGAGATCCTTAGCGCGCTTGTTGCCGACCAGGTCGGCGAAGGCGCGCACGCCCTTGACCAGCGCGGCGCGCAGACCGGCCTCATGGGTGCCGCCATCCGGGGTCGGGATGGTGTTGCAATAATAGCTGTAGGAGCCTTCCGACCATAAAGGCCAGGCGACGGCCCACTCGACCAGCCCGTTATTCTCGCCGGGGAATGTCTGCTTGCCGGTGAAGAACTGGCTGGTCGCGCACTCGCGGTCGCCGATCTGCTCGCGCAGATGGTCGGACAGGCCGCCGGGGAACTGGAAGGTCGCCTCGGTCGGCGTGTCGTCGCCGATCAGCGACGGGTCGCAGCGCCAGCGTATCTCGACGCCGGCATAGAGATAGGCCTTGGAACGGGCTAGCCGCATCAGCCGGCCGGGCTTGAAGAGTGCGGAACTCCCGAAAATTTCGGGATCGGGCGCGAAGGAGACGCTGGTGCCGCGCCGGTTGGGCGCGGCGCCGAGCTTTTCGAGCGGGGTCACCGCGTGGCCCTGCGAAAAGCGTTGGCGGAACAGCTCCTTGTTGCGCGCGACCTCGATGACGGTCTCGGTCGACAGCGCGTTGACAACCGATACGCCGACGCCGTGCAGGCCGCCCGAGGTGGCATAGGCCTTGCCGTCGAACTTGCCGCCCGAATGGAGTGTGGTGAGGATGACTTCGAGCGCCGACTTGCCCGGAAATTTCGGATGCGGATCGACCGGGATGCCGCGGCCATTGTCGACGATCGTCAGCCGGTTGCCGGGCTGCAGCGATACCTCGATTCGATTGGCATGGCCGGCAACCGCCTCATCCATGGCATTGTCGAGCACTTCGGCGGCGAGATGGTGCAGCGCGCGCTCGTCGGTGCCGCCGATATACATGCCGGGCCGCCGGCGCACGGGCTCGAGCCCCTCGAGCACCTCGATCGTCGAGGCGTCATAGGTGCCGGAGCTGGTGGACGGAGCGGAGGCGAAGAGATCGTCGTCGGACATTAGCGGCGACTATAGGGCCCGGGTGCCCGGAAAGGGAAGGCGGCTTCTTCGCAGCCCCCTCCTTTGCAGGAAAGGGCTACGAAATCAGCGCACGCGCGGGCCGCCGAACGGCAGCGGCGGCGGCGGGCGGCGGTCGCGGCGGGGCAGCTGCGCCTGATAGGCAATCGAGCAATGCTCGAGGCAATAAGGGAAGCCGGGATTGATGACCTCGCCGCAGAAATGGAAATCGGGCTCGCCGGGATGGCCGAGCGGCCATTTGCAGATCTTGTCGTTCAGATCGAGCAGGCTGGTCTTGCCGGCCATGTCGGCCGACGGCTTGGCCGGCACGAGGCGGCGCGGCGGGGCCGGCTGGATCGGTGCGGTCTGCTCGCCCGGAGTCTGGCGCTGGAAGCCGCCGGGGCCGATCGAGCGCACCATCACCTGCGGCGCTGCAGGACGCTCGGGCGGCGGAACCAAAGCGGCGGGCGCGGGCGCTACGGGGGCGGGCGCCGGGCGCGGCGCGGGCGCTGCCACGATCTTCTCGGGCGCGGGCGGGGCGGCAACTGTGGCCGGCGTCGCGGGAATGCCGCTCGCCGGCGCCTCGCCGCCCTTGACGGGCGAAGGCCGTGCTTCGAGGCCGAGGCGATGCGCCTTGCCGATTACGGCGTTGCGACTGACGCCGCCCAGTTCATCGGCAATCTGGCTGGCGGTCATCCCCTGACCCCAGAGGCGCTTCAACTGATCGATCCGTTCGTCGGTCCAGGACATGGTCTACCTCGGTCTTGCCCGCATCTGGGCGACCCCAGGCTCTTGCAGGCGGGGCGGTCAGCCGATAGGCGAAATGCCCATGAGCGACCAGCCCAAAAAAAACATGATCCCGCCGCCAGGCGAGCCGATTATCCCGTTCTTCAACTGGGGGGGAATGCGAGCCCTCTATGTGAAGGAGGTGAGGCGGTTCTTCAAGGTCCACCTGCAGACTATTTGGGCGCCAGCCTTCACGACCCTGCTTTATCTCGTGATTTTCACCGTCGCGCTGGGTCGTGGCGGTCGCGAGGTGATGGGTCATCCCTTCGCGACCTTCGTCGCGCCGGGCCTGATCGTGATGGGCATGATGAACGCTGCCTTCGCCAATGCCAGCTTCTCGCTGCTGGTCGGCAAGATGCAGGGCACGATCATCGACTATCTGATGCCGCCGCTGTCCACCGGCGAAATGCTGTTGGCGCTGGTCGGCGCGTCGGTTACCCGCGCGGTGCTGGTCGGCGCTGCCTTGTGGATCGCGATGCTGTTCTGGCCAGGCGTCGATGTGGTGCCGGCGCATCCGCTGGTAGCGATGTGGTTCGGGTTGATGGGGGCGGTGCTGCTCAGCCTGGTCGGCGTGCTGACGTCGATCTGGGCCGACAAATTCGATCATGCTGCCGCGATCCAGAACTTCGTCGTCGGCCCGCTGTCGCTGCTGTCGGGAACCTTCTACTCGATCGACAGCCTGCACGCGGGCTTCCAGGCGGTCAGCCACGCCAACCCATTCTTCTATGTGATCTCGGGCTTCCGCTACGGGTTTCTCGGCACCACCGACTCGCCGATCATGGTCGGCGCGCTCGGCCTGCTGGCGCTCAATGCGCTGCTGGCCTGGATCAACTATGCGGCGCTCGCCCGTGGGTGGAAGATCAAGAGCTGAGCGCAGCCTCGATTCCGACCTGCAACCGAAAAGGGCCGCCCCGTCTGGAGCGGCCCTGTTCATTTCTGGGTCGGCCTTATTTGTAGTGGCGGCGGCCGTGCTTATCGACCCAATATTTGCGGCCATAACTGTCACGATAATAGCGATGCTTCTTGTCGAGCGAGTTGATGACCGCACCGCCGGCGCCGCCGATCAGCGCACCCTCACCGACCGAAAGGCCAGGAATTACGGCGCCAGCGACAGCACCACCGGCTGCGCCGATGCCCGCGCCGCGGAGAATGTGGCCCGCGCTCTGCGCGAACGCCGGCGCGGTGGTACCTGCTACGGACAGGGCGACCGCCGCTGCGATGAACTTGTTCGTCTTCATGACATCTTCCCTTCCAGTAATGCTGCGTCAGAGAACGTGGCCTTCTGCACAATGTTCCGGCGTTCATCTGGCGTAGTTTTTGTACCGGGATGGGACTGAACAGGGCCTGACGCCGCCGTTCATCTTGGCGATTAGAGCCAGCCTTCGAGCACCTGGTCGCGCGGGCGATCGCCGTCTATCCATTGCCTGATATTGGCGATGACGCGCTCGCCGGTCGCGGCGCGCCCTTCGAAAGTGGCCGAGCCCATGTGCGGCAGCAGCACGACATTATCGAGCGCGAGCAGTCTCGCGTCGATCGCCGGCTCATGCGCGAACACATCCAGGCCCGCGCCTGCGATCTCGCCGCGTTCAAGCCGCTGGATCAGCGCCTCCTCGTCGACGATCGGCCCGCGCGCGGTGTTGATCAGGTACAGATGCTGCGGCAGCAGCGCGACGCGCCGCGCGTCGAGGAGATTCTCGGTCTCGGGCGTGTGCGGGCAGTGGATCGAGACGATGTCGCTGTCGACCAGAAGCTTGTCGAGATCGGGCTCGTAGCGCGCCGCCAGTTGTTGCTCCACGACCTCGGGCAGGCGGTGGCGATTATGATAGCTGATCGTCAGATCGAAGGCACGTGCGCGGCGCGCGACCGCCTGGCCGATCCGGCCCATGCCGATGATGCCGAGGCGCTTGCCGTTGATCCTGTGGCCGAGCATCGCAGCGGGGCTCCAGCCGGTCCAGTTGCCCGATCGCACCAGCTTCTCGCCTTCCGCGAGCCGCCGCGGCACCGACAGGATCAGCGCCATCGTCATGTCGGCGGTATCTTCGGTGAGGACGCCGGGCGTGTTGGTGACGATGATGTTCGCTGCCCGGGCGGCACGCAGGTCGATATGGTCGACGCCATTGCCGAAGTTGGCGATCAGCCGGAGCCGGCCCTTGCCGGCAGCGATCACCGCCGCATCGACATGGTCGGTAATCGTCGGCACCAGCACGTCGCAGCGCGCCGCGGCACCAGCCAGCCCCTTGGCACTCAGCGGCAGGTCGTCTTCGCTCAGTTCGACGTCGAACAATTCGTTCATCCGCGCTTCGACCTGCGGAGGCAGGCGGCGCGTGACGACCAGCTTGGGACGGCGGGGGCGTTCAGGCTCGACCATGGCCTGTCGCTAATCCTGCCTGCGGCATAGCGCAAGCGGGGCGTCTCGACTCTTGAACGGCGACCGCGGGACTCTACTATGGCGCCCAGGTTCGTGAATGGGGAATTGCATTGAACAAACTGGGCTGCACGATGCTCGGCATGCTGGCTGTCGCGGGCGCAGCCGAGGCGCAGGAACGCAAGACACCCTATTGGGCATCGATCGCGACCGGCGACGCGCTGATGCGGACCGGTCCCGAACGGACATACCCCGCCACGTGGCGCTATCGCCGCCGCGACCTGCCGGTGAAAGTGCTTCAGGTCTATGGCAACTGGCGCCGGATCCGGGAGCAGGATGGCACCGAGGGCTGGATGCTCGCCACGCTGCTGAGCGCCCAGCGGACCGCGGTGGTGACCGGCGACAGTCCCGCCCAGATGCTCGCGGAGCCCAGCAGCACCGCACGTCTCAACTGGCGCGCCGAACCGGGCGTGGTCGGCAAGATCAGCAAATGCGAGAGCAACTGGTGCCTTTTCGATGCGGGCGGCAAGACCGGCTATATCGAGGTCGACCATATCTGGGGCGTCGATGCGGGTGAAATCGTCGAGTGACGATGGGGCCGGTGCTCGAGACGCCGCGGCTGACCCTGAGGCCGCATCGGCTCGACGACTATGAGGCCTGCTGTAAACTGACCAGCGATCCCGAAGCAGTGCGGTTAATCTACGGGACGCCGATGAGCCGCGAGGACAGCTGGCATCGGCTGATGCGGTTCGCCGGTCATTGGGCGCTGCTCGGCTACGGCCTTCTGATCGTGGAGGAGAAGGCATCGGGGCGGGTGATCGGCGAAGTGGGGCTCGCAGATTTCCACCGCGGACTTGGCGAGGATTTCGACAGCCACCCCGAGTTCGCCTGGATGCTGGCAAGCGACGTCCATGGCCGCGGCTATGCCACCGAGGCGGCGGCGGCGATGCTGCACTGGTTCGAGGCAAAGCTCGGCCCCGGTCGTACCGTCTGCATCATCAATCCCGAAAACGCGCCTTCGCTCCGGGTTGCAGAGAAGCTTGGCTTCGCGCGCTTCGGGGAAGCCGAATATAAGGGCAAGACGGTCATCAAGCTTCGGCGTGATGCAATCACCGGGCGTCGCAAAGACCTGTCACGCAGGGTGGAGTAGGGATAGGGTGTGCGCGCCACCCGGAGCGCCGAGGAGGAGAAGCCGTGTCGCGGATAACGCCTTGCCTGTGGTTCAAGGATCAGGCCGAGGAAGCTGCCCGATTCTACGCATCTATCCTGCCGGACTCGCGCATCGATGCCGTCCACAAGAGCCCCATCGACACGCCGGGCGGTGCCCAGGGGGCGGTGATGCTGGTGGAGTTCACCCTCGCCGGGCAGAAATTCCAGGCCCTGAACGGGGGCATCGACGCCGAGCATAGCCTCGCGGTATCGATGGCCTTTGGCGCGCGTGGGCAGGCTGAGCTCGATCGGGTCTGGGATGCCTTGCTCGAAGGCGGCAAGCCACTGGAATGTGGCTGGCTGGCGGATCGCTACGGCCTGCACTGGCAGATCGTCCCCGACAATTTCGGAGAGATGATGTCCGATCCCGCCAAGGCCAAGGCGGTGATGAACGAGGTGCTTCGCATGGTGAAGCTGGACATCGCGACGATCGAGCGCGCCGCGGCCAACGCCTGAAGGGAGACAGCATATGTCTAACAGATTTTTCTGGTACGAACTCATGACGAGCGACCGGCCGGCGGCGGAAGCCTTCTATTCCGAGGTGGTCGGCTGGACGCTCCAGCCCTTCGGAGACCCGACCGATCCCTACACGATCGTCGAGGCCGGCGGGCGCGGCGTGGGCGGCCTGATGACGATCCCGGCCGAGGCCGCGGCGCATGGGCTGCAGCCCTGCTGGGTCGGCTATATCCATGTCACCGATATCGATGCGGCGCTCCCGCGCGTTCGCGCGGCCGGAGGTTCGGTGCATCGCGAGCCGGAGATGATCCCGAATGTCGGCCGCTTCGCGATCGTCGCCGATCCGCAGGGCGCGATCTTCAATTTCCTCCAGCCCGACGGACCAGGCATGCCGCCGGTACCGATGGGCACGGTCGGCGGGGTCGACTGGCACGAACTGCACAGCAGCGACTGGGCAGCGGGCTTCGCCTTCTACGCGTCGCTATTCGGCTGGTCGAAGACCGATGCCATGGAGATGGGCGCGATGGGCACATATCAGATGATCGCGCAGGAGCCGGCGCCCGAGGGCTCTGCCTCTGGCGTCACCAGCGGAGCGATGTTCAACGATCCCGGCGCGGCCAGGCCCTATTGGCTGTTCTATTTCCATGTTGATGCGATCGACGCGGCCGGCGCGCGCATCACCGAAAATGGCGGGAAGATACTGCACGGCCCCCAGGAGGTTCCCGGCGGGATGTGGATCGTCAATGCCCAGGATCCGCAGGGCGCCCAGTTTGCGCTGGTCGCGCCGCAACGCTGAGGCAACGCTCGCCGGCGTGAAGCATCGGGCTTGCTTAGCTATAATTGAAGCTGACGCTGATCCTCTCGCCCTTGCCGTCGCCGGCCGGCACCTCATGCCGCAGCCAGCTCTCCCACAGCAGAACCATGCCTGGGCGCGGCTCGGCATAGACGAAGCTGCGGCTGTCTTCAGGCGCGTCGGGCGTGCGCGGCGGCGCCGCCATCATCAGCGGCAGGCGCGGGTCCTCCAGCTTCAGCGCGCCCGATCCTGGCGGCACGCTGACATAGAATGTGCCCGACACGACGCTGTGGGGATGGATATGGCCGGAATGGCTGCCACCGGGCTTCAGCAGGTTGACCCACAGGCTGTCGAGCTTGAGGCGCCGCGCCAGATCGAGGTGCGACGCCTCGGCAAAGCTGCGGACATGGCCGTTGAGAAGCTTGACCAGGTCGGCGAACACCGGATCGCGCGACGGCAGGTCGGCGAGCGAGGCATAGGAGGTGTAGCCGCGATAGCCATGCGCCTTCGACCATGTCCTGCCGGCGCGGTCATCCGCGGCGAGCATTCTCACCGAATGATCGAGTTCGGTGAGCAGATCGGGTTTGTCGATCATCGCCTCGTAGAGGCGCGTCACGAAGAGGGAGCGGATCGTCATGCAGCCGCATGAGCATGGCGAGGATTGGAGTTCAAGCGCCTAACCCTCAGCCTTGGCCCCCGCACCCCTGATCAGCGCCACTGCTTTTGCCAGGGCCAGGTCATGTGGCGCCTTGTTCGTCGGCACGCGGTATCGCGGTGTGACGCCTTTGCCTTCCAGCCGCGTGCCGCTGGCGGTGCGGATATCATATTCGGCGACCGTCAGCTGGCCACCGCCGGGCAGGCGATAGTCGACTCCGCCGGTGACCGCGCCTGCGCTATGCTCGCCGACCACATAGGCATGCCGCCTCTCGTCGAGGAAGAAGGCGAGGATCTCCGCGGCGCTGGCGGTGTGCGGACCGACGATCACGGCGAGCGGGCCCAGATAGGCCAGCGGCCCTGCGCCGCGTGTTTTTTCCTCGATGACGGTCTTGCCGGCAAGGCGGATCAGTACCTCGCGTCTCGGGGTGAACAGGCCGGCGACTTTGTCGAGGACGTCGTCGCGTCCCCCGCTATTGTCCCGCAGGTCGAGGATCACGCCGCTGAGGTTGGCGGTGCCGGCGATGGCGTCGGCAATCCAGCGATCATCGCCCGGATCGAACTGATCGAAGGCGAGCAGCAAGATGCCGCCCGGCATCCGGGCCAACCGCCGGCCAGGTAACAGGTCGCGATCTTCGGCAGGCTCGTGCGATATGGCGATGTCGCCCGGCGGTGTCGCGTAGACATGGCTGTCGTCGAGCTGGTCGAGCATGTTGTTGATAATGGCGTAGAGTTGCTTCTGGTCGCGCGCGGCCAGTGCCCTGGGATAATATTTCTCGCGGATCGCCTCCCAGTCGTTGCCGCCCATCGACCGATCCCAGTAACGATCGGCGACCAGCGTCCAGACGCGATCGAAGACACGCGCATTGAGAGCCTGTTCGCGTCCGGCCGGAAACGCCGCCGATGCGCCGGCGACGAGGCTGAGTATCAGCGAAAGCCTCGTCGGCCAGCGCATTCAGGTCGCTCCATCGAAGGCGCAGCGCAGCGTCAGCCGGTGCGCGACGGTGTCGAACAGCGCTTCGCTGCAGCGGTCCATCCGGTCGCGGCCGATCATTACCACAGGCCATGCGGCCTGCTGCTCCGTTTTCTTCTTGACGACGATGTCGCCCGGCTCCGTCGGATCGGCCGGGAAATCGAACCGGCCGGCAAAGTCCGCAATCCGCACCGGCAGCCTGTCGAAGCCGAAGCCTGCGACGTCGACCCGCCGCGGGAAGCTCAGCGTGGCGGTGGGGCGTTCTACGCCGAAGGCTGCCACGGTCGGGCTGCCGGTCGCGTCGAGTCGTCCGCCATGGGCCTGGGCCAGTATCGCACCAGCCGATGCCGTTGCGACGCTGTCCGGCCGCTCGAGCGAGAATTGGACGAACATCGGCGTGGATCCGACCAATATGGTCGCCTGTGGGCCATGTTCGCTGTCGTCGTCGATCAGGAAATCGGCCCTGCGGCCCGGGTCGCCTGCGCCGGCGCGCACGAAGTGGATCGTTGCATATGGCAGCAGCCCCATGCCGATCTCGCCATCGACGCCGACACAGCAGGCGCGGCCATGCGAGGCGACCTGGACGATCATTTTCCTGTCGTTGATGGTGACGGGAACGGTCGCCTGGATCCCCTTGAGCGTCTCCCGCCCGACCTGCGCCTCGAAGCCCGGCTCGAAGGCGAAGCTGCGATCGGGCGGATCGGTGCGCAGTCGTTCGGCTGCGTCGGGATTGAGCTCGATCAGTCTTTTCTGCTCAAGGCCGACGCGCAGCCTCAGCGTCACCCGGCCGACCTCCAACACGATGACCGGGTCGGCCATGTCCAGCAGCAGTTCGCCAGTCGGAGGTGGCGGGATGGTCGGCTTGCGTGCGCCTGCGCTGCCGGGGGTAGCGGCAAGCGCCAGCGCGAGGAGAATGGTCGCCCGCGCTGGCCTGGCGCTCATCGCTTCCTTCCGGATCAGTTGTGGCGATAGCTGCGATAGCGTGGCGCCGTCGACGTCTGGGCAGAGGCGTGGTTGCGCGACGAGGCGTAGCTGCGGCTGCGATAGGTCCGATGATGGCCCTTATCGATCACCGTATTGTACAGCGCACCGCCCGCGCCGCCGATCAACAGGCCTTCGCCCACCGACAGGCCGGGGATCAGCGCACCGGCAACCACGCCGCCGGCTGCGCCGATGCCCGCGCCGCGCAGGATATGCGGCGCGCTCTGCGCCGAGGCTGGCATGGCTGTGCCGACCGTGAGCAAGACCGCTCCCCCCACTGCTAGCAACTTGTTCATGACGAGAACTCCTCCATAATTATCTATTGCAACGGGTTAGAAACGACCCGGTTCCGGCGTTCATCGGAGAGCAAGGAAATAGCTCGCCAAGGGAATCTGATCGCGCTTCCGTCTGGTCATTGTCAGTTCAGTTGCTGAACCCCATATTGCCAGCATCAATGGAGAATGTGCCATGCGCGCTACACTGTGCCTGATAAGCGGTATATTGATGGCGGCATCGATCCCGGTCCAGGCGGCCAGGGTAGATGCCGAAGCCCGGCTCGCCAAGGCGTTGGACGGGCGGGTCGCGGGAAAGCCGGTCAACTGCATCCCGCTGCACCGGATCGATTCCAGCCAGATCTTCGAGCGGACGGCGATCCTCTACAGGGTCGGCAGCACCTTGTATGTGAACCGTCCTAGAAGCGGTGCGGACTTTCTCGATCGCAACGACGTGCTGCTGACGGATACGCACAGCAGCGACCTGTGCAGCATCGATATCGTGCGGCTGCTCGACCCGAGCATGTTCTTCCCGACCGGGACGCTGGGTCTTGGTGAGTTCGTGCCCTACACCAAGCCGAAGGGCTGACGCTTCGATCGCGTAGAGCCTGATCAAGGCCTCGCCGAGGCCCGAAAACGAAAACGGGCCGCCATTGCTGGCAGCCCGTATCGTTTGGAGCAGTTGCCCGGAGCGGCGTTGTCCAACGCCGCGCTCTCCGAGCCGCCGGGCATAGCCCGGCCTGATATCGCTCTTAGCGCTTCGAGAACTGGAAGCTCCGGCGTGCCTTGGCGCGGCCGTACTTCTTGCGCTCGACCGCGCGGCTGTCGCGGGTCAGGAAACCGGCGGCCTTGACGGGCGCGCGCAGGATGGGCTCGTACTTGGTCAGCGCCTGACTGATGCCGTGCTTGACCGCGCCGGCCTGGCCGGAAAGGCCACCGCCCTTGACGGTGCAGATTACGTCATACTGACCCTGACGCTCGGCGACACCGAACGGCTGGTTGATGACGAGACGCAGCGTCGGACGCGCGAAGTAGACTTCCTGGTCGCGGCCGTTGACCGTGATCTTGCCGGTGCCCGGCTTGATCCACACGCGGGCGACGGCGTCCTTGCGGCGGCCGGTGGCATAAGCGCGGCCCTGCGCGTCGATGATCTGCTCGCGCAGCGGCATCGTCGAGACGATCGGCGCCGGAGCGGCGGGGCCTTCGTCGGTCGTGTAGGCCGGAGCGGATTCGCCGGCGGCGACGGGCTCGACAGGCGCGCCCGTCAGCGAGGCGAGATCGGAAAGGGACTGGCGGTTATCGGACATTATGCGCCCACCTTGTTCTTGCGGTTCATCGACCCGATGTCGAGGACTTCGGGGTTCTGGGCTTCATGCGGATGCTCGGTGCCCTTGAAGATGCGCAGGTTGCGCATCTGCTGGCGGCCTAGCGGGCCGCGCGGGATCATGCGCTCGATCGCCTTTTCGAGCACGCGCTCGGGGAAGCGGCCCTCGAGGATCTTGTCCGCGTGGGCTTCCTTGATGCCGCCGGCATAGCCGGTGTGGCGATAATAGACTTTCTGGCTCAGCTTCTTGCCGGTGAAGCGAACCTTCTCGGCATTGATGATGATGACGTTGTCACCACAATCGATGAACGGCGTGTAGCTCGCCTTGTGCTTGCCACGCAGGATGTTGGCGATGATCGAAGCGGCGCGGCCGACGACCAGCCCTTCCGCGTCAACGATGTGCCACTTCTTTTCCACCGTATGCGGTGTCGCCACCTTGGTGGTCTTCATCAGCGCCTTCATGGGCTTGGACCTTCTTGTTTCACAAACGAATGACGCCGCCCGGCAAAGGACGGCGTTGACGGGGCGCTAATGCGCATGGGGGCCAAATAAGTCAAGCAAAATGGGCTTATTTTAATGAGGTATTATAATACCGTTAGGTGCCGTGAGGCTGTGCGCTGCCCATAGGAGCGACCCGAGCAGCAGCACCGCCACCGCCTGATGCGCGATGGCGACATGCAGGTCTACTCCGGTCATCAGCGTGGCGATGCCAAGGCCGATCTGAAGGACAATGAAGGTGGCGACAGCGTAAACCGGCCCCTTGGCGCCCTTGCTTCGGGCGGCGCCGGCAACGGCCAGGGCGGCGATGGCGGCGGCCCAGGCCCACCAGCGATGGACGAACTGCACCACGATTGGATTGTCGTAGAGGTTGGCGAAGCCGAGCGCCGGGTTCCATCCTCCCGAGGGAAACCAGTCCTCGCCCATCTTCGGCCAGCTCGCAAAGGCATAGCCGGCGCGCAGTCCGGCCACGAAAGCGCCCAACATGATCTGCACCGCCAGGATCAGCAGCGCGGCGAGGGCGAGGCCAGGGACCCGGGCCGGCCCGGCGCTGCCATCGCGGGCGAGGCGGCGAAGGTCGAGGACGGTCCACAGCAGCGCCGAGAAGATCAGGAGCGCCGCGAGGAGATGCGTGGCAAGCCGGATATGGCTGACTTCGGTCCGTGCCGACAGGCCGGAATAGACCATCCACCAACCGATCAGGCCCTGCAGTCCGCCGAGCGCGAAGATCGCGATCATCCGCCAGCCATAGCCGGCCGGGATGGCACGCTTCCACCACGCGGCGAGCATCACCAGCGCGAGGACGAAGCCGATCCCGCGGGCGAGCAGCCGGTGGAGATATTCCCAGAAGTAGATCGATTTGAACCCCTCCAGCGTCATGTGGAGGTTGAAGGCGGTATATTGCGGGATCGTCTTGTAATTCTCGAACTCGGCCTGCCATTCGGCCTTGTTCAGCGGCGGGACGATGCCGCGGATTGGCTTCCACTCGGTGATCGAAAGGCCCGACTCGGTCAGCCGGGTGATCCCGCCGACCACGACGATCGCGAACACCAGCGCCGCGACGAACAGCAGCCAGTTGGCGAGCGCGCGAGGGCGCGGGGAAGCGGCGGCGGGTCGGGACAGCAACGACATGCCCGCGCTCATGCGCCAGTGGAGCGGCTTCTTCAACGCCGTTGAGGAGGAAGTTGCTCTGGCATCCTCTTGCGCGGCTCCCTATCATGCCGCCATGCACGAACGCGTCGATCGGGAGAGGGAGCCGGGCAAGGCCGGCGGGATCACCAGACGCAAGCTGCTGGTCGGCGGCGGGGCTGCGGCGGGCCTGCTGGTGGGCTGGGCGGTGTGGCCGCGGCATTATGCTCCAAACCTGGTCGCGGCGCCCGGTGAGAGCGTCTTCAATGCTTTCCTCAAGATCGGTGCAGACGGACGGGTCGTCGTTGCGGTGCCGCAGGCGGAGATGGGGCAGGGCGTTTACACCGCGATGCCGCAGATCCTGGCGGATGAACTGGGCGCCGACTGGCGGACCGTCGGTGTGGAACCGGCGCCGATCAACCCGCTCTATGCCGATAGCATGCCGATCGACATGGAAGTCGAGCATCGCCTGCCTGGCTGGATGCAGGGGGTTGGCCACTGGGCGGCGCGCGAGATCGCTATGCGGCTCAACCTGACGATGACTGGCGCATCCTCCTCGATCCGTAACTTCGAAGGCCGATTGCGCGAGGCGGGAGCGGTCGCGCGCAGCCTGTTGTGCATGGCGGCCGCGGAGCGCTGGGGCATCGATTGGAAAGCTTGCGACACCGAGGCAGGCTTCGTCGTGCGCGGGAGCGACCGGCTTCGCTTCGGTGAACTGGCCCAGGCGGCCTCCCGGCTCTCGCCACCCGATCCGGTGACGCTGAGGACGGCGGCCGAGCGGACGCTGGTCGGCCAGCCGGTGCCTCGGCTGGACCTGCCGGCGAAGGTCGACGGGTCGGCCCAGTTCGGCGCGGATGTTCGCCTGCCCGGCATGGTCTATGCCTCCATCGCACATGGCCCCTATGGCGGCGCGCGTCCTGTCAAGATGACGACCGCCGATGCCGAGGCCACGCCGGGGGTGATGGCGGTGGTCACCAATCCAGGCTGGGTTGCCGTGGTCGGGACCAACTGGTGGGCTGCAGATCGCGGCCTGCAGGCGCTGGCCGTGGAGTTCGAGACAGCGGGACCGCGGCCGGACGACCGCACTGTCTCGCGGGCGCTGGCAGCGGCTCTCGATAGCAGCGACTTCAAGCGCTTCAGCGAGCGTGGCGATCCCGACGCGGCGCTCAGCGGACAAGGCGTGGTCAGTGCGAGCTATTCGGTGCCGATGCTGGCGCACGCGCCGATGGAGACGCTGACCGCCACGGCGCGTGTCAAGGATGGCGAACTCGAAATCTGGGCTCCATTGCAGGCCGTGCCGCTGACGCGTGCCGCGGTCGCGTCAGCCGTCGGCCTGGCCGAGCATCAGGTCATTATCTACCCTACGCTTGTCGGCGGCGGATTTGGCCGCAAGAGCGAAGTCGATGCCGCCGTCGAGGCTGCGATCATCGCGCGCAAGATCGGCAAGCCGGTCCAGCTGATCTGGCCTCGTCGCGAGGATATCCAGCACAGTCGCTTCCGCCCTCCCGCGCTGGCGCGGATGAAAGCGCGGGTGGGGCCAGGCGGTTCCATCGCAGCCTGGTCGGCCAAGATCGCGGCTCCATCGACGACATCGGAGATGGTCGACCGCTTGATGGGCAAGTCCGCCAAGCCAAGCTACGCTCCGGAGCGCGGCGCGATCACGGGTGCGGAGCCGCCCTATGCGATATCTGCGCTCGCCATCGACCACGCCGCGGTCACGACCGGGGTACCGACCGGCCTATGGCGGTCGGTCGCCAACAGCTATACCGCCTTCTTCACCGAGAGCTTCATCGACGAGCTGGCGCTGAGCGCCGGGCTCGATCCTCTTTCCTTCCGGATGCAGGCGCTGGGCCAGCAGCCCCGGCTTGCGCGCTGCCTGCAGATGGCGGCTTCGGTCGGGGCGTGGCAGGGCGGCGAGCCGGGCATCGGGCAGGGGCTGGCGGTACATAGTTGTTTCGGCAGCCATGTCGCGGTTCTCGCCGAGGCCAGGATCGAGGGCGACCAGATCAGGGTGTCGAGCATTACGGCGGTTGCCGATGTCGGCCGGGTGATCCATCCCGATATCGTCCGGCAGCAGATCGAGGGTGGCATCGTTTGGGGCCTCGGCAATGGGCTGGGCACCGCGATCTCTCTGCGCGATGGAAAGGTGGACGCGCAGAATTTCGATGGTCTCGGCCTTCCTTATCTCACCGACACGCCGGAAATACGCGTGAAGATCATCCCCTCGGATCTGCCGCCTGGTGGCGTCGGAGAGATCGCGGTGCCGCCGGTTGCACCCGCGATAGCCAACGCGGTCTTCGCGGCCACAGGCAAGCGTTTGCGCCACCTTCCGCTGAGGCTGTCCGACGCATGACCCCCTCTCCCGACCGGCATCCCGCGGTGCCGGCGCCGCGGATCGGCGTATTGATCGTCAACCTGGGCACGCCCGATGCCCCGACCGCTCCAGCGGTGCGCCGCTATCTCGCCCAGTTCCTGTCCGATAAGCGCGTCGTCGAGATTCCGTCGCTGCTCTGGCAGCCGATCCTGCGCGGTATCATCCTGAACGTCAGGCCGCGGAAGTCTGCGCATGCCTATGCCCAGATCTGGACCGAGGCCGGTTCGCCGCTGGCCGCGATAACGGCTCGGCAGGCGTCGGCGTTGCGCGAGAAATGGGGCGGCGAGGTGATCGTCGATCACGCGATGCGTTACGGCCGACCGGCAATTGCCGAGAGGATAGCGGCGCTGAAGGCGCAAGGCTGCGAGCGCATATTGCTCGCGCCGCTCTATCCGCAATATTGCGGCGCGACGACCGCGAGCGTCACCGACGCCGCCTTCGCTGCGATCGCGGCGATGCGCTGGCAACCCGCCTTGCGGATCCTGCCGCCCTATCATGGCCATCCGGTCTATATCGATGCGCTTGCGGCGTCGATTTCCGAGAGCCTCGCAGGCCTGGACTTCACGCCCGACGTCCTCGTGGCAAGCTTCCACGGCATGCCGCGCCGAACGCTCGAGCTCGGCGATCCCTATCATTGCCACTGCCAGAAAACTGCAAGACTGTTGGGCGAGGCTCTGGGACGCGATCTGGTGATCTCGTTCCAGTCTCGCTTCGGTCGAGCGCGCTGGCTGGAGCCTTCGACCGAGGCGACCTTCGCCCGACTGGGCGGCGAGGGGATCAAGCGGATCGCTGTCGTCGCGCCCGGCTTTGCAGCCGATTGCCTCGAGACGCTGGAAGAGCTCGCGATACGCGGGAGCGAGCAGTTTCGCGCTGCTGGAGGGGAGCGCTTCGCTTACCTGCCCTGCCTCAACGACAGTGCAGCCGGCGTCGCGATGCTGGAGCGGCTGATTGCCGCCGAACTCGAGGGCTGGCTGAAGGCGGGAAAATAGGCGCCAGCGAGCGACGATACCTATTATTCGCGGTTTCGTTTCGTTCCCTGACGTTCTAGCATCGGCTCGAATCTGAGGGAGAAACGTAATGGCGCGTGTGGCAATCGTTACCGGCGGAACCCGTGGTATTGGCGAGGCTATCAGCATGAAGCTGAGAGATGCCGGAATCTCGGTCGCCGCCAACTATGCCGGTAATGATGAGCGCGCCAAGGCTTTCACCGCGGCAACCGGCATCAAGAGCTACAAATGGGACGTCGCCGATCATCAGGCCTGCCTCAATGGCGTGGAGCAGGTCGAAGCTGAGCTCGGCCCCGTCGATATCCTCGTCAACAATGCCGGCATCACGCGCGACGGCATCATCCTGAAGATGACCTATGACGATTGGAAAGCGGTGATCGACACCAATCTCGGCGGTTGCTTCAATATGGCAAAAGCGACGTTCCCCGGCATGCGCGCGCGCGGCTGGGGCCGTATCGTCAATGTCGGTTCGGTGAACGGCCAGGCCGGCCAATATGGCCAGGTCAACTATGCCGCCGCCAAGTCGGGCATCCATGGGTTCACCAAGGCGCTGGCACAGGAAGGCGCCAAGGCGGGGGTGACGGTCAACGCGATCGCGCCTGGCTATATCGACACCGACATGGTCGCCGCAGTACCGCAGGACGTGCTCGCCAAGATCATTGCCAAAGTGCCGGTCGGCCGGCTCGGACAGGCGGAGGAGATCGCCCGCGGGGTGCTCTTCCTCTGTGCGGAGGATGCGGGCTTCGTCACGGGCTCGACGATGTCGCTCAACGGCGGCCAGCACATGTACTGAGGCGCCGGGGGTGGCAGGTCCGGTCAAGCGTTCGGTCAACATCGCCGGGCATGCCACTTCCATCACGCTGGAGCAGGTCTTCTGGGAGGCGCTCGTCCGCGCTGCTGCCGACGAAGCGTTGCCGCTGAATGCACTTGTGGCGCGGATCGACGCGGAACGGGTGGCGGACGAAGATCTGCCGAATCTTGCCAGCGCGATCAGGGTATGGCTTTTCCGCAGGGCGGCCCGGGTCGACTGAATCAGTAGAGCAGACGCCGGTACAGCCCACCATCTGCCAGCACTTCAAGCACCTCGTCGCCGAGAAACCGTGTCAGCGCGGCATGTACGTCATCGCCCATCGATCTGCTCCCGCAGACATAGATGGCGCTGCCCGCCAGCGCCCAGTCGAGCAACGGCGTTTTCGCGTCTTCGATCTGGTCGGTGACAAGCCGTTGTTCCTGGCCGTCGCCCGGAAAGACGAGATCGCAGCGCTCGAGGTGGCCGCTCGACACCCATTCGGCGATCTCGACCGCCAACACATGGTCATCGGCGCTATTGCGATCCCCGAAGATCAGCCAGTTGCGCGTGCCCGGGGGGCGGGATTTGATGTGCGCCCGCAAGCCCGCAAGCCCGGTGGCGTTGCCGACCAGGATCAGCGGCACCGCGTCGGCGGGCGGCAAGAAGTCGGGCTCCTCGCGCAGCATGAGCGCAACCTGCTGGCCGGTCTGAAGGTCCTCGCACAGCCAGCGCGACCGGCGGCCCGCGTTGGGACCATCGGCGGGGCACAGCCGTACCACCAGTTCGACCGCATTTTCGGCCGGAAGCGATCCGATCATATAGTCGCCTGCCAGCGCCGCGGCGGAGGCGGGGTGCTCGATGACTTCCGCAGCGGGCCCGCAATAGATGTGCGCGACGGCGCCGGCGCGCCATGTGGGCATGACCTCCTCGGGCACCAGTCGCAGACGGTACAGCGGACCGCCGGCCGACCCGGAATTGGCCAGGTTGCGCTCGATCAAGCGCCATGGCGCATAGAGGGGATGATCCTGGCGAGGTTCCGCGGGCGCGGGCGCCACTGAGGGCGCGGCGGCCATCGGGTGCAGCGGCGGCGGTGATGGTGATACGCGCCGGGGCTCGGGCGGCKCGAAGCCGCCCCTGCCGCGCGTCCGCCGTACCAGTATCGCCAGCAGGATCGCGAACAGGAGGATCGCAATGCTCGCCATGGCGAGCATGATGTAGTTGAAGCTGCTCAACGGCTAGCCCGCCGGTGCCGTCCGAACGGCATCGGCTTCATGGTGCATGTGGGAAAAGGACATGCGAAGCCGTTCCCCTTTACAGTCACGCACATCGGCCGTTGCCTCCCGTCAGCCGCAGGCGAGGGGAATGGCCGCGGATGATGGCCGACCTCCGCGCGATGGCCGGCAAATGATCCGAAGCGTCCCCTGCGCTCCCACAATAAGCGTGCAATACGCGGCGTGACAATGACTTAAGCTGTTCAGGCACGCCATGGCATGTGCGCGTGCCGAAAATACTTGTATGTGTCGGATCAGCCGGCTTCGTTCCGGATGGGATATGGTGTTCCGGGGAGGGGCTGGGATGATGTTCGACGGCGACATCACCGCACTGCTGGAATGGGAGGCGCTCGGGGGCTCCCCGCTGCTTGGTTGTTCCCGCTTGCTGGCTCATCCGCGCTTTCAGGCTGCGGCGCGTGCCTTGGCCAAGAACATGCTCGACATCTGCGTCGACAACGGCCTGCGCGGAATTTTCAAGGATGCCGGCCGCTATGTCGCTGCCATGTGGGCACTATACCTGCACGGCGCCGGGGAACTCACCTTGCCTGCCTTGAAGCGGATATGTCTGAGATCTGGCCTCCTCAGTCCGGGAAGGGCGCGATCGGTGCTGCTCTACCTGCTGCATCTCCGCTATATCGAACCAGCAAAGGACCAGAGCCGGTGCGGAGCGGTCCGCTACGTCCCGACGGCCAGCTTCCACAGCGCCTGGGCCAGCCACCTGCGCGCGGCGGTATCGGCTGCAGCGATCATCGAGCCGGGGGCGAAGCACGTCCTCGACGCCTTGGATCGGCCAGAGGTCATCGACACCCTGAACCGCATCCAGAGCGAAGGCCTGCTCGGGGCATCGCGCGCCAGTCAGCAGGATTCTCCTTATTTCCGGATATTCATGCATCGCCATGCGGGGTCGCAAATTGCTTGGATGCTGATGACCAGCCCGCACGGCGCGACCGATTTTCCGCCACGTGAGCCGGTGTCTCTCCCCGTGGCATCGATTGCCCGCCGCTTCGAAATCTCGCGCGTCCACGTGCGTCGGTTGTTCGACGATGCGCGGGCCGAAGGGCTGATAGAAGCCGATGAACGCGGTGCAATATGTTTCACCGACGGTGCCGGCGCGTTCATCCGCCATATCTACGCTGCGCAGTTGGTCCAACTGCTCGCCTCGACCGCGGGAACCCTTCGCGCGCGGCCGGAGCTTCATTCTCAAGGCGTGCCAACATGAGGTGAAGCCGCTTTCGCGATCGTTTGATCCAGACTGGCGTTGATCAAAAATGTACAGTTGTCACGCAGGGGCCCGCGCCTAGTCTGATCCGTAACGAACGTTCTGGCTTCCCCCTGCAGCCGGTCGATCGTTGACGATCGTGCGGCGAAGGCGCACCCTGAAACTATTCGATGCGAGCGCACTGCCGCTGCAGAGGCGCAAGCTTCCGTTGCTTTGCTGATTATCCACCAATCGATGGAGTAAGCACATGCGCACCTTGCCTTTGATGTTCGCCGCCCTCGCCTTGGCGGCAGCCGTTCCCGCCATGGCCGCCGCCGACGAGAATGCTCCATCCTTCCAGAATGGAAGCGTGTGGGACTTCGGCCAGATCAAGACCGTGGATGGCCATTTCGACGACTATATGAGTTGGCTCTCGACATCGTGGAAACCGCAGCAGGAGGCGCTCAAGAAAGCGGGCTATATCCTGTCTTACAAGGTGCTGCTCGTCACCGATCCGCGCAAGGATGAGCCCGACATCCTCCTCCTCACCGAATATGCCAACATGGCTGCCTTCGACCGATCGACGGCCGAGGTCTACGCGACCATGGCCAAGGTCAACGGCCCGCTGCCCCAGGCTTCGCAGCAGCAGGCGGCCCGCGCCGCGATCCGCACCATTCTTGGCGACATGATGACGCGCGAGGCGATCCTGAAATAGGGGCGCATCCGGGAAGGCATGGCGGTGGCTTTGATCCGAAGGCCGGCGCCCCGTCGTCTCAGGTCAGGAACGAGACGAGGCGGTCGGGGTGGATCGGTAGTCCATCATATCCGGCAACGAGGAACAACAGTCCGAACCCGGCGGCTGCCCAGCTGATGCCGAGCACCGCCATGCTTTCCACCAGGGCGGCGATCGCCGCAACCGCCACGGCGATCGAGAGAAAGCCATCCGACAGGTCGAATTGATCGTCGCGATAGCCCAGCCGGTCATAATTGGCCTGTGCCTCGATCGCCTGGCGCTTGAGCATGGCTGACTCGTCCTCATGACGTCTCGACGATGCCGCCGCATCGAGCGCGGCCTGCCGGGCCGTTCGGGCGGAAAACTGACCGAGCAACGCGGCGGCGATGCCCTGGTCGTGCGCCTTGATGCGCGTCGCCTGATATTCGTCCCATCGATCGATCTTGTCAGCCTGCGCGGCCTGCATGGCCTGGACGATATTGTCATCCTTGATCTTGCCCACCGCCATCGCAACCGACAGCAGCACGACAGTGATCGCTACCAGGCGGTTGAGGCGGCGATCATTGCCTTCCGCCAGTTCTGTAGCATCGCTCATAGGCTGACCTTCTTACCCGTGCCGCGGCGAAACGGAATAGCGACGTTCACCGCATCAGCAGTGTGCGCGCCTGCGCGGCGATCTGGGCGAGCATGGCGGCGGTCGGCGCGGCAGCCGAGCGGGCGCGGGCGACGGTTTGGCGGAATTGCCCTGCGCGTGCCTGCTGCGCCTCCAGCCACTTGCTGACGGCCGCGGCCGGGCCGTTCTTGCCTCGGCGGGCCAGGAAGTCGAGACGGATCTGTCCGAACTCGCGGGTAAGCCCGGCAACCAGCAGGCGCTCCCAAGCGTCGGCGCTGCGGAACCGCGCCGCCGCCGCCTTCGCCCAGTCGAGTCCGAGCGCTTCACCCAGCACGACATAGGCGCGGGTTACGTCCACCTCGTCAGCCGAAAGTTCGCTCGCCAGCGCGGCCGTGCCGATCGCCCCGTCGAGCTCGGCGAGCCGGACCACGGCTTCGACCAGCGACGCGTCGACGCCCTCGGCGGCGATCCGCTGGCGCAGCATATCGGACTGCTGGCGCGCCTCGGTCTTGATCAGTTCGCCGCGCGCCTTGTCCAGCCTGGTGAGGCCAGGGCGGAGCATCGCCACCATCGTGCCGATGTCTGTGTCCGGGGCGATGCTGCGAAGCAGGTCGGCTACGTGGGACCGGCCGATCTCGGCGAGGCTGTCGAGCAGGGTGAGCCGCGCCTGCTCGCCGATGACGGCGCGCTCGATCCGTTCGAACAGCGGCTCGAGATCGAACAGCGTATCGACGGTCACATAGGTCGCTGCCACCTGCGCGAGCGAGCAGCCCTCCTCCTCCGCCATCTCGAAGGGGGCGACGATGCCGAGACGGTTGATGACCCGGTTCGCCATCTTGGTGGCGATGATCTGCGGACGCAGCCGGTGGGCATCGATCGCATCGCGGTAATCCTTGCGCATTGCCGGGGGGAAGGCGGCGTGCAGCAGCGGCGCCAGCATCGGATCGGCGTTGCGGTCGCTGCTTTCGATCGCATCCTGCAAAGCCAGCTTGCCGTGCGACAGCACCACCGCCAGCTCCGGCCGGGTGAGGCCGCGATGGTCCTGCGCCCGCCGCAGCAGCATGTCGTTGCTGTCGAAGCCGTCCACGCCGCGATTGATCCGGCCCGTGGCCTCCAGAATCTCGACGACGCGAAGCTGGGATGGCAATGCGTCGGCACCGCCGCGTTCGGCAAGTGACAGCGCGAGCGTCTGGAGACGGTTATCCTCCAGCACGATATGGGCAACATCGGCGGTCATCCGTTCCAGCAGATCGTTGCGCTGATCGAAGCCGAGCCGGCCTTCCAGCATCTCGCGATTGAGCGCGATCTTGATGTTGACCTCGTTGTCGGAGCAGTCGACCCCAGCCGAATTGTCGATGAAGTCGGTGTTGATCCGCCCGCCCTTGAGCGCGAAGGCGATGCGGCCGGCCTGGGTCGCGCCCAGGTTGGCGCCTTCACCGATCACCTTGGCCCGTATGTCTTCGCCATCGACCCGGTGCGCCTCGTTGGCGCGATCGCCGACCTCGGCGTTGGTCTCGGACTTCGCCTTCACATAGGTGCCGATGCCGCCGAACCACAGCAGGTCGACCGGGCTTTTCAGGATCGCCGCGAGCAAGGCGGAGGGGTCGAGCACGTCCTCCTTGATATCGAGTGCGGCCTTCACCTGCGCCGAAATCGGGATTTCCTTCTGGTCGCGCGGGAATATGCCGCCACCTTTGGAGATCAGCCTGGCGTCATAATCCGCCCAGCTGGACTGCGGCAGCGCAAACAGCCGCGTGCGTTCGGCATGGCTTTTCGCCGGGTCGGGATCGGGATCGAGGAAGATGTGTCGATGGTCGAAGGCCGCAATCACCTTTAGCGTCTTCGACAGCAGCATGCCGTTGCCGAACACATCGCCCGACATGTCGCCGCATCCGGCGACGCGGACGATATCATTCTGCACGTCGACGCCCATTTCCGCGAAGTGCCGCTGTACGGAGACCCAGGCGCCGCGCGCGGTTATGCCCATCGCCTTATGGTCGTAGCCGTGGCTCCCGCCGCTGGCGAAGGCATCGCCGAGCCAGAAGCCGCGTTCGATCGCAATGGCATTGGCGACGTCGGAGAAGCTCGCGGTACCCTTGTCGGCGGCGACCACGAAATAGGGATCGTCGCCATCGCGGATGACGACCTTGGCCGGATGCACGACCTTGTCCTCGACGATGTTGTCGGTGACCGACAGCAGCGCCCGGATGAAGATCCGGTAGCTCTCCGTGCCTTCCGCAAGCCAGGCGTCGCGGTCGCCGGGCGGCGGGAGCTGCTTGGGATAGAATCCGCCCTTGGCCCCGGTCGGCACGATAACGGCGTTCTTGACGACCTGTGCCTTCATCAGCCCGAGCACTTCGGTGCGGAAATCGTCGCGCCGGTCCGACCAGCGCAGGCCGCCGCGCGCGATCGGCCCGCCGCGCAGATGGATGCCCTCGACCCGCGGCGAATACACCCAGATCTCTCGCCACGGCAACGGCGCGGGGAGGCCGGGTATGCCGCTGGAGTCGATCTTGAACGCGAGCGCTTCCGCGGCCGCTGGCGAGAAGGCGTTGGTGCGCAGGGTCGCGCGGACGACGGCGCGATATCGGCGCAGCATGCGATCGTCGTCGATCGCGCTGACTTTCTTGAGCCCAGCCTCTATTTCACCGTTGATGCGATCGGCCTCACCCTTGTCGCGGCGCGACGGATGATGGAGCGCGCGGAAATAGGCGATGATGCTTCGCGCCACGTCGGGCGCCTTCTTGAGGGCCTCGACGGCCGTGCCGAGGCCATAGGCGAAGCCGGTCTGCCGCAGATAGCGAAACCAGGCTCGGAACAGCACCGCTTCGTCGGGAGAAAGGCCGACCGTGACGATCAGCTCGTTGAACAGGTCGTTCTCGGCGCGGCCTTCGAGGGTTGCCGCGATCGCCGCCTCGGCGATGGCGCTGCGCTCCAGCAGCCGGGCGGCCGTCTCGGCATCGGCGAGATCCACGCGGAACTCGTGGATGAAATCGGTCCGGCCACCTTCGAGCGCCGTGGGGATCTCCTCCAGAACCCGGAAGCCGAAATTCTCGAGCACGGGCACCGCCTCGGAGAGCGCGATCAACCCTCCGCGCCGGTAGATTTTGAGCCGCAGCCGGTTCTCGGGATCCTTGTCGCTGCGATAGAGGCGGCAATTGCGCGCTTCGCCATCGGCCAGCGCCGCCAGCCGCAGGATATCGCTGGCGGCTTCGGCGGGGCTCGAGTGGGTGCGATAGGCGCTTGGAAAGGTTGCGGCATAATCGATCGCAAGCCGCACCGCCCGGCTGTGCGGCTCGATTTCGGCCAGCCGCGCCTCGACCGCGGGTTCCCAGCCGCGCAGCATCTCGGTCAGCCGCGCGTCGAGTGGCGCGCTTTCGGGATCCTCCGCGCCGGCCGGCAGATCGAGCATGTAGCGAAGCTGGGCGATATCGCCTTCGCCCAGGTGCAGCGACCAGTTGGACAGAGTCGCGCCCGACGCTTCGGTCAGCATCTCGCTGATGGCGACGCGGCGTCCCGTCGTCAGCAGCTCGCGCGGCAGCCAGACGATCGCGATGAGATGCTCGCCCAGGGTGGAGCGTGCGATCTCCAGGCGAGGGCGCGGCCGGTCGATCAGCGACATCGCGGTCAGCGCAACCCGCTCGAGCGCCTCGGCGGGCAAGGTGAGCATCAGGTCGGCCGGGAGTTCCGTCAAGGCGTGGTGGAGCGACTTGCCGGCATGGCCTTTCGGATCGAAGCCAAGCCGTTCCTCGATCGCGGCGAGGCGGGTCCGCAGCAGCGGGATCTCGGTGGTGGGCGCGCGCAGCGCGGCGCTGGTCCACAAGGCGGCGTGGATGGAGAGCGCGATCACCTCCTTGCCGCGGCGCACCGGCACGACGATGAGATCGAGCGGTGAGCGGCGATGAACGGTGGAACGGCAGTCGCTCTTGACCAGCAACGGCGCAACGCCGCCCTGCTCGAACCAGGCGAGGGCCGCCTTCGCCGTCTGGTCGCGCCAAAGCCTGCGATCGGCAACGCGCAATATGCCCAGCTTGTCGCGAGCTTCGCCCTTCGCCGGCGCGACGATATGGCCCAGCAGCGTGAGGTTCGCGTCGAGCATCCAGCGCAGCAGCGCCGCGCCTTCGCCATCGGGCAGCGCTTCGGCATCGTCGCGCATCGCCACCTGCATCTGCGGCCAGTCGCGCACCGCGGCGCGGACGTCAGCCAGCACCGCGGCGATGGCCTGGGCAAGCTCCTGGCGTTCGCGCGCGTCGACGCGCTCGGCCTCGAGATAGATCAGCGATTCCCGGCGCTCGCCGGTCGACCCCTGCGGCAGCACCGCCGACAGATGGCCGTCCTCGTCGCGGCGGATCGCGGCGACCGGGTGGAGCAGCCGGCGTATCTCGATGCCCTGGGCGGCGAGGGTGGCGGCGACCGAGTCGACGAGGAACGGCATGTCGTCATTGACCACCGCGATCCGCATCAGCCGATGCCCGTCGCTATTGCCGGCGATGGTCTGGATGGCGATGGCCGGGTGCCCCGGCTGGCGCCGCAAGGCGGTCTGGGCGAGATAGGCGGCCGCCTGGGCGAGTTGCGCGCCGTCGAGATCCGCGACCTCGCCGGGCAGCGCGCCCGCGGTCAGCGCCTGTTGAAAGATGCCGGTGAAGTCAGTCTTGTCCGCTGCCGCGCGCACCGTCGTCTTGCCGTCCATGAAGCACCGCTCCTGCTTCCCCCGTCCCGGCTCGGGCCGGGTTGTCTCGATGGGGATAACGGCCCGATATGGACCCGCGGCATGACGGCCACAAGAAGCCGACTCCGCGGCGGCGACATTTGCAATGGATGTACGGAGAACCGCCCGCGTCGGTCATTTCCTGACCGGGGCAGGGGCGTTCGCGCAATTTTGTCAGGCGATGAAGCGCTGCAGCGCCTTGTCCACCGCGCTGCGATCGACGATCGGGCGCGAAACGATCGCCACCTTCCCGTCGGCTTCGCGCCGGGCGACGAGCAGCATGATATCGCCCTCGACATCGCCGAGATCGACGATCGCCCGGGGCAGGGCGCTGCCCACCATCATCCGTGCGGACTGGACCCGGTCGACCTTCAGGGCCGGGCGGCGCTCGCCGCGCTCGGCGGCGACGACGCCCTTGATCCCGCCGGCGAGGCTCGCCAGCCATTGTTCGACCCGGCCGGCGGCAAGGCACAGCCGGCGGGCGTGGGTGAGCACCGCGGCGAACTCGGTGAGCCGCTTGCGGTCATAATCGCGGCCGAACACCAGCTTGACGATCGGCGTCATCGGCGCGCGCGCCTGCGGCACGATGCCCGCGCCGGCCAGCAGCGGCGCCAGGCCGTCCGGGTCGATCTCGGCCGCCAAGGCTACGTCATAGGCGAAGGAGAGGGCGCGGTAGAGCGCGTGGCGGGTGCGGCCTTCGCTGTCGCGCGCCTCGCCCGCCAGGGCGCGCGCATCGTCGACCAGATCGGCCAGCGCCGGAAGTTCGCCGGCCTCCGCCAGGGCGGCACGCTCGCTGGTGGCGACCAGTTCGGTGAGCGGGCGCGCAGGCCCGGCAAAGGCGGTGGTCACCGCCTCGACGATATCGGGGGCCAGCGCCTGTTCCGCGGCTTCCTTCCAGTTGATCACGCCATGGATGAGATCGATCACCGCGCCGTTCGACGAATAGGGCATCAGGATGCCGCGATACAGCATCGGCTGGCCGCGCTGGCTGATGAACTCCGCCTCGAAGCCGACCGGCGCGCGATTGTCGAGGATTTCGTTATAATGACCGGTCAGCCGCGACAGCACCGAGCGGGCCGGGACGTCCGCGACCGATTCGATCTCCGCCGTCAGCCCGCCTTCCTCGCGCAGCGCCCGGCCGAGATAGGCGATCGCCGGGTTGACCCGGTCGACCGAGAAATCGAGCAGCACCGAATAGGGGCCGAACTCGTCGAGCACCTCCAGATCGAGATCGCCGATCGCGGGATAGTCGCGGCCGTCGAGCAGCGAGAGCCACATTTCATAGGCGCGCACATGCATGCGCCGCTCGTCGGTGCCGATCATCGGCGGCATGTCCATGCAGGGCTCGTCGGCTGCGGGAAAATCCCAGTCGGCCAGATCCTCTGCATTGAACGAGCGATAATCTTCCATGTTCGGGCCCCTGGCACAGCGGCGCGCCTGATCGGAAAGGCGCGATAGGCCGCGACCATGCTCTGCCGCGGGTTGAGGATTGGTAAAGGCCGCGAAATTCGTTTCGACGCCACCGCGACCGAGCGCTTGAACAAGCCGGCAACCGCTGTTAATGGCCGCCCTCCGGCTAGCCGCTTTAGCTCAGTTGGTAGAGCATCGCATTCGTAATGCGGGGGTCACAGGTTCGAGTCCTGTAAGCGGCACCAGGACCCGGTCAAAAACGGGCGTGAAATCCTCGTAAACCCGCAGAAAATCTGGTAAAATTGGGTATCGGCCGTCCGAGTTCGTGCACCCAAATCCACCCACATCCGGTCGATTTGGGGGCCTTTTCTCGGGGGCCCCTAACCGGAAAGCTATGGTGGCCCCCAATGTTGACTGTGGTCGAGATTCGCGCCCTCAAACCGAGAGCAAAGCCGTACAAGGTTGCCGATGGAAAAGGCCTGCTCCTGCTTGTCCAGCCTTCGGGATCGCTGCTCTGGCGGTTTAAATATCGCTTTCGCGGCATCGAGAAGAAGTTGTCCTTCGGCCGCTTCCCGGACGTCTCGCTGCAAGAAGCCCGCGCCTTCAGAGACGAGGCCCGCGAGAAGATCGAACAGGGGATCGATCCTGCAGCGGAAAAGCGTCAGGCCATCGTCGAGGCAGCCCTTACGGCCGCAAATACATTTCGGCTGATTGCCGACGAATATATCGACAAGATGGAAGCCGAACGGAAGGCCGCGTCGACGCTCAAAAAGGCGCGCTGGTTTCGAGATTTGCTCGAACCAGATATCGGTCATCGACCGATCTCGGAAATCACGCCGCACGAACTTCTTGCCGCCCTCAAGCGGGTGGAACGGCGGGGTCACCATGAGACCGCTCAGCGTCTGCGGGCTTTTTCAGGCAGGCTCTTCCGCTATGCGATTGCGACTCTCCGAGCTGATCGCAATCCAGCGGACGTGCTGAGAGGCGCCTTGATCGCTCCCCAGGTCACCCACCACGCCGCAATTCTTGAACCCAAGAAGGTCGGCGAACTCATGCGGGCAATCGAAGGATACAGCGGTCGACCCGAGACCAAGATCGCGCTTGAAGTTTTGCCCCACGTCTTCGTTCGCCCAGGTGAACTGAGGAAAGCAGAGTGGAGCGAGTTTGATTTTGACACCGCCGTCTGGCGAATTCCCGCCGTGAAGATGAAAATGGGACAGCCGCATGTCGTCCCGCTTTCCAAGCAGTCGCTCGCAATGTTCCGGAGTCTGCGTGAGATCGGCAATAGCGGAAACTATCTATTTCCGGCACCCCATACGTCAAAGCAGCCGATGTGCGAGAACACTCTGAATGTCGCTTTACGCCGGCTCGGCTATGGCGGGGACGAGATGACCTCGCACGGCTTCCGTGCTATTGCCAGTACGCTGCTCAACGAATCCGGCCGCTGGCATCCAGACGCAATCGAACGCGCGCTGGCCCATCGCGACCGCGACCAGGTCCGCGCTGCCTATCATCGTGGAAGCCACTGGGAAGAACGGGTCCGGATGGCGCAATGGTGGTCCGATCATCTGGATCAATTGCGCGACGGCGCAAAAGTCCTGCGGCCGAAGTTTCGCAAGCGAGGTTGAGGATCGCCGGGTTTTCGCCCCGTCCTGCGCATTGGTTTTCGGGAGGCAGGCCGGGCTTATGGCAAACGGTGGCAATGCGAGGCATTTGGCCGAGTGCTGATGTCCAAAATGTCGGACACTCCGGAACGGCAGGTTATGGCTCCGGGCTCGGGATAGCCCGCTCAATGCCGCTGAGCGTCAGGACAGCTTTGCGCCCCAATTGCTGCCATTAGAGCACGGTGCAGCAAATCCCAAAAGCAGCCCTACGCCAGCGGGATAAACGACCGCTAACGTCGGCTGTCCCTCTCGCCATACCCGAAGGCTATCGACGGCGTTGCTCGAACGCGGCAAGAGCGCTCTGAAAGGAGCGCCAAGGCCAAAAATGACGAAACTGACCCTTTCCCAGCTGACTTCCCTCCTGTTCAAGGCTTGCGATGAACTGCGCGGCAACATGGATGCCTCGGAGTACAAGGAATATATCTTCGGCGTTCTGTTCCTGAAGCGCTGCAGCGATCTGTTCGATCAACAGCGCGAGCGCCTAACCACTGGGCTTAAGGCGCGCGGGTTGCATCCGCCTCGACTCGAGGCGCTTCTCGAAAGCCGGGATCAGTACACGTTCTACGTGCCGCCAGAGGCCCGCTGGGAGACCGTTCGACATCTGAAGGACGATGTCGGCAACGGACTAAATACCGCGCTGGGCGAGCTTGAGCGCCACAACAAGGATCAGCTCGAAGACGTCCTTGAGCACATAAACTTCAACCGAAAGATCGGTCAGCGCACCCTGAGCGACGATACCCTTGTCGACTTCATACAAGTGTTCGAGAAGATCCCGCTGCGCGACGAGAACTTTGAGTTTCCGGACCTGCTTGGCGCGGCATATGAATATCTGATCAAGTATTTTGCGGACTCAGCGGGCAAAAAGGCCGGCGAGTTCTACACCCCGTCCGACGTCGTCCGCACGATGGTGGAAATCGTCGATCCTCAGCCGCACATGTCGGTCTACGATCCCACCGTCGGATCGGGCGGCATGCTGATCCAGTCGCGCGATTACGTCCGCGACAATGGCGGCAATCCGTTCGACCTCACCCTCGCCGGGCAGGAATCGCAGGGGACCACCTGGTCGATCTGCAAAATGAACATGATCCTGCACGATATTCAGTCGGCCGACATTCGCCAGGAAGACACGCTCGCCAAGCCGCAGCATCGCACCGGCGACGAGCTGACCCGGTTCGACAGGGTGTTGGCCAACCCGCCATTCAGCCAGAATTACAGCGCCAAGGACATGGAGTTCAAAAGCCGCTTCGCAAAATGGATGCCCGAGAAGGGCAAGAAGGCGGACCTCATGTTCGTCCAACACATGCTGGCGGTGCTCAAGTCGGACGGGCGCATGGCCACGGTCATGCCGCACGGCGTGCTGTTTCGCGGCGGTGAAGAGAAGGAGGCGCGCGAGCACTTCATCAAGCAGGGTTGGCTCGATGCCGTCATCGGCCTGCCATCCAGCCTGTTCTACGGCACCGGCATTCCCGCCTGTATCCTGGTGATGAACAAGGAGCATGCCGCCGAGCGCAACGACGTCTTATTCATCAACGCCGACCGCGAATATCGCGAAGGCAAGGCGCAGAATTTCCTGCGGCCCGAAGACATGGCCAAGATCGTCGAGGTGTATCGCAAGCGCGAGGATGTGCCAGGCTATGCCCGCGTCGTGCCCCGCGCGGAGATCGAGGCCGAGCAGTACAACTGCAATATCCGCCGCTATGTCGATAACACCCCGCCGCCCGAGCCTCAGGATGTGCGCGCGCACATCCATGGCGGGGTGCCGGTCGTGGAGGTGGACGCATTGGAACGCCACTGGATCAACTACTCGGAGTTGCACGAGGCCTGCTTTGCGCCTCGCGTGGGCGATGCCGCTTATTGCGACTTTGCCGCAGCGATCACGAAGCATCGTGACATCGCAGAGCTGGTCAAGTGGCACCCGGGGGTGCTTGCCGCGCACCGGGCGTTCATGAGCCGGCTGGAGGACTGGTGGTGCACAGTCGAGCCGCAGATGCAGATGGTTGCGGCGGGCAATGGGCAGGCGGACAATGTCTATGCGCTCCGGCGCGGACTGATGGCCGAGATCGCGCAGGCCTTCGACGATCAGACGCTGCTCAACCCCTTTCAGGTCCGCGGCGGCATGGCGCGCTATATAGACAGCCTCAAGACCGATCTCAAATCGGTCGCGGCGAGCGGCTGGGGCGCCGAGCTAATCCCCGACGACGAGATACTGCAAAGCGAATTTCCGGAGCTGATCGAGGAACTGGCGGCCAAGCGCGCGCGCATCGACGAGGTGCAGGCGCTGTTCGCCGCGGCGGACGAGGAAGGCTATGAGGACGACGAGGACAGCGGGGTGCTGTCCTCCTCTCAGGTCAAGGACCTGAAAGAGCTGCTCAAGGCCCAGGGCGCGGAACTGAAAGCGCTGGTAAAGGCGGCGCAGGGCGCAGCGCCCGCTCTCGTCACCGAACTGCGGCTGCCGAAGGGTGCGGCGAAGCTGGGCAAGCTGGGGGATCCCGATTTCGTTGCCGTTCATGCGCTGGCGGCGGCGGCAAGCAAGGCCCGCAGCACATCGCACTTTGCCGAACCCGTCCGCGCGCTGGCGCAGCAAGGCCAGGCGATCGTCGAAACGCTGGCCGATGCCGAGATCCGCCTTGCCCGGCATAAGAAGCTGGAAGACGAGGCCAAGGCGCTAAAGGCTGAGCTACGCGTGGCGGAGAAGCGGCGCGAGGAGCTGGTCGCCGCCGCCCGCGCTAAGATAACGCCGGACGCCGCGCGCGCGCAGATCCTGCTGCGCTTCCGCAATTCCCTGTTCGCCACCTACCGCGCCTATCTGGATGCGGACCGCCGGACGGTGACGGCGGCGGTCGAGAAGCTGCACGACAAATATGCGGTGACGGTGAGGGATATCGAGCAAAAGCGTCGCGCCGCGGCGGCGGAGCTGGATGGGTATCTGGAGGCGCTGGGGTATGTCTGAGTGGGTCGAGAAGCCGCTCGGGGAACTGGTCAATATGGATATTGGCGGCACGCCGTCGCGTGACATCCCGGCCTATTGGGCGGACGTCAATGGCTATGGCTATCCTTGGGTTTCGATCGCGGATCTGCGCGCTGGCCGCCTAGCCGAAACGAGCGAACGAATTACCGACCTCGGAGTAAGGCGCTCCAACGTGAAGCAGGTAAAGAGGGGCACCGTCCTGATGACCTTCAAGCTCACAATTGGAGAGGTCGCTATTGCCGATTGCGACCTGTTCACCAACGAGGCGATCGTCGCGATCACACCCAAGTCACGTGAAATCTCAACCGGATTTTTGTTCTATTCACTGCCAAGCGCGGCCAAGGCTGCCATCACCGACTCGGCGATCAAAGGCGCGACGCTAAATAAGAATAAATTGGGAAAGATCGTCATTCGATTTCCCGCAAACGAAGATTGCCAAGATTACATCGCTCGCATCTTGCGCGCGGTCGACATGCAGATCGAAGCGGTGGAAGCGCTGATCGCCAAGCAGGAGCAAGTGCGCGCCGGCCTGATGCAAGACCTGTTCACGCGCGGTGTGAACGATCACGGACAGCTGCGCCCACCCCGCGATCAAGCACCGCATCTCTACCACCAGACTAAACTCGGCTGGCTGCCGTTGGGATGGGACGCATTGCCGTTCGAAAAGCTGGTCGATCCGAATCGGCCTATTTCCTATGGCATCCTGATGCCTGGTACTGATTTCCCCGATGGAATACCGGTGATCAAGGTGCGAGACATACGTGGCGGCGAGATCATTCGAAGTGGGTTGCTTAGAACCTCGCCCAAAATCGACGCAGAATATGCGCGATCCCGCCTCAAGGAGGGCGATCTTCTTATCACGATACGCGGGACAGTTGGGCGCACTGCCATTGTACCAGCCGAGCTGACCGGAGCGAACATCACCCAGGACACAGCCAGGCTAGCCATAAAGCACGGATGTTCGGATTTCTTCCGCGAGTTTCTGTGCTCACATTCAGCCGCGATGTACTTGAAGAACAATACCTTGGGAAACGCCGTTCAAGGGATCAACTTGCGCGACGTCAAATCGATGCTCGCTCCCGCACCTTCCGATGCCGAGCAAACCGAGATTGCAATGCGTCTGAAATCACATCGCATGTTATCAAGCGCATTAGCGGCAGAATTGCAGGTGCTCCGCCTCCAAAAAGCCGGTCTCATGCAAGACCTGATCACCGGCAACGTCTCCGTCGCCCCGCTCCTCGAAAGCGCCGCCGCATGAGCGAATATGCCCATGTGGAAAAGCCGCTGCTGACCCAGCTCGCCGGGCTGGGCTGGACGGTGATCGACCAGGGCAACCAGACGATCCCGCAGGACCCGGCCCGATCGCTGCGCACCAGCTTCCGCGACCTGATCCTGCCGCGGATATTCCGCGACAGCGTCCGCGCGATCAATGCCTTGCCCGATGGCATCGAATGGTTGACAGAGCGGCAGCTCGCCGGGCTGACCGACGAGATCTTCCGCCAGCCCGGCAAGGGCCTGCTCGAAGCCAATGAGGCGGTGCAGGCGCTGCTGATGAAGGCGCAGGTCGATCGCAACGAAGTGACGGGGGAAAAGGACCCGACCGTCCGCCTGATCGATTTCGCCAACCCCGAACGCAACAGCTTTCACGCGATCAATCAGTTCCGCGTCGATACCCCCGGCTGCGTCAAGGGCTTCATCATCCCCGATGTGGTGCTGTTTGTGAACGGGCTGCCGCTGGTGGTGATCGAGGCCAAGATCGGTGACGCCAACAACGCCAATCCGATGCACGAAGCCTATGTCCAGCTGCGACGCTATCGCGACGCCCGGTCCGAAACCGCGCGCGCCGGTCTGCGCGAGGGCGAGCCTAGGCTATTCTACCCCAACCTCGCCGTCATCCGCACCTGCGGCGAGGCGGCCGAGTTCGGCAGCATCACCAGCGCGCCCGAGCATTTCTACAGCTGGCGCGATATTTGGCCGGACCGGTACGCCACGATCGCCCCGCCGCTCGGCGCGATCCGCGCGCAGGAGGAACTGGTCCAAGGCCTGCTCAACCCGCACTGCCTGCTCGACATGCTGCGCACCTGCTCGGTATTTAAGGATACCGAGAGCGGCAAGCGCGTGAAGGTGCTCGCCCGATACCAGCAGCATCGCGCTGCGCGACGCATCGTTGAGCGCCTGCGCACCGGCGAAACGCCGGCGGAGCGCAGCGGGGTGATCTGGCACACGCAGGGTTCGGGCAAGTCGCTGACCATGGTCTTCGTCGGGCGGATGCTGCGCGCGTCGCGCGACCTCAACGACATCAAGATCGTCATGGTGGTGGACCGGGCGGACCTTGAGGACCAGCTATCCGCCACCGCGCGACTGATCGGCGGCAAGATCAATCTGGTGGAGAGCCGGGCCGCGGTGCGCGACGTGCTCGCCTCGCTCGCCTCCGACGTGAACATGGTGATGGTCCACAAATTCGTCGAGGCGAAGGACGACCTGCCCGACAGCTTTCGCGAAAAGCTGGGCCGCTATGCCCCGCCGCCCAGCGCGGAAAGCTTTGGCGTGGTCAACGCGTCTCCGCGGATTCTGATCATGGTGGATGAAGCGCATCGTACCCAGGGCAGCGACATGGGCGACAATCTCTTCGAGGCCTTCCCTAATGCCGCCCGGATCGCCTTCACCGGCACCCCGCTCAAGACCGAGCGCCATGGCGGACGCCGAACCGTCAAGCGCTTCGGCGAGTATATCGATACCTACAAGCTGATGGACGCGGTGGAGGACGGGGCGACCCTGCAGATTCTCTACGAAGGCCGCACCGCCAACACCGCGCTTCGCGACAAGGCGGAATTCGATCAGGCTTTCGAGGACTTGTTCGAAGAGCGGACGCCCGAAGATCTGCTCGCGATCAAGAAGAAATACGGCGCGACCGGCGACATTCTGGAGGCCGAAAGCCGCATCGGCGCCATCGCTCGCGACCTGGTCGGGCATTATATCGACAATATCCTGCCCAATGGCTTCAAGGCGCAGGTGGTGTGCCAGTCGAAGCTTGCTGCCGTGCGGTATCAGCGGGCGTTGCGCCAAGCCTTGCAGGAGCGATTGGCGACCGAGCGGGCAAAGGCCGCGCCGGACGACGATTTGATCCGCCGAATCGCCTTTCTAAAGGTGGCGGTGGTCGTCTCATCCGACGCGACCAACGAAGCCGCGGAGATCATCGCAGCGCGCCGGGACGCCAAGGAACTGAACGCAGTCGAAAGCTTCTGCCAGCCATTCAACCTGGACGCGTATGACAAGGCGAACACCGGAGTGGCCTTTCTCGTCGTCTGCGACATGCTCCTGACTGGCTTCGACGCGCCGGTCGAGCAGGTGATGTACATCGACAAACGGCTGAAGGAGCATAACCTCCTCCAGGCCATTGCCCGCGTTAACCGGGTGACGCAGGGCAAGCAGCGCGGCTTCATCGTCGACTATATCGGGCTCGCCAACCATTTGACCGACGCGCTGAAGATCTACGCCGACGAAGATGCCGAAGATCTCAACGCCGGCTTCAAGAACCTGACGTCCGAGCTACCGATTCTGGAGGAACGCTATCGCCGCCTGCTCCAGCATTTTCAGGGGCTTGGTGTGCCTGACATCGAGGCGTTCGTGACCGGCACGATGTCCAGTCCCGACGATGACGTGCGCGTCGTCCATAAGGCCATCGACGCACTGGAAGCCATCAAAGCGCGCGCGGATTTTGAAGTTTATCTCAAGAAATTCCTGATGAGCCTAGATTTAGTCCTGCCGGGTGCCGGCGCCCAGCGGTATCGCGGCCCGGCGCGGCGGCTCGGCTATTTGATGCGCATGACCAAGGAGCGGTTCAAGGATGATTCCATCGACTTTGCCGGTGTGGGCCAGAAGGTTGCGGCGCTGATCAATCAGCATCTGATCGAACTGGGAATCGATCCGCAGATTCCGCCGGTGGAGCTGCTCGACCCCGACTTCGTCAAGCGAGTGACGGGGCACGCTCAGGGGAGCACGCGTGCCAAGGCCAGCGAGATGGAACACGCCATCCGTAAGCACTGCACCATTCACTTCGACGAGGACCCGGCGTTCTTCAAGCGAATGAGCGAGAAGCTCGACTCGCTGATCGCCAAGCATGGCGAAGACTGGAAAATCCTGACCGAAGCCTACGTGGAACTGCGGGCCGAAATCCGCTCCGGCCGTGCTAAAGTTATCGCGGCGCAATCCGCTGAGGTTATGGTTTTCCGGGATAACCTGTTTGATTTGATTGGTGACGGAGCGACGCTCTCGCTGGAAGATTCTGCGATGGTCGATGCACTCTTGGCAAGACTGGTTTCCATCATCCGCGAAGCCATCGTGATCGTCGACTTTTGGCGGAAGCCCGATCGGGTTCGGCGACTGCGTGCCAACATCGACACGGAATTGATGGTGTCGGGCGTTGGCGTTGTTCAGGACCGACACCAGCGAATTGCCGTGGAATTAGTGAAGCTGGCGGAGAAGCGGCACGTGGAGCTGTTGCGGGCATGAAAATGTGTGCGCAAGATATAGAGTTCACGCTGATACGCAGCGACCGGAAGACCGCGGATATCGTGATCGAACGCTCCGGCGATGTGATCGTGCGTGCGCCTAACTGCATAGACGACGAAAGAGTCCGCGAAGCCGTCGCCGAGCGCGCTTTGTGGGTCCACCGCTCACTGGCGGAATGGGAGGACCTCAACTCAAGCCGCCGTCATCGCCCACTGGTTCAGGGTCAGGGATTCGCTTATCTCGGGCGTTCGTATCGGCTCAAATTCATTGAAGACTTGGATGTGCCGCTACGCCTAAAGAACGGGCGTTGGGAGTTGTCGGAAACATTTGTCGCTCGCGAGGGCGCGGCTGCGGCAAGAAAAGCTTTCCGTGACTTCTACGCGAGGAAGGGCATGCAGATCTTCACCGAACGCGTTCGGCAACTCGCGCCCTGCGTCGGTGTCGAACCGGGCCAGGTGGCCGTCAAGGAACTTGGGTATCACTGGGCATCATGCGGTGGTGGCGGGGCGCTCAATTTCCACTGGAAGACCCTCATGGCACCACAAACGGTGATCGACTATATCGTCGTCCATGAACTCTGCCATTTGCGGCACCGCGATCATTCGGACGCATTTTGGAACGAGGTGGACAAGGTCATGCCGCGATACCGAGAGAGGAAGGATTGGCTCCGGCAGAACGGGGCGTCCCTCGACCTCTAAACGGTGTTCGTCTGCTCTCTGACGTTTGCGCCCTCAATGCTGCCGGTCAGCTAACGGCCCAAAAGCGGAAGGGCCGTTTTGGCATAAGCTGCCGGTCGGCAACGCGCCTTCATATCGGCCATTCAGCCATCAACCAGGCAAGCCTAAAAGCTGCCCTTGGTTCATCTGACGACGGTCGCGCCGTAAACGACCAACTTTGGGACAGTCCGGACAGTCTGCTCTTGGACAAGAAGGGGGCAAAAGCGGACGTCGATCACGCGGCACCTATATGACCGCTATTAGGTTGCAGTTATGTCAAATCGCGTCACGAACTCCGACCATTCCCGCGCCGAAATATTGGCCGGGCGCGTCAAGGCGGTGCCCGCTAGAGCCTGACGCACAACATCCGCCTCAGCGGCTGACAGCGAGACCGCGTTCATTCGATAGTCGTCGAACGCTTCATAGCTGGCCGGCACCCACTGCCGGACTATGTCCCTTATGAGCTCGGCATACGCGCGAATTTCAAACTGGGCATGCGGATCCGCGCGCAACCGCAAAAATCCAAAGAGATTGTGAAGATCGGTCTTCCAATACCATTGCGTATAGGTTGATAGGCTGAGCCCGATCCGGCCGAGTTCGCGCGTCAGCCCCGTCCGGTTGGCATCATGGTCCGGATCGTCGGGCTCATTGAGCAGCCAGCGATAGGTGGCGTAGGACCGCTGGGCATCGTCCCGCAGCAGATGGAGCACATGCGCTGCCTGTTCCTCGTCAAGCACGGCGCCTCGACCCTGGCGGTTGGTCGTCGTCTGCGACGCGAGTTGGTCTGGGGAGGGAGTGTAGAATTCCCGATCGAGGATCGAGTAGCGCGCCGAATATTCGTTGATGTTGGCGGTGCGATGTCGGACCCATTGCCGCGCGACAAAGATCGGCAACTTCACATGCAGCTTAATCTCGCACATTTCGAAGGGGGTCGAATGCCAGTGACGCATTAGATAGCGGATCAGCGCCCGATCCTCGCTCACCTTTTTGGTGCCGCGTCCATAGGACACTCTCGCGGCCTGCACGATCGCAGCATCGTCGCCCATATAATCGATGACCCTGACGAAGCCGTGATCGAGGACCGGATGCTCGGTCTGGAGGATTGCCTCAAGCGCGGCAACCGTGGGACGCCGAGTTTCGCTCATATGCGCGCGCGCCGCCATAATCTCGGCTTCGGGCGTTCCGCTAGTCATTCTAGATCCTTCACACGCTGCGCAGCTGCTAATCTCCATTATGGGATCGGCGAGATGCGACTCTTGGAAATTGGAACATATAGGAAACAACTGGCGTCATGCAACGCGGTAGAGATCTCGACCGGCAAGCCGTAGGCAATAGCCGACGGCGTCGGGTGAGTCGCCACGCATCGCCGCGTCCGCCGTATAGTCGAGGGCATAGCGCAAGGGCTGGGCATAATAGACTGGAACCGCCGGCTTTTCCGCTGCTTCGACCGCCAACGCGAACAGGCACATGGCAAGCGACACCGTTTTCGGACCATAAGGGGCGATCGCCGAACTGATCGTCCCGCCATCGGTCATCTCGCACAACGCGTCGAAGATCTGGGAGCAATCATACATGTGGATGTGGACCCGGTCCGGGGGATCGATCTGATTTTTCGAGGTGAGCTCCTCGATATGCTTCACGAACATCCAATTTCGATGATGCCCGGGCGGACCCGGCGGGAAGGGGAAGATCAGCCGGATCGCATCCGACGCCTGCTCCGCGAGCAAGGCATCGAGGCCGGTTGGCTCGAAGCCGATACCGATGATCAGCGATCCGTGGCGGTCGCGCGCGGCATCTCCAGCGAAGCTCGGCAGGACTCGAAGCGGGGAGATATTTTCCGACAAGGTCGCCGCATATCCAACCCCCGCCGTGTAGCAGGCGATCACGTCCTCTATCGCTGCTTCGGCAAGCGCCGCACGGATGAGTGGGAAAAACCAATGTTTCGGTAGGGACGTCAGGTCGATGAGCAGGCTTGTACTCCCCGCCTCGACGAGTCCGGCGACGATGCCCGTGATCATGTCCAGGTCGGCGACGAGCGGTGCCGGTTTGATCTCTTCCGCAGCATAACCTGCGGCGGCGAGCGCCGCCCGGTTCTCGGCCAGACGCTCTTCTACCGCAGCTCGATCGAGCGGCTGCGGGTCGTGGATTTCGACCATGCGGACTTGGTCGAGCGCGGCCCGTCCCAAATGTCTGGCCAGGCTGATGCTGCGCTTCTCCGTCCCGCAGCAGCCGACCATCGACCAAGCTTTACCTTCGAGACGGCCGAGCAGCCAGTCGATTTGTCCCCAGGGCCGAAAGGGCTGCATTGTTCAGGCCTCGAACAGCGGCAGCGGGGCGGGATCGCCATTCGGCCGGCTTTGTCGAATGCCTTCGGGCACCGGCAGTTTCGCCTCGGCCATCCAGCCGGCCACCTCGGCGGCATGGACGTAGATCGGCTCCTTCAGCCGCTTATAGTGGATGCGGAAATGCGGGCACAGCACCGGATTCAAATAGAATTTCGTCCGCGCTAGTCGGTCCTTCTCCTTGGTGGTGTGGCTCGATGCCACCAAGCTTCCATAATCTACCATCTCCCACAGCAGGTCCTGGACAAAGGCGAAGTCGGGAGCGGCGAGTTCGTCGTCCGGAACCGAAAAGCCGTTGTGACCAGGATTGCTCATTTGCCGGTCGGCATGAAGCCGCCTTGCGAGAAAGGTTCCCAGCAGCTGGACGAAACGGCTACGGTCGCCGCTGCGCCCGGTCTCGCGCAGGATCTTGCGCAGCCAATATTCGCTGGCTTTCAGTATCCCGATGGCCTGCAGGTCGTCCTCGATCCGCGCCAGCCCCGTGTCGCGGCTGCGGCGGCCCAATTGGTTGTTCGTGTCCCAGATATTCTGACAGATGTTGAGGAACGTCAGGATATTGCCGCCGCTCAGCTCAATGACCTCGGATTTGCCCGACCAGATCGGCCGCTCCTGGCAGCGCCCAGCAATCTGGACGAGGGCCAGTTCGACCCGTTCCTTGCGCCACCATTCGCGTTCGACATCGTCGCGGATGGCCATCGTCAGTTCGGCGGGCAGCAATCGGGTTGCCCGGGGTGCCGTCCGGTCGATCCGCTGCAGCGCCCTGGCCTCCAGCAGCCGCGCGTCGAGAGGCTCGCCATTGACTATTTCCCTGAGCGCCGCCGAAAATGGTTCGGGCCAGTCCGGATCGACCTTGACGGCGCGTCCCGGGTTCCGCCCGCCATAGCGGCGCGCCTTTTCCTGGGGCGCGATGCCGTTACCGAAGATAATACCCAGAAGCTTGTCGCCTTTCGCGTCGTCCGACGCCAATCCGACATGCCGCAACCGCCGTGCGAAGACATCGGCGACGAAGTTCGGGAAAATATAGGTCTTGGGATTTTCCGGGCGCTTTAGCAGCAGATCGAGGTCAACGAACTTATAGTCCCGTTCCTCCTCGAGCCGCGCGGTCGTTCCAAGGATACGGCCATGGTCGCGCCAGGCGTGGCCGCGCGTGCCGATCCGGTAGGAGATGGCGGGGTCGCGGCGGGCCAAGGCCCGATTTATTACCGCGCGATAATCGGGCGTCCGCTCGTCGGGTGACGCGATGTTGGCGAGTTCCTCATATTGGTCAATATGGATGAAGACGGGCAGCTTTTCGGCGATGATGCCGGCCCGTTTGAGTTCGGCGACGATGGTCGAAATCGGTGTGCCCATGTCGGTCTTCGTCGCGCGGACGTCATCGTCGAGTTGGCGATCGTTCCGGTGCAGATAGCGCACATAGGCGTTGATCCGGTGCCGCATCCGCGCCTCGATCTCCGCGATCGTCGCGCAGCCGGCCAGAAATCCCTGAAACACCGGATGTGCCTGGACGCGCTGCGCGAAATCGTGCGTCCGCTCGGGATTGAGTGATACGACCGGGTAATGTTTGATCTCGCGGCCCGGCTCAGAGAGCTTGCGAAGCGCTTCGAACAGGTCGAGCAGGATATGGTGATTGACGAAATCCGCGAAGAGCAGCGCATTCTCTTCCGGATCGTCGGTGAGCCGCCGATATCCGAAATCCATAGCGTTATCGTGCGCGAGGTTGATGCCGGCGCCGATGAAGTCGCCGGTTGCGCCCTGGACAGGAAAAGGTGCCATTGCCCGCCCATATTCGCGACGGACTTCTGCCTTGAGCAAGGTCAGGAGCATGCTCTTGCCGCTCCCCTGTATGCCCTTCACGACGACGTTGCCGGGCAGGAATAGCGCCTGCGCATGTTCCACGAGAAAGGGACTGAAAATTCCGACGAACTCGCTGCTAGTCAGGCGGTCGCCGACATAGACCTCGAAAAAGGGATTGATCTGCATCGTCATGCGCGCTTCAGCCGCGGGAAAAGTGGTTTCCAGCCATCGGTAGCATCCCAGAGGATCGGCAGCGAGTTGTTCGGGCAGTTGGAATAGAGCGCGACGACCGCGCCGGTTCCTTTATAACCATGGTGGCGTTGCGAGGCGGCATCCGGTTCGGTCGGGCTGAGACGGGCCTTCACGCGCAGCGTCAGGTCGCGCACCTTACCATATAACGGCGCCTCGTCGGCTACGGGATCGGCGGCGATGAGCGTGTCGGCGGCGATCCTGAGCGCCGGTTCATAGCTGATCATGGCATGGTCGGTCATGATCTTGTCGCAGACCGCGTCGCCCTTAGGGCAGACCACAAGGGGGCAGGCGAGGACCGGAATGTCGGGAAAATTGTTGGCGACGAAGCGCAACACGCTCCCCATTTGAGTGCCGCTTCCGACAAAATCCTCGAGCAGCACGAGGCGTTGCACATCTTCGACTTTAAGATAGCTCTTTATTTTGTCGACATCGCCGAATTTGCACAACGACCGCCATTCGGGCCGGTGAGATTTTCCCGTGAGCCCGTTGACCTTCAAAAAGGCGTTGATCCGCATGCTGTCGGTCGCGGGACAGAACCATGTCCGTTCGACGGCCGTCCCGATCTGATCGCCCGCCGCCGCATCGGCGATGTCGATATCGCACTGGTCGACAAGCCAGCGCGTAACGGGGCCATGAAAGGCCGCGCGACACAGCGATTCAAATTCGGGCCGGCCAACGAAGAACAGTCTTTCGAGCAGTCGAAAAAGGGTGAGCCGGTCATGCTCGTCATCGACGTTGTGCAGCCAGCGATCCAGCCGATTTTCGAAGCGGTCGAACTGCGCGGGTTCATAATCGTCCCACACCCGGCGTCCCAAGTATAACACGGACTCCAGGTCGAGCAGGGCTTCTTCGCCCTCGGCCCAATCATGGAGCCCCCAGCGGGCGAGAAGCGTGCGGAGCCGGTCGCTCATGCTGCCACCGGCAGGAGCGCGTTGCGCACAAAATGCGCGAGTCGCCCTGCCATGGGGGGAGGGACAGCGTTGCCGATCAGGCGGAAGGCGCGCGCCTTGACGTCACCAAAGTCGAACCCGTCATGAAATCCTTGTATCCGCGCCGCCTCGCGGGGCGTCAGCCCGCGATGCTCGCGTGGATGCAGGAAGAGCGCCGGATCGCCGAAATGGGTATCGACGGTTGGCGATGGGCCATCGAGCGACAGACGTCGGAATTTACCATTATAGGTATGTTTCAGATCGATATAGTGGCCTACCCACCGGAGATAATTGAGCGAGATGAGGCGCTCCACCTCGGCATGGCAACAGCTTCCGAGATGCGAACAGATGCGCTCGATCTCAACCGGGTCGGCATCACCGAAATCGCGTCGCCGGTCGCGGCGCCGCAGGCGCACGATCGCCTCAAGCACGCTTCTTTCGCTTGGGGTTATGGCGCCAAAGACCTCCGGAATATCCCAGGTGTGGACGGCCGCTGGACTGATGCGGACATTGCACAGTTTCTGACCCGGTCCGATCCTCGCCGCGATATGCGCTTCCCGCGAGCCACGCCTGAACGGTAGCGGATCATGGCCCGAGGCGTCGCCAATCCCGCCAATCGTCTCTAGGAGCGGAGGGCTCGCCCGCGGCGGTAGATCGCACCGCACGGGAATATCGCCCCGCCAGGCCAGCAGGAATAAGCGCTTGCGCAATTGAGGAACGCCGCTCGCCGGCCCCTCGGCGACGATCCGCTCAACCATATATCCGCCCGCGCGGAGCATCGCCTCGACCTGCTCCCAACGGCTGCCATGGCGGCCAGAAATCGCCGCCGGCACATTTTCCAGCACAAAGACCTTTGGCCGGACGGTCAGGGCAATTTCGCCCGCGCGAACCAGGAGATTGTTGCGCGGATCCTCCAGCGCGCGCTTGCCAGCGGTCGAAAATCCTTGGCAGGGCGATCCGGCGAGAAGGACGTCCGCCGATATTTGCGGCGTGGTATCCGAGAGGTCGCACACCCTCGCGACATCGACGATATTTGCGTTGAACGTGCCGACGGCGATCGGGTCGATGTCGAAGGCCGCGACGGGGCGGAAGCCTTCCGACTTGAAACCCAGATCAAATCCGCCGCATCCGGCGAACAAGCTGGCTACGGTTGGCTGTTTACCGCGCATGCATCACTCCGGGCCCACCGTCCATCGGCGCCGCAGACCCGGCCCCCCTTTGCGGCATTGCTATATCAGACCCGCGCGATACGAAAAGAGCGACGCACAGCGTCGAACGGACAATAGCGTCCGAAACCGAGTTGTCGCTATTCGTCACGAACCGCGCCGCGCTGAATCAAAGAGCGGTGGATGTCCTTCAAGGTGACGACCATCCGCGCATTGAACGTCGAGATCAGTGTCGGCAGGCGCAGATTGATCTTGTCTCGCGGCCATAGAACAGGCTCCGTCCCTTATAGCGATCAAGGCGCCGGCCGGTCCTGTCGGGCAGGAGAAGAAAGCACTCAGTCACGGCACCCGCTGTCCAGACCTCAAAGGCGTTGGGCATGTCGTCGAGTAGACCGTCATGGATCAGGCGATTTCGCATGGTTTCGATCTCATCACATTCCTCGAACAGCGAATGAGGCAGATCATCAATCGCGAGGCGCTTGCGGTCGCCGAACAGGATTTTCGCCGATGCGAGCTTGGGATAGGTGCCCGTCAAGGGTTGCAGATGATGCGATATCGCACCCCGGCGCGATCGAAGGCGGTCCGGGCGCCGGCCAGGAAATAGAGGAATTGGAGATCCTGAGTGCTCCGCCGGGTAAAGGCCTTCTTCGCCGCATCGGCGCTGAGAAGGCCGCTGGTCATCATGATCACCTCCTTGCGATAGGACGGGTCCGCCAGCGCGGCTGCCAGCGTCTTATGGGCTTCGTCGATCGTCAGCGATCCTTTGAGGAGACGGGATTGTTTCACAACAGGCTTGCTCGGGGCATCCTTTAACTTGACGGACCAGTCATCATCCCAGCCTGACGGCTTCGCGAGGCCCACCCCCGCAGAACCCGCGAAGGCAAGGCTCGCCTGGGCCTGGCGGGTGACGTCCTGCAATTTGCCTGCCGCAGCTTCGGGATTGCGGGTTTCTGACGCTTTGGCGTGGATGAGCATCACGCGCCGGGCGACTGGGTCGACCGCATAGAAGTCAGCGGTCTCGACAGTGCTGTCGTCGCAGATGATCACCTGCGAAGCGATCAGATCGATGCCGAACTGCTCGGCCGGTTTGGGAAGGCTTCCGTCGAGCCACCCAAAAACCAGTCCGAACAACGTCTGCGTGTTCCATTTCGCCGCATCCTTGACGCGCGTGTCCCCCTTCTCGCTGAGGACAGTCTTGGTATGCGCCGACCCTTCCAGAATCTCGAGCATCGACTGGTTGAGCTCGGGCTTGTAGAAATGACCTGTCGAGTAGACGCAGTCACCGCTTGCCGGAATGACACGAAACGACTGCTGCTGGTTGATGATCCGGATCAACGAGGTTGGCAGCTTGCGACCGAACTCACGATCATCCTCGTGCAGCTCGACGCCGGCATCCTTGGCGGTCTCGCCCCCGGTCACAGCTTGATCGAGCTTCTCACCCTCGATCTTGTATCGGCCCCGCGGTGGCGTGGTACCGCGGTAAACATATTCGATCGCAAGCCGATATGGTCCGAACTCGAACGCCTGGCCGATCACATTGCCTTCATCGTCGACGACGTCCTTGACCTCGCAGCAGGTGTCGTGATCAAGCAGGGCCTTGAGCTTGTTCTCGTCCCAGCCCTTAGCATCAGCCTCTTCGCTGGCGACCTCATCGACGACCCCCCACAGATCGAGCAGGATCGATTTGGCCTTGCCGTCTCCGGATGACGGCGGCGGCACCTCGCGCGCGAAACGGCTGAAATATTGGTGCGGCTTCGTCGCGTCTGCGGTCATCGCCGCCGAGATCACGCGCACCCATGCGAGCCATTTGTCTACGGCCAGATAGGCATAACTGCTGTCAGCCACGCTCGACGTCCCCAGCGACAGTCGCCGGCGCGCGGTGCCGCCGTCATGCGGTGCGATCCCGCTGATCGACGTCGGTACCTGGCTGGCTTCGGCCAGATCGAAATAGCCGGTTTCCATCGCATGCCGCCGAACGCGCAGCGACCGGAGGCCGCGCTCGCCCAGATCCAGGCCTGCGGCCGCGGTCTCGACGATCCGCGTGCGGAGCGCGGCGTCGCTCTTGGTGTCAGGGAAGAGCCGGCGTAAATCCTCGGTCGGAGGCGCCAGCAGTTTGAGGCGGGACTTGTCGATCGGCACGCCCTCGGTATCGAGGAGGAAGATATGGGGGCCAGCCCGCGCGATGACGGCCACGCCGAGCCGCCATTCGGGGATGTGGTGGTGTGCGAGATAGCGCGAATTGCCCCACAGCAGGTACCGGATCATCCGCACATCGGCATAGTCGACCTCGAGGCCGGCGGGTGGTGAGACCTCCGAAATATCGAAGCGCTCCTCGAGCAGCATCGCTTCGCGAAACGCCGCGGCCAGCCCGTCCAGCGTCTCCGTCTTCACGCTCTTCGGCATGCCCTCGAGAACATGCACGCTCGCACGGCGCGGCAGGATGAAGGCGGCCATTGTCGGGGTCTCGTCGAGCAGATGCCCGCCCCGAAACTCCCGCGCTATATATTGGACTGCCGGGGCGGCACGCTTGACGCTTGCCAGCAACTGGGTTTCGGCCCGGAAGGCCATGTCGACCTCGCTTGCCGCATATCGCTCATAAGCGAGGTAATTCTGCCAGCGCTCGCCGATCTGCTCGTGCACGGTCGGCGCACCGACATATCGATCGATCCTCCCGGTGCTGCCGCGGACGATAGCGTACTGGCCTGTCGCGTCGTGCAGGTCGGGCAAGCGGGTGGCGCGACCGATCTGCTGGACGAGCTGCCGGGCGGAACCGAAGGGATCGAGGAGCCAGATCTCGACGACGCTGGGATCGTCGATGCCCTCGAGCAGCTTATATTGGTGGAGCCAGATCCGGGTGGTCTTGGCCTGCTGGTCCTTGACCGCGACCCGGACCTTCTCGAAGCGCAGCGATTTGAGTTGTTCGACGGCGGTTTCGGCGAGGCCATCGAGGCCGAGCTTGGCGTTGCCGCCTTTGGTCGCGACATCGTGGATGAGTGCCGCCGGTTGCCCCAGCATCTCGTAAAAGGCACGTTGAAGGGCGGCGAGCGACTTGAAGGTCGCGGCATGCACGATCACCTTCTTGCCTTCGGGTATTGCCGCGAACGTCTTACGAAACTGGTGGACGAACAACGCTTCGCGCGTCGGGTTTGCCGGTGCGGCACCCGTGACAGCCAACGGGGGCTCCACGCGAACGTCGCGGATCAGGCGCTGGCCGACAGCCTCGTCCCACGGCAGGTTGAAGACGAAACTTCCGTCGATCTTGAAATATTTATAGTCATTCCGATAGGGCGTCGCAGAGAAGATGATCGTCGGGCAACCAAGGGCGCGAACGGCCTGCGACCATGCATAGGCAGGCTCGTAATGGCCTTCGTCGACGATTACGAGGTCGACCTCGGCCAGAAGATCTCGCAGGGCATCGGGGCCTCCCGGCAATCCGCTCAGGCTTGCCGCCGGTTCGGGCGCGTTGCGGCCGTGGAAGTCGCGGTGCGGTGGCGGCTCGAGACCCAACACGCGATGCAAGGCGTTGAATGTGCCTACCAGGATCTGCCGATCCTTGCCGGCCTCTGCGTCGTTGATGATTTTGCCATATTGCGCCGCCTCGAGGGCGCGCGCTGGAGCGATCTTGCCACCCGCTACCGCCTTCCCGACGCGCTCGATTTCTGTCTGATCAACGCCTTCGCGCAAAGCCTCCCCGTCGTAGACCGCCCCAAAGGCCTTGCCCCAAAATCGGAAGGACAGATCGAGGCGCATCTGGCTGACCAACCCTTCGCGGGGCGTCAGAATGAGGACCTTCTTCACCCGTGGTGAGGCACAGGCCAAAGTTGCGATCACCGCGGATTTACCTGTTCCGGTCGGCATTTTGACGAGAGCGGCCTGCTCCGCGGCAGCGCCGGTGTCCCAGGCCGCCAAATAGGCATGCGCGAAGGCGACCGCCCGCCGCTGAGGGAGCCAGAGGCCTCTGTCGGGACGATAGGTCCCATCGCTTGCGGCGCGCCAGAAGGCGAAGCCATCCAGCTGAGCCATCCAATTTGCTTGGAGAGCGTCAATCGCGGGAAGCCCAGCATCCTCTATACCGAAAGAGACGGATCCCCCGATGGCTGACGATCGCAGCGCCGCGATAGACGACACGTGGCCGATCGCCTGCGTAGCTTTCATCTTCGGCTTGTTCCCCATGCGACTCTCTCACCTAAATTGTGGCGTCTGCGGCCTTGTGCTCGGCTAGCCGAGGTCCAGGTCGTTTCGGCACTCAATTCTGTAATGACCATCCGAGCAAGCCATGTTCTTGCAGGCGCGGCAGATTTCTAGCCGGAGCATCGCGTTTTGCGTTCCGACATTATGCTGAGCTAGCGTGTAGGAGAGCCCTGATCATCCCGCCCCGTCTGAAAGGAATATCGTGCCGCTCGATGGCCCCCGCCTGCCTCCGCTGTCCGGCTCGAAGCCGATCGCGCTCGTCATCCTGGTCCACGGCTATGGTTCCAACGGCGACGACCTCATCGCGCTGGCCGAGATGATCCAGCCCGCCCTACCGGACGCGGCGTTCGTGGCGCCCCATGCCCCATCGCAGATGCCGCATATGGCGGCCGCCTATCAGTGGTGGCCGATCGAGACCTTCTCGATGGCCGAGCGCGCCGCCGGCGCTGCGGCGGTAACCCCTGCCTTCGATGCGTTCATCACCAGCGAACTCGAAAGGGTCGGGCTCACCGACGATCGCCTCGTCCTGGTCGGCTTCAGCCAGGGCACGATGATGTCGCTCCATGTCGGCCTGCGGCGGCCGCGAGCTGTCGCCGGCATCGTCGGAATCTCGGGGATGCTCGTCGCGCCAGACAGGCTGGAGCCCGAGATCCGCAGCCGCCCGCCAGTGCTCCTGATCCACGGCACTGCGGACGACGTCGTGCCATTCCATTCGATGGAGCTCGCCGAGACCGCGCTGACCGCTACCGGGGTCGCGGTCGAGACCCAGGTTTCGCAAGGGGTCGGGCACAGCGTCGGCCAGGACGGCCTCAACGCCGCGACGGAATTCATCCGTCGCGCGCTCGGCTAGATCGACCAGTGGCCAGGCCGGCGATCGCCGTCGGCTGCCGCCCGGAAGATTTGCAATCCCCCCGCACCGACGGGCTTCTGCTCTCCCTTAGGATGATCAGCGTCTTCGAAAGACCCTTTTGAAGGCTGGCTTCTAGCGTCCACCTTCCACCCAATGCTGACGCCAAGCTGCCTCGGCCGCGACTGAAAGCCGACTGTCCGCTTTCGGAAACCGGAAAGGCCCGACGATCGTCCGCTATTAAGGCGCAAGCAGACCAATCAGATCGGCGCGCGTGAACGGCAGCTATCCCGAAGTTCTTCTCGAGACCTGCCAGTCCGCTAGCGGCCCAGTTGCTGTCATCGGCGAGTGCCTGAACGTATGGCAGTTCTCGATATGCTAATCGGAGACGGGGAGCGGCCGCTTGTCGGCGTGGCCGGGCAATGGAAAGTGAAGTCGCCGATCTATGATGTGATATCGATTTTGACACCCCGCAGCCTTACCGGCCGAGACTTGACGCAAATCGGCGCAGCGATAAGTCGCAGCCGCCGGGTTCCTCCATCCGCTGGGCGTATCTCAACGTCGAGGGTGAAGCCCCGTCGATGTTGAATGGCATACGCCCTTAGTCGCTCCATCGCGGCACGCGAGCCTTCCTCATACAGTGACACGGCAGTCTCCCGAGAAGCGGCACTACCCCCGAGGCAGACCGAATTGTTCGTAGACCCCGTCCGACCACGTCAGTGTATTGTCTGCGAGGTCGCAATCCCACACGCCTATTCCTTGGTGAGCCAATGCGTGATGGCTCGCAGAAGGGCAGAACGCATCGCTATCATTCCACGGAAAGTGGAATCCTAGATCAAAATGGGAATCGCATTCGTACAACGGCCAGCTTGCCGTCAGAGGGCGCGCATCCAGCGAAGCCAATAAATTCCCAATCGTGTTCATGGGTAAAGGGATATCCCTGATCCACCTAATTAACAATCAACGCTGTGGGCGGATCTCTGGGAAGGGCCGCCCTCTCAAACGGCAGCTTCTAGTCACACCGTTGATCGGGCCGGATGTCCGTTAAGTCGGCGATCACAGTCAGACCGAAATTCGAAAAGATCGTTGGCGTTTCACGCCGTTGGCGTTTCACGGCGGGGCGGCGTTGGCCTGGCGGCGTCGATCTGGCGGGTGGGCGTCGCTGCCCTTTAGGCCCGCCGCGCCGGGCCGCAACTCGGCTTCGCCGAGTCCTCCACTGCGTTCCGGTCCTGCGGATGCACCCCGGCTCTGTCGGCGGGCCTGCCGGTTCGCTCCTGCCGCCCACCCGCCATTCCGGCGCCGGTTGCGGCGGTTTGAAGGAGTGAAGACCATGGAACTCAGGCATATCGACATCGCCAACCTCGCCGTTTCGGTTGCCAACATACGCGGCAAGGGCAAGGCCGACCTTTCCAACATCCTGCCCTCGGTGCGCGCACGCGGCGTGCTGGTCCCGCTCATCGTGCGACATAACGGCACACCGGACACCTATGAGATTGTCGCGGGCAAGCGGCGCTATCAGGCCGCGCTGGCGGTGGCGCAGGAAACCGGCGAAGCAGAAGCATTGCCCTGCGCGGTGATCGAAGCAGGCGACGACGCGGCGGCCCTCGAAGCCTCGCTGATCGAGAATATCGCTCGGCTCGATCCCGATGAAGCGACCCGCTGGGAATGCTTCACGCGATTGGTGCGCGAAGGGCGAACCCCCGAGCATATCGCGACTACCTTTGGCCTCACCGAGTTGCAGGTGAAACGGACGCTCGCGCTGGGCAACCTGCTCCCGCGCATTCGCAACCACTACCGGCGCGGTGAGATCGATGCGGCCACCGTGCGGCACCTGACCCTCGCGACCAAGGCGCAGCAGCAGCAATGGCTGGCGTTGCTTGACGATCCGAACAACTATTGTCCGACTGGCCATTCCCTGAAGGCGTGGGTGTTCGGCGGTGTGTCGATCCCGGTCAGTGCCGCATTGTTCGATGTCGATGGCTACAGCGGCGGTATCGTCTCCGACCTGTTCGGCGAGGATCGCTATTTCGCCGATGTCGCGGCCTTCTGGACCGCGCAGAATGAAGCGATCGAGGCCCGCGTCGAGACCTATCGCGAGGCGGGGTGGAGCGATGTCGTCCTGCTGCCGGAGGGTGAGCCGTTCCACAGCTGGGAGCATGAGCGTTGCCCGAAGCGCAAGGGCGGCAAGGTTTATGTCGTCGTCAGTGCGCGCGGTGACGTTGCCTTCCATGAGGGCTATGTGACCGTCAGGGAGGCGCGCAAGCTCGCGAAGCATGTCCTGAGCAGGGCCGAAGGGGGCGAACCCATCGACACTCCCAAGCGGCCCGAGATCAGCAGCAGCCAACAGGGCTACATCGACCTGCACCGTCATGCCGCCGTCAGGGCGCGGATGATCACCATGCCCGGCATCTGCCTGCGCGTCGCGGTCGCGCATATGATTGCGGGATCATCCCTCTGGACGGTCAGGATCGAAACGCAGCGTGGGTCCGATGCCATTGTCGAGAGCGTCGAGAACAGCCTGTCCGAGGCGCGGTTCGATGCCCAGCGGCGCAAGCTCCTGGCGGTGCTGGACTATGATCCCGATAGCCCGACCATCGCGCGGGGCGGCGGCACGCTGACCGGCCTGCTCGCCAAGCTGTCCACCCTCGACGATGCGACGGTCATGGACATATTGGCGGTTGTGATGGGCGAAACGCTCGATGCCCGCAGTGATCTTGTCGATGCGCTGGGGATCCAGCTTGGCATCGACATGGCAGAGGTTTGGCAGGCCGATGCTGCCTTGCTCGACGGCATTCGCGACCGCGAGGTTATCGACGCGATGCTGGCCGAGGTGGCGGGCAAGGAGATTGCCGACGCCAACATCAAGGAAACCGGCAAGGTCAAACGCCAGATCATCCGCGACTGCCTCGACGGCACCAATGGCCGCACCAAGGTTGAGGGCTGGGTGCCGCGCTGGCTACGGTTCCCGGCGACCAGCTACACCGAACGTGGTGGCGTCGCGAGCGTCAACCGGACGGCCAGCACGACCGAGGCAACGACCCCGGCGGGCACAGCCGGGAGCGATGTCGCGCCCATGGCGCAGGCTGCGTGACCTTCATTGACCGGCGGTCTGCGGGGCGCCGGTCTCTTGTTGTATGGGAGATATCCCATGACCGACACCCCCGAACCTGACATGACGCAGCGCGCCCGGCGCGCGCTGGAGCGATCGATCGAACCGGTCGATCCGATCCCAAGCGGGGCACCCGATCCCGAACTATTGGTACGACTTGAAGCGGCGTTGCTGTCGATGCCCAAGCTCCGCCGCGAGATATTTCTGGCGGTGCGGCTGGATGCCATGTCCTATGATCAGATCGCGAAAGTAACCGGCCTTTCCGTCAAAGCTGTCGAGTGCCAGATGGTCCGCGCCCTGCGCAAGCTTAATTACCATCTACGGCATGGCGAAGCCCCACCGCATCGGCATTGGTGGCAGAAATGGCGACAAAGGCGATGATTTCACCGCCAATCTTGCCGTCTGCGCGCGGCACGGTTGGCGAATGTGTCATGCCGAGTTAGGACTGTTCCGATGAAGACCGGCCTCGATCATCTGCCTGACGGCAAGCAGCGCGAACTGGCGCACGTGGTCGAGATCGTGCGCACCTGGTTCGCACGCGCGACCGCGCAGCGTACCCAGCCGCGCTTCCGCAACGGCAAGCTGCTCAAGGTCATTTTGTTCGGTTCCTATGCGCGCGGCGACTGGATCGAAGATCCGGTCGGGCGCTATTTCTCGGACTATGACCTGCTGGTCGTCGTCAATCATGACGATCTGACTGACCTCGCCGAATTCTGGGAGAAGACCGAAAGCCAGCTTCTCGCCGACTTGTCGGCGGGCACCGTGCTGCGCACGCCCGTCAGCCTGATCTATCACAGCCTCGACGATGTGAACGAGAAGCTCAGGCTCGGCCGCTATTTCTTCATGGACATCGTGCGCGACGGCATCGTGCTGTTCGAGGAGCCGGGCCATCCCTTCGCCGACCCACAGCCACTGTCTCCCGCGCAGGCCTTGCAAGAGACGCAGGATTATTTTGATGAGTGGTTCGAGAGCGCGCGCCGCCGTTTGGAAATAGCCAATGAAGACCTCGCGAAAGGCTATTTAAAGGAAGCGGCCTTTGACTTTCATCAGGCCACCGAACGCTTCTATCACTGCCTATTTCTGGTCCGGACGCTGTACAGTCCCAAGACCCACAATCTGAACCGGCTACGTGACTTGGCGGAGGAACTGGAACCCTCGCTCAAAGCTGTTTGGCCACGCGAAACCCGCTTCGAGAAGCGCTATTACGCGCTTCTGCGCGACGCCTATGTGAAGGCGCGCTATTCGCGGTCCTATCGCATCAACGTCGAGCAACTCGCTTGGATCGCGGCCCGGGTGACGCTGCTGCAGGCCCTGGTGCGCGAAGCCTGCGAGATGCGAATCGAGACCCTCGCCAAAGCGGCTTAGGTCGTTTCTTTCCGCGCGTTGCGCGCGGATAGTGTGAGATACGAGTCCATTGCCGGGTGGCCGGTGCGAATGTCCAGGCGATCATCGCTAAAGGTGTCGGCGCGTGTTCTCTTGCACGTTCTCAGCACCCGGCTTGCTAAATTTGACGGAGAGCGAGCCAAGAAATGGCTCGCTCTCCGATGAGCACCGAGCTCCACGAATTAATGCAAGGTTGTCAGCCTTTCGACGAATTTCGGAGTCTTCGGCTGCCCGCGCTGCCTCATATGGTCACCACCGGGCGTTGCTCATAGGAAGTGCCATTTTTCCACATTACCAACATCAAAATCGCCAGTTTTCTGGATAGGGCCACAATGGCCTTTCGGCGATTGCTCCGTTTCGCAAGTTTGAGTGCCCACTGTTTTAAAGGGACGTCTTTACGGGAATTGAGCATCGCTTTGGCGGCGCTGAACAAATGCTTGCGTGTTAAGGGGCTTCCGGCCTTGGAAATGCCGAATCGACGGCGGTACTTACCGGTCTGCCAAGTACGTGGTGTCAGGCCCAGAAATGCGCCGACATCGGTCACGTGTTGGAAGCGGTGTGGCTCGCCAATCGCGGTGGTAAACGAGAGAGCGCTCAGGACGCCAACACCAGGAATTTCCAGGAATCGTCGACAAACCGGGTCGCTTAGCGCGATGCGCCTGAGCTCCGAATTCAGCTGGCGCACCATGCGCCGCAGCGCGATTGCAAGCTCGAGAAGTGGCAGGATTTGCTTACGGATGTTGTCTCCGTAATCGAGGCTGATCGTTTCAATCAAACCCTGAACTTCACGCTGCAATGAGGTTTCAGAGAAAATCCGACCCGCTGCCCGCACGCCATGCATGTGCATGATGCTGAACATCACACGCTCAATTCCCTTGCGATGCTTGATCAACAAATCACGCACCACGATTTGATTCCTGATGCACATGTGATCGACCGATTTCAGGTAGGAGTGGTGTAAATACTCTCCGCCAATTCGCGCGATTTCGGCCAATCCCCTGGCATCATTATCGTCGGTCTTATTCAATCTTACGCGGATGAAATTGTGGACATGCCGAGGGTTGTATATTGTCACGTTGTATCCGCGATTTCTCAGCTTTCGGGTTATGTCCATCGACGTTGTGCCCGTCTCAGCACACATCGAGACGATGTGCGGGCCATAGCCGCCAAGGGCTTCCTCCAGATCATCGATCGAAGCGGGGACCGTCTCTTCCTTGATCAGTTCGCCTTGCCGATCGATGAGGCAAACGCGAAACGTTCGGGTCGAGGTGTCGAGCCCTGCCCAAACTCCGCTGTCTGTTGCCATGACCACTCTCCGCAGAATGGGGCGGCTTCAAAATCTAAACAGGGTCTACGCCCTGACATGCATGGCGAAGTCCGCCCACAGTCGGATAGATTCCTTCTGCGCGCGCCAGATGCAAGATGTTGGGGATGCGCTGTGCCGATAAGCAGATGACACGTTAGGCTGCCACCTGCGCGTCGACGTCGAGCACGAGTCCTCCTGTATCCTGCGCGTCAACGGCATCGATCGGGCACAGCGTATCGCTGCCGCAGGCGAGCGTAATCCAGTCGATCCGCCAGTCAATTTCGAGCCGATCGCCACTATCTTCGCGTGCGATTTTGATGATCGCGGCCCCCTCGACGGCGATGGAAAATCGGCAGCCATTGCTGCCGGCATCATAGTAGCCGCGGATCAGACTGCCGTCGGAAATCGCCAGCGAAAATTCTTCGGTTTTCGCCCGCGCGGGTAGGTCGAGCAGCGTCTCGACATCACCGGTCAGTCTCAACGAGTGACCATCGATCGCTTCGATTTGAACGCCCACTGACATGGTCCTCTTCATGATTCGGCAGGGCAGGAAGAACAGAACAAATAGCGAACATAGTGCAAGAATGGGGTGAGGGTGGGATGGCAAGATTGAAAGCTGTGCCTCCATGAGACCCAGAAACTGGCGTCTGCACGTCGTTTAAGGAGGAGGCATAAGCTGGGGCTGAACCGGCAATTGCCTCCACCCCAGTGCCATGCCGGCCGGGAATCGCGCAGAGCCGGGCGCTGCGACGGTGCCAGCTATGGAGCACCTTGAACGGCAGCGCGGTCATCACCTCATCGCGGCGATCCTGCCTGGTGAGGTTCCTGTGATGCCCGACGATCCGTTCGAACTCTGGCTTGGCCGTTTGGGAAGTGACCGTCCGTTCGCACACCGCATGCGCGGCGCGGTCAACCGCGCGGGCGGCACGGTGAAGAGGAAGGCGAGTAGCTTTACCGGCGTACGGATCGGGCGCGGTTCTGGGGTGGGGCGCATACTCGCCTCGCGCGGTGGCTGGACTGGCCGGCGCGTCGTGGTCAAAGCCCGCATCGTCAAGCTCGCCGGCAAGGGCCAGGCCGCGGCGGTCGCTCACCTGCGCTATCTCCAGCGCGACGGCACCACGCGCGATGGCGAGCGCGGCCAGCTCTATGGCCGGGGCGACGAGACCGTCGACGGTAAAGCCTTCCTCGAACGCGGGCAGGGCGATCGCCACCAGTTCCGCTTCATCGTCGCCCCCGAGGATGGCGCCGAATATGAGGATCTGAAACCACTGGTCCGCCGCTGGATGGCCCAGGCGGAGCAGGACCTGGGAACGAAGCTCGACTGGGTGGCAGTCGATCACTTCAACACGGGGCATCCCCATGCCCATGTCATCGTGCGCGGCAAGGATGATCGCGGCAAGGATCTGATCATCGCCCGCGAATATATGACCCAGGGTTTGCGTACTCGTGCCGCCGAACTGGTCGACCTCGACCTGGGGCCGCGAAGCTACCAAGAAATCCTGCGCACCAATTTGCGCGAGGTTGAGCAGGAGCGCTTCACCGGGATCGACCGGCGTCTGTTGCAGGCGGTCGGCGAGGACGGGCTGGTCCGTCCCGCCCATCCCGAGGGCGTGGAGCAATCGCTGCGCGCCGGGCGGCTCCAGACGCTCGGGCGGATGGGGCTGGCGAGCGAGGAGGGGCGCGGAAGCTGGCGGCTCGATGCCGCTCTTGAACAAACGCTGCGCCGAATGGGCGAGCGTGGCGACATCATCCGCACGATGCAGCGCGCCATGACGCAGCGCGCGCCCGAGCGATCACCGGCCGATTACACCATCTATGATCCGGCCGGAGGTGAAGCCGCCCCGATTATCGGCAAAGTGGTCGCGCGGGGCCTGGCCGACGAGTTTGCCGACCGCCATTATCTGATCGTCGATGGCGCCGATGGTCTCAGCAATTATGTCGATATCGGGATTGATGCCCCGGCCACCAGTACACGGGCCATCGTCAGGATTGCGCCTGCCGCCGTGACCGTGCGGCCGGTCGATCGTACCGTCGCCGAGATCGCCGCCGCGCATGGCGGCAGCTACAGCGTCGATCTGCATCTCGAACATGACTCTTCCGCGACCGAAGCCTTTGCCGAGACGCATGTGCGCCGGCTCGAAGCCTTCCGCCGGGGCACGGATGGCGTCGAGCGCCGGCCCGACGGAAGCTGGACCATCGCGCCCGATCACCTGGCGCGGGTTGAAGCCTGGGAGCGCGGCAAGCTACGTGACCAACCGGTCACGATCGAGACGCTGTCTACCACGCCGGTCGACCAGCTTGCGCGGCATGATGGCGTGACTTGGCTCGATCGGGAGATTACCGCTCCGAACCCGACACCGACGGGGCGGGGTTTTGGTGCGGAGGTGCGCAAGGCGCTCGACCTTCGGCGGCAATGGCTGGTCGAGCAGCAACTGGCCGACGGCGAGGGCGAGAATATCCGCGTGCGCGCCAATCTCCTGGCGACGCTCCGGCAGCGAGACCTGCGCCGGGTGGCGGGTCAGTTGAGCGAGGAGCTGGGCATACCCTTCGCCGAGGCAAAACACGGCCAGCCGGTCGAGGGCATCTATCGCCGACAGATCCAGATTGGCGACGGGAAATACGCCTTGATCGAGAAAGCCCGTGACTTCACGCTCGTGCCCTGGCGACCGGTGCTTGAGAAGGCGATCGGCAAGCAGGTATCGGGCATCATGCGCGAGACCGGTGGGATCAGCTGGACGATCGGCCGCAGCCGGGGGCTGGGTGTCTCCTGATCGCCCCACGCGGAGCCCAACAGCGCCCATCAGCACCATCATCAACGATGGTAGCGGCAGCTATTGTGGTCCGATGCAGACAGCCAAGATCCGCCACCAATTCTATCTGCCCGACGATTTGTCACGGGCATTGGACGACCTTGCGTCAAAGCCCGGCACGTCGAAAACCGCGATCCTGACCGATGCCCTGCGCGCCTGGATGGAGCGCAAGGCCGGCAACGAGATCGACGAGCGCTTCGGGCCACGGCTCGACCGGCAGCAGCGGATCGCGCAGCGCAGCGAAGCCATGCTGGGCGCCATAGCCGAAATGCTCGATCTGTTTGTTGCGCATCAGCTCACGCTGACCGCGCACCAGCCGCCTTTCGATCAGGAGACCGGGCAGCTTGGTCGGCAGCGCTACCAGCAGTTCATCGATCAGGTCGCGCGCCGGCTCGCGAACAATCGCGGCGTGCCGCGGCTGTTAGCCGCGACCAAAGCGAAGGATGGGCAGCAGTGACCCATGTCCAGCTCCAGCCGCTGACGGTTCGGATCAAGGAGGCCTGCCGCATGACCGGCATCGGGCGATCGAAACTCTACGAGCTGATTGCAGACGGTGAGATCGAGATCGTCAAGGTCGGGGCAATTACCCTTGTGCCGGTTGCTGGGCTTCAGAGGTTTCTAGAAAAGGCCCAACACCGGCAATAACACGGACATACCATTTCGCTGCGCCAAATGTATGATCCGTGGCATGCCGAACAACTTTTAATGCCCAGACGGCACGCCCGATCAGCTAGCGGTCTGGGCGTGACGGCGTGGCATACCAGCACATCGATTTTGGGGGCCACAATGCCGCGCATACATTTTTCACAACCTTTATCACTTTGAATAACAACGACATAGATCGAGCTATATGAGTCCGCCTTTGAAAATGCCGACCGCATCGGCTGGGCTGGAAGCCGAATCGGGCCGAAAAACAGCCAATGACTTCAAAGAGTTGGCAGCGGGCAACCGGCGCAGGTTCGAGGCCTGAATTTTTTGGGGGGCCCGTTGGGGCCACGTGGCCCCGTGGCCGAAAAAAGGTCATTAATTTCAAATAGGAAAGTCACCGCTGTCGAGTCCTGTAAGCGCACCATTTCCTTGATCGCGATAGGATGGCGCATCGTTCCGAGGCGCTTGCCCGCCGTTTTCCAGAGGGGGAAGCGAGGGGGAGGCGTCGGCAAACCGGGACTGCGATTGCCTTGCTAGATGCGAATGATTCGCAGTTTTCCGGGTGCATGGGGTTGTGTGTTCGTTTTTTAAGTTTTTCCCGCCGACCCGCCCCGCGCAGGGTGAAACCATGCGGCAACCGAACAGGCAACGGGTGCTATATCCAGTCATGAGAATGAGCGTTCACAGCGCGAGTGTACCGCGTGTGAAATGGGAGTTATTCCAGCCTTCGAGGTCCTACATGTCAAGGACAAGGGGAGACACGCATGGTCGGAGAGCGCCGAGACTTGCCTGTCTCCAAAGCGGCTAATCCACCGGCGCTTGCGGCACCGCGCGAAGCCCTGCTAGCTGACGCCATGTTTGAACAGACCTTCAAAAACCTCGACGATATTCTGCGCAAGGAAGCCGGTTGCGCGTCCGAACTGGATTACACCGAGCAGACCAGTTGGCTACTGTTCCTGAAATATCTCGACGACCTGGAGTTTGCCCGCGCCATGGAGGCCGAATTGCGCGGGCAGGCCTACACCCCGATCATCGACGCCGCGCATCGCTGGGGCCTATGGGCCGCGCCGAAGGATGCCGGCGGCAAGCTGGATCATAACCGCGCCAGGACCGGGCCGGACCTGATCGCCTATGTGAACCGCGAGCTGTTCCCTTATCTAGAGGGGTTCAAGGGCCGTGCCACCAGCGCCGACACCATCGAATACAAGATCGGCGAGATTTTCGGCGAAATCCGCAACAAGTTCCAGTCCGGCTACTCGCTGCGCGACGCGATCGACGCGATCGATGAACTGTCTTTCGGCAGCCAGGTTCAGAAGCATGAGCTTTCGGAGCTGTACGAAGCCAAGATCAAGAACATGGGCAACGCCGGGCGCAACGGCGGCGAATATTACACCCCGCGCCCGCTGATCCGCGCGATGATCAAGGTGGTGAAGCCGACGCTGAACGATACCGTATATGACGGGGCAGCGGGTTCGTGCGGCTTCCTGTGCGAAGCCTATGAATATCTCCGGCCGCTGGCGAAGACAGCCGGCGACCTCGAACGGCTCCAGAGGCGCACCTTCTTCGCCAAGGAGAAGAAGAGCCTGGCCTACGTCATCGGCACGATGAACATGATCCTGCACGGGATCGAAGCGCCCAACATTGTCCACACCAACACGCTGGCCGAGCAGGTGCTGGACATTCAGGAAAAGGACCGCTTCGACGTTATCCTGGCCAACCCGCCCTTTGGCGGCAAGGAGCGCCCGGAAATCCAGCAGAACTTCCCGATCAAGACCGGGGAGACCGCCTATCTGTTCCTCCAGCACTTCATCAAGTCGCTGCGCGCGGGCGGATCGGCGGCGGTGGTTATCAAAAATACTTTCCTGTCCAATACCGACAATGCCAGCGTGGCGCTACGGCGGGAATTGCTGGAAAGCTGCGACTTGCACACCGTGCTCGACATGCCCGGCGGCACCTTTCAGGGCGCGGGCGTCAAAACCGTGGTGCTGTTCTTCGACAAGGGTGAGCCTACCCGCAGCATCTGGTATTACCGGCTCGATCCTGGCCGCAACATGGGCAAGACCAACCCGCTGAACGATGCTGACATGGTGGATTTCGTCGATCGGCAGGCGAGCTTCGCCGAAGGGCCGAACGCATGGAGCGTGGCGGCGGATACGCTCGATCCCGCGACTTTCGACCTGACCGTGCGCAACCCCAATGCGCCCGAAGCCGAGGCGCTTCGCAGTCCGCAGGAAATACTGGCCGATATTGCGGCTCTGGATGCCCAGAGTGCGAAGATTCTGGCGCGGGTGAGGGGGCTGCTGTGAAGGCTGTTCCCCTTGCGGAAGTGTGTCGCATTGTGAATGGCGGCACGCCCAAGAGCGGCATTGCCGACTATTGGAAGGGTGACGTCGCTTGGCTGACGCCCGCTGAGATGGGGAAACTCAAATCGCCGTACATCCACCAAACTGCGCGCACCATCACGCAAGCCGGCTTGAAAAATTCCTCGGCCCGGCAAGTGCCAGTCAGCGCGGTGATCATGTCCACCCGCGCTCCGATAGGGCATTTGGCCATCCCCGAAGTTCCGATGGCCTTCAACCAAGGTTGTCGTGGGCTGGTGCCGAACGAGCATCTGGACACGAAATACCTCTACTACTTCCTTTTTTTGAGCCGGGAAGCTCTAAACGACCTTGGGACGGGCGCGACCTTTAAGGAACTTGCTTCTTCCGCCCTTGGCAAATTCCCTATTCCCCTGCCTCCACTCGAAGAACAGCGGCAGATTGTGGCGGTGCTGGATGAGGCCTTCGCCACCATCGCCGCCGCAACCGTTGACGCCGAAAAGAACCTCATCAATGCGCAGGTTTTGTTTGGAAGCTACCTCCATTCCACCTTCACTCAACAAAGTGAAGGTTGGGTCAAATGCCGTCTGAAGGATGTTTGCGAAAAAATTACGGATGGTACCCATCAAACGCCAAAATATTTTAAAGAAGGAATCGTGTTTCTTTCATCGCGCAATGTGACAAGTGGCAGGATTGATTGGGATAACGTCAAGTATATTGATGAAGATCAGCACGCTAAAATGCACAAACGCGTTGCACCTAAGCGCGGAGATATATTGTTAGCTAAAAATGGCACTACAGGTGTTGCTGCAATCGTCGACAGAGACACTGTATTCGACATATATGTGAGCTTGGCTTGTCTTAGGGCGTTGCCGGTAATCCGACCAGAATTTCTGCTGTATTTTATCAACTCGCCCGTGGCGAAATCTCAGTTCAACAAACGGCTAAAAGGAACCGGCGTTCCAAATCTACACCTTGAAGAAATTCGTGAGGTGCTTTTATCATTTCCGGCTAATCTAACGGAACAAGACCGAATGATAAAGCAACTTGATGCCATCCGAGCGCAAGTCGAAGATCTCGAACGCATATTTCGGCAAAAGCTTTCAGCCTTGATAGCTCTCGAACAATCCCTCCTACACCACGCGTTCACCGGCAAATTGACCGCCACCAGGCTGGAAACCATTGCCGCATGAATGAAGCCGAGACCCGCGCCGAACTGATCGACCCCGCGCTGCGCGAGGCCGGCTGGGGCGTCGTCGATGGCAGCCGCACCCGCCGCGAGGTGATCGCGCCAGGTCGGATTATGGGGAAGGCCAAGCGAGCCAAACCGCTCAGTTGCGATTATGTGCTGGTCTATCGCAACACTCGGCTCGCCACGATCGAAGCCAAGGCGGCGACTAAAAGCTATACCGAGGGTGTAGCACAGGCGAAGGACTATGCCGCCCGCCTGCTCACCCGCTTCGCCTTTGCTACCAACGGCAAGCAGATTTACCGGATCGACATGGATACCGGGGCCGAGGCGCTGGTTGATGCCTTTCCTACACCGCAGGAGTTGTGGGACGCCACATTCGCCGCCGCCAACGCCTGGCGCGACCGCTTCGCTGCCGTGGCCTATGAAACCGGCGGTGGGCGGTTCGAACCGCGCTACTATCAGCACAACGCCATCGAGCGCGTACTGGAAGCGATCAGTGCGAAGAAGACTCGGATTCTGCTCACCCTCGCCACCGGCACCGGCAAGACCGCCGTGGCCTTCCAGGTCACGTGGAAGCTGTTTCATGCCCGCTGGAACCTGGCCGACTGGAACAGCGAGGAAGCCCCTACCCGGCACCCGCGCATCCTGTTTCTGGCCGATCGCAACATCCTCGCCGATCAGGCCTACAACAGCTTCGCCGCCTTCGATGATGGCGCCCTGGCGCGGATCAAGCCGGGCGAGATCAAGAAGAAGGGCGCGGTGCCCAAGAACGCTAGCGTGTTCTTCACCATCTTCCAGACCTTCACCAGCGGTACCGACGCGGATGGCGATCCCGCGCCCTATTTCGGCGACTATCCTCCCGATTTCTTTGATTGCATCGTGATCGACGAGTGCCACCGGGGCGGCGCGAAGGACGAAAGCGAGTGGCGCGCGATCCTCGAATATTTCGCGCCAGCCGTGCAGATTGGCCTGACCGCTACGCCCAAGCGGAAGAATAATGTCGATACTTACGCCTATTTCGGCGAGCCGGTTTACACATATTCGCTGAAAGAGGGGATCAATGACGGCTATTTGACTCCGTTCAAGGTCCGCCAGATCGGCACCACCATCGACGACTATGTCTTCACGCCTGACGATCAGGTGATCGAAGGCGAAGTCGAAGGCGGCAAGCGCTACACCGAAAGCGATTTCAACCGCACCATCGAAATCCGCGAGCGCGAGGCATATCGCGTGCGGACGTTCATGGGCATGATCGACCAGCGCGAAAAGACCTTGGTGTTTTGCGCGACGCAGGAACATGCCGGGATCGTGCGCGACCTGATCAATCAGGTGAAGACCAGCACCAACCCGAACTACTGCGTCCGTGTGACCGCCTCGGACGGCGCGATCGGCGATCAGTGGCTGCGCACCTTTCAGGATAATGACAAGACCATCCCCACGATCCTGACCACCTCGCAGAAGCTGTCCACCGGGGTGGATGCGCGCAACGTCCGCAACATCGTGCTGATGCGGCCCGTCAATTCGATGATCGAGTTCAAGCAGATCATCGGGCGCGGGACGCGGCTGTTCGACGGCAAGGACTATTTCACGATCCTCGATTTCGTGAAGGCCTATGAGCACTTCAACGATCCCGAATGGGACGGAGAGCCGCTGGACCCAGAACCGCCGAAACCGCCGCGCCCTGGAGACCCGCCCGGCGAACCGCCCGAACCGCCCGGCGAACCCGATCCGCCGAAGCAGAAGCTGGTCATCAAGCTGGCCGACGGGAAGGAACGAACCTTCCAGCATATCAGTGCGACGACGTTCTGGAGCGAAGACGGCAAGCCGGTTTCCGCCCAGCAGTTCATCGAAGCCCTGTTCGGCAAGCTGCCGGAGCTGTTCAAGGATGAAGACGAACTGCGCGCGATCTGGAGCCAGCCGGACACGCGCCGCAAGCTGATCGAAGGCTTGGCCGAACGCGGCTTTGCCGGGGACCAACTGGAAGCGATCCGAACTGCGACCGACGCGCAGGAAAGCGATCTGTTCGACGTGCTGGCCTATATCGCCTTCCTGCGCGCGCCATTGAAGCGGGTTGAACGGGCGGGTGGACGGCGCGATGCGATCCTGGCCCATTACGAGCCGCGCCAGCGCGCGTTTCTCGATTTCGTGCTGGCACAATATGTGCTGGTCGGTGAAAGCGAACTGGACCCCGACAAGCTGCCCGAATTGCTTCAGTTGAAATATGGATCGCCGGGCGATGCCGTGCGCGAGCTGGGGTCCGTCGCTGAGATCCGTGCTACCTTCCACGGGTTCCAGCGCGGGCTTTATGACGCGATTGCTAGTCCCGACTCAGTGGGGGGCAAGAATTACGAGGGTTAACGGCTGCCGCGAGGCGCTTACCTTCGGAAAGACCTATCCGTTCCGACCCAGCGTCACCCACGCCTTCAGATAAAATCTCCCGCCACGACGGCGCCCGCGTTCACCCCGGCCAGCAACACAGCGGAATCGGCCGTCGCGCCGCCGGTGCTCGAGTAGAACAGGTAGGTGTCCGCGCCTACCGCCAGCGCGGCCACCTCCTGGTCGCCGGCGTGGCCGTCCAGCAGCGACTGGGCAAAGCTGGCTGCGGCCGCAGGATCGGCCTGGGATGCGCCCGTCAACAGCGCCGCCGGCGCGAAGCCGAGCGCGAGACGATCGGCCGCCGGATCGAAATCGGCGATCCTGTCGGGGGTGGCGATCGGCGAGGCCTGGCCGGAGAAGAGGAAGACGTCGCTGTCGCCGCCGCCGGCAAGGCTGTCCTGGCCGAGGTCGCCGGACAGGATGTCGCTGCCCGCGCCGCCGCTCAGCGTGTCATTGCCCTGGCCGCCGCGCAGCGAGTCATTGCCGTCGCCGCCATCGACCATGTCATTGCCGCGGTTGCCGTTCATCGTGTCGTTGCCGACATAACCGGTCATCGCATCGTCGTCGGCGCCGCCGTTCATGCGATCCGATCCGATGCCGCCGTCGAGCATGTCGTTGCCGGCATTGCCCTGGAGATAGTCGCTTCCGTCGCCACCGTTCAGGCTGTCGGCGCCATCGGCTCCGCCCATGGGCGATTGGCCGAAGAGGTGGTCATTGCCATCGCCGCCATTCAGCCGGTCGTTGCCGCCGCCACCCAGGAGAACATCATGGCCATTGCCGCCATCGAGGAGATCGTCACCGGTGCCGCCGGTCAGCGTGTCGTCTCCCGGCGTGCCATATATCTGGCTGCCGTAGCCGCCATAGCCATAGCCGTTGGCTGATGCGCCGGAAGACATGCCGTTGTACGAACTGCCGGTTGCACCGGGTCGGCCGCTCCAGACTGTTGTTTTACCGCGATTTCCGAGCCGTCAGATGGATTCCATCCGACTGGAAAATCGCTCCAGCGTGGCAGTGAGTGCCCGAGACAGGTGTTTCGGTTCACTGTTTTTCGGAAAAAGGTTCCGGCCTGGCCGCTTGCCGCGAGGCTCCCGGTTTATCGGGGGCGTCCGGGATCCTGCCGTGTACGAGCCTCCATGCCCTTGCCTAGAGCCGCGTGCTGTTGATCTGAAGCACTTCCCGCTCAGCCCCTACTCAGGATGAGCGGTTCATATTAAAGGCGGGCCCCTCTAAATGCTCGGTCGTGGGGTACGGTCCTTGTTGCGCTTGTCGGCGACGTAGGTCTGGCCGTTCTCGCATTTGACGATGTCGAACAGCCCTGTCGCTTCGAAGAGGGCGGGGAAATTCTTGACGCCGTAGTTGCGCGGGTCGATCGGCGCCTGCCGCTTGGCGGCGCTGCCGGCGGTGGACAGCAATGCCCAACCGTCCTCGCGCTCCGCCGCCTCGACACCGCCGCGCAGCGCGATGACCAGCGCCGCATCCTGCGCGAGCGATCGGTTCGGGCCCGCGGCTGGCCCGGGCTGGGCCTCTTCCGTCACCTTGGCCTTGGGCGTCTTGTTCGGGGAGCGCGGGGGGGCTGCGGGCGGCGCTGGCGCCTCGGCATCGGCAAGGCTGTCGAGATAGAGAAAAGTGGTACAGGCGTTCACGAAAGGGTCGGGCGTCTTGCGCTCGCCAAAGCCATAGACATCGTGCCCATTGGCCTTGAGCTGCATCACCAGGGGCGTGAAATCGGCATCGCTCGAGGCGATGCAGAAGGCGTCGAGATCCTGCGTGTAGAGGAGCTCCATGGCATCGATGACGAGCGCGATATCGGTGGCGTTCTTGCCGGTCGAGTAGCTGAACTGCTGGATGGGCCGGATGGCAAAGGCGTGAAGCTTGTCTCTCCAGCCCTTCAGCCCCGCGCTGCCCCAGTCACCATAAGCCCGACGGATATTCGCCGTGCCATATTTCGACAATTCCGCGAGAATCGTGGCGATCTTCGCGTGCGAGACGTTGTCGGCATCGATCAGCAGCGCGATGCGGCGATTGGGCGTGGGATTCGCGGATTGGTCAGCGCTCATCCTTCCCCTTCTGTTGGCTTCCGATCGTCAGTGCAACAGCCAAGGCGATCATGCGCCCGGTTGGCGGCGTTGCAATCACGGCCCGAGATCATCTTCCCCGGACTTCAGATGATATGTCGCACGCGGCGAGAAGCCGAGCCTGGCGGCAATACGGTCATTCCACTCATAGGGGTCAGCCCTGAGAACCGGATCGCCTGTCTCATCGAACAGCACCGTCTGATAGAGCATCCGGACGGGAAGCTGCTTCGGAAGCGGCACATAAGCCTCCTCGTTGCCCGCGCGGGCCTTTTGCCATTGCTCCAGGATCCCGTTGTCGCGGGCCAGCATGTCGGCGAATCCGACGGCATCCTCGACCCTGACGCAGCCATGGCTTCTCTGGCGCTGTGGCAGCTTGAACAGCGGCTTCGCGGGCGTGTCGTGGAGATAGATCGCATGCTCGTTCTTCATGTCGAACTTGACCAGCCCGAGCGAATTCTTCGGGCCGGAGCCCTGAACGATCCAACCGTCCTTCCAGAACATGTTGTTGGCCGTGAGATAGGCTGGGCCCTTCGCGGCGATCTCCTTCTCCTGGATCGAGCGAGGCACCGTCCATGTGGGGTTGGCGACCAGCCGGTAGATGGGCGATTGAAGCTGCGGCGTCGACCGGTCGGGCCGGCCGACGACGACCCGGCGGATATCGACGATCTTGCCGTCGCGCCAATAGCTCAGCCGCGCCGCGGCGAGGTTGACGTCTATCCGGGTGGGTGGCGGGCTGCGCTCCAGCCAGCGCAGGCGCTCCATGTTGACGGCGATGGCGCGCGCACGCTCCTCGTCGGAGAGGTTGAGGATCGCGATCACATCGCTCCCGATCACGCCGTCCGCCTTGATCCCGTAGTCCGCCTGCATCTTCTTCACGCCGGCGACCATCGCGGGCGTATAACGGTTGGGCAACGCTTGCGGGGCGAGATAGTCATACTCGATCAACTGCCGCGCGATGGCCGGGACGCGCGGATCGCGCGCGCCAGCCTTTATCGGCTCCGGAGGCGGAGGGATTTTCGGCGTTCCGCTCCCGTCGCTCTCGCGCAAGGCCAGATATTGCTGCGAAAGCTTGCGGTAATTGGGGTCCTGGGGCGCGAGGCTCTCGAACCATTGCTCGAGCTTGCCGGAGGCGAGGGCGATTGCAAGGCCGCGCTTCAGATCGGGGTTCGGCCGGGGCACGGTGTAAAGCGCATAGAGTTTCTCGGGGTCCGTCACGCCGCGCCCGAGCGCTCCGGCGAACGCCAATGCGGCCTGGGTAAGCCGAGCGTCGTCCTCCACGCTGCCCGGATCGGCGTCGATCCCGAACGAGATCCGGTCCAGGCCGTGCGCGGCACGGTTTTCGATCGCCTTCTTCAGCTGGCTTGCGCTGTCCCGTGTCCAGGCCGCCGGCGCTTCGGCCCCGCTCGCCTCGCCATCGCTAGGCAGACCATGACAACTCGACAAGGCGATCACTGAAATTGACAGCAGCAACGCAACAAGGTTTTTTCGCACGCAACTTCCTCACATTTGCACTCATAACGCGCTCGAACCGATCGGGCTCCGAACAAAATGCGGGGCGCGTAATATTCGTAGGTCGAAAGCGCCCCGGAAACCTCTGCTGGTCCTTCAGATGTGCGCTGTTCTGTGCTAAATGGATCGAGTCCAACCTTTATGGGAGGCATCCATGGCCATATGGGAGTTCAAGGGTCGAGAGCTCGTCAATTGCTCGTGCGACTATGGCTGCAACTGTCAATTCGATGGTCTCCCCGACAAGGGCCATTGCTACGCGGTGGCCGGCATCCAGATCGATGAGGGGCATTATCGCGAGACGCGTCTTGACGGACTTCGGATCGCGGCGGTTTTCAAATGGCCCGGGCCGATCCACGAAGGGCACGGCGAGGCGCTCGCCTTCCTGGAAGACCGCGCCGACGACGAGCAGCGTGACGCCCTGCTCAGGATCATGACCGGCCAGGATACCGACCCGTTCGCGACGATGTTCGCAGTCTATAGCTCGACCATCGAAACGATGCATCCGCCGGTGTTCACCGATATCGACCTTGACCTCGACATCGATGGCCGACGGGGCCGCTTGGTCATCGAGGGCTATGTCGAGATGACAGGCGAGCCGATCCGCAACAAGGCCAGCGGGGCCGAGACCCGTGCCCAGATCGTCCTGCCTCAAGGGTTCGAATATGCGGTCGCGGACATCGGCAGCGCCTCGAGCAGGGTGACCGGGCCGATGAGCCTGGACCTTCGCGACAGCTACGGCCAGTTCGCCCATATCCATCTCGACAGCCATGGCGTTGTCCGCAGCTGACCGGTCCGCGCTGACGGAACGGATGGTCCGGAAGGAACGGACGATCATCCTCGGCGCGATTGCCCTGCTCGCGGGACTGGCGTGGCTCTGGACCATGACGGGCGCCGTTATGCCGATGGACGAAGGCGGCATGGCTGGCATGGCTGGCATGCCGCGCTCGCCTCCGCCGTCTCTTCTGCTCACCCTTGCCATGTGGTGGGTGATGATGGCGGCGATGATGCTGCCCTCCGCTGCCCCCGTGATCCTGCTTTATGGCCGCGTCCGGCGGGAGCGAGGCGGTCAGTCCACAATCGCCGGCTCGGCTGTGTTCCTGTCAGGCTATCTGCTCGCCTGGCTGGGCATGTCCGCGCTCGCCGCGCTGTTGCAGATATGGGCGATACGGGCAGGACTGCTGAACGGCGCGACGATGCGGTCCAGCCACGCATCCCTGGCCGGAGCGACCCTGATCGCGGCCGGGCTCTATCAGCTTCTGCCGATGAAGAACGCCTGCCTCAGCAATTGCCGGTCCCCTGCCGCATTTCTGTCACGACACTGGCGACCGGGAGTCGGCGGCGCGTTGCGACTTGGCCTGATGCACGGCGGCTATTGCATAGGATGTTGTTGGCTTCTGATGGCGCTGCTGTTCGTCGGGGGCGTCATGAACTTCCTGTGGATCGCCGCGCTGACAGCCCTAGTCACAGCCGAGAAGCTCCTGCCGGGCAGCCTGCCGGTTTCAAGAGGTGCCGGCCTGGTGCTCATCGTCTGGGGCCTGGCGAGAATCCTGATCTGACGGCAAGGACTATTGCCGAGCCAGCCGGCCCGCCGGCGGTATCGCGAACACGAACAGCGTTCCCGCACCCTTGGTCGTGATCTTCTTCAGGTCCGCGGTCATATTGCCCCAGCCCTTCGCGGCGGTGGGATCGCGCGGGTCGAGGTTGTGCGCGACCATCGAGCCGATCCAGCCGCCGATGCCGGAGATGATCGCGACATATTCCCGGCCGTCGGGGCCGCGGAACACGGTCGGCTGGCCGATGATCCCGGAGCCGGTCTGATATTGCCACAGCAGCTTGCCGGTGTCGGCGTCGACCGCCTTGAACCAGCCCTCGAGATTTCCATAGAAGACGATGCCCGACGCGGTCACCGCGGCGCCGCTCCAGACCGGCCAGCGTTCCTTGATCGTCCAGATCTTGCGGCGGTTGACGGGATCCCAGGCCATGAATTCGCCGGCGTTGCCGCCAGGGCCGGGGAAGAAGCGGGGGGTAACGCCGATATAGGGGGTGCCCCGGATATAATTCGGCTTTCCCAGCAGCCAGTCCATGCAGAGATTGTTGTGCGGCACATAGAGCCAGCCGGTGACCTTGCTGAACGCGCTCGGGCTCCAGTCCTTCGCGCCGGGCGCATTGGGGCACACATTGCGCACCACCTTGCCCGGCTGCGGAATCATCTCGGGCTTGTGGCGGAGGCGGCCGGTCTTGAGGTCGACGCCGTTCGAGACCGTGTTCGGCACATATTGATCGGCGGCGAGGACTTCGCCGGTCGTCCTGTCGAGCACATAGATATAGCCGTTGCGCTCGGGCCGGATGATGACCTTCCGCGCCTGCCCGCGCCACGGCAGGTCGAGGACGATATTCTCGTTCACGCCCGAATGATCCCACAGGTCGTGCGGGGTGTACTGGTACGCCCAATGCGCCTTTCCGGTCTGCGGATCACGGGCGAACACGGCGTCGGTCCACAGATTGTCGCCGGGGCGCACCGCATGGTTCCAGGGCGACGGGTTGGACGTGCCGTGGAAGATCAGATTCTGGTCGGGATCGTAGCTGATCCAGCCCCAGGTGCCGCCGCCGCCGATCTTCCAGGCCTCGCCCGGCCAACTCGTCCGGCCCAGATCCTTGCCGCGATATTGCGCGTAGAATGGCTTGAAGACAGCGGGGTCGATCAACACGTCCCTGTCCGGACCGGTCGCATAAGCCCGCCACGCGATCGAACCGTCGCTCGCGTTGAGCGCCGCAACGCCGCCGCGCGCGCCGAACTCCGCGCCTGAATTGCCGACGATGACCTTGTTGCCGACGACGAACGGCGCCATCGTCATCGTCTCGCCCTTGGTGTAATCCCATACGGGGGTCTTCCATTTGAGCTTGCCGGTCTTCGCGTCGACGGCGACCGTGTAGGAATCCAGCGTGTTGAAATAGACGGTGCCGTCGGCATAGGTCGGCCCGCGATTGACGCCGTCGCAACAGGCCTCGCCTTGCGAGGCCGCCGCCGCCATCGACCTCACCTGCCATTTGGCGACACCGCCCGGCAATGTCGGGTCGACCGCCTTGTTGAGGTCGATCGCGTAGAGGATATTGGGATAAGGCGTCACCAGATAGAGAGTGTCGCCGACAACGATCGGCGCCGATTCCTGCCCCTGCGTAGTGCCTGAGGTGAAGGTCAGCGCGATCTGGAGCTGGCCGACATTGGCCTTGGTGATCTGGGTCAGCCCGCTGAAACGGGTGTTCGCATAATCCTTGCTCGGCATCGTCCACATCCCGTCATCCTCGGGAGAGGCGGACGCGGGGGCGACGGCGCGGCCGGCGGCGAGGGCCTGGCGGGCCGTCTCCGACGTGGGTTGCGGCGCATCGGCGCGGCCGGAGGAGGTGCCGCGATGGCACCCCGCCGCCAGCATCAGACCGGTGATCGCTAGCCCCCTTGCTAACATATATTATTTCCCTGAAATCAATAAGTTCGCTCATGAAACTTTCGGCTCGCAGCAAAGTTTCACCACCGGCCAATAAGGAAAGGGGTCATGCGTTTTCCCGCGTTGCTGCTCCTCGCGCTGCTGGCGGCTTGCCACCGGGAGACGCGCGAGACCCACCCGCCGGTGCCGTTCAGCCAGATGCGGCTGGCGACGACGACCACCGTGGTTGCGGGCGGAGCGGCGCCGGACGCGCCGGACCCGCGGATCACCCGCTTCGAAACCAACGCTTTCCATGTCAGCGAAGGCCAGCGCCTCTACACCGAGTTCAACTGCGTCGAGTGCCATGCCCATGGCGGCGGCGGTATCGGGCCGCCGCTGATCGACGACGAATGGATCTACGGTTCGTCGAGCCCGCAGATCGTCGCCACCCTGATCCAGGGGCGGCCCAATGGCATGCCGAGCTTCCGGCGGCTGCTGACCGAGCAGCAGATGTGGCAGATCGCGGCCTATGTCCGCTCGATGGCCGGACAGGTGCCCAAGGATGTTCCGCCGAGCCGTTCCGACACGTTGGCCAACACCAAGTCGCTGGCCCTGGAGAAGAGCAAGCCGCTCTACGACAGCAGCGAAGATGCGGGAGCGCGGTGAGCGTGAACCAGTCCGCGCTCGATCCGGCCGGTGACCATGCCGCGATCATCTATCAGCTCTTCGATGTGTTTCTTGGCATCACCGGTTTCTTCTTCTTTCTCGTGCTGCTGTTCCTGGGATGGGCGATCTGGCGCAGGGATCGCGACGATGATCGCGAGCAGAAGCTGCGCGTCGGCGTCGCCGGCTGGGCGGCGCTCATCACGATCGGGCTCTCCGTGCTGACCTTGGGGAGCTATTTCGCGGATCGCAGTCTCGCCTTCGCCGGCGCCGGGCAAAAGCCGCTGCGGATCAAGATGACCGCGCAGCAATGGTGGTGGGAAGTGGAATATCAGGACGACAATCCCTCCAAGACCGTCATCACCGCCAACGAACTGCATCTGCCGGCCGGCCGACCCGTCGAGATCGAGCTGGCCTCCGACGATGTGATCCACAGTCTCTGGATTCCCAACCTTGCCGGCAAGCAGGACCTGATCCCCGGCCGCACCACCGACCTGGCGCTGCTGCCGCGACAGACCGGCCATTTCCGAGCGCAGTGCGCCGAATTCTGCGGTCTCCAGCATGCCCATATGGCACTCGACATCCTGGTCGAGACGCCGGCCCGATTCGCAACCTGGTACGGTCGCTCGCTTCAGCCCGCGCCTGTACCCGTCACCGATGAGCAGAAGCGCGGCTACGCCATCGTCACCGGGCGTCATTGTGCGGGATGCCATGCAATCACCGGCACGCCCGCCTTCGGGACGGTCGGCCCCGATCTGACCCGGATCGCCAGCCGCGCGACGCTGGCCGCGGGCGAGCTTCCCAACGTCCGTTCGTGGCTGGAACGCTGGATCGACGACCCGCAGGCGATCAAGCCCGGCAGCCACATGCCGCGCGTGCCGCTCGACACCGACGAACTGCACGCGACCTCGGCCTATCTGGAGACGCTGCGATGAGCCGCGTCGACGGGCCGGAGTTCACCGGCGATGCCCTGCACCAGGCGCTCGAGAAGACCTGGTCCGACGTCCCCGGCCTGTGGGGCTGGATCACGACCGTCGATCACAAGCGCGTCGGCCGACGCTATATCGTCACAGCTTTCGTCTTCCTGGGGCTCGGCGGCATCCTGGCTCTGCTCATGCGTCTGCAACTCGCCACGCCCGACAGCGGCCTGATCAGCGCCGATCGCTACGATCAGCTCTTCTCGATGCACGGCACGACGATGATGTTCCTGTTCGCCGTGCCGGTGATGGAGGCGATGGCCGTCTACCTGATCCCGCTGATGATGGGCACGCGTCAAATCGCCTTTCCGCGGCTCAATGCCTTCAGCTACTGGATATATCTGTTCGGCGGCATCTTCCTGTGGATCGCCTTCGTGCTCAATATCGGGCCGGAAGCGGGCTGGTTTTCCTATGTGCCGCTCTCGGGCCCCGAATATAGCCCGGGCAAGCGCACCGACGTGTGGGCGCAGCTCATCACCTTCACCGAGGTGGCCGCCCTGGCCGGCGCGGTGGAATTGATCACGACCATCCTCAAGCAGCGCGCGCCCGGCATGTCGCTCAACCGCATGCCTTTGTTCGCATGGTCGATCCTGGTGACCAGCTTCATGATCGTCTTCGCAATGCCGGCGGTCATGCTGGCCTCGTCCTTCCTGATTTCCGACCGGCTGATCGGCACGCAGTTCTATAATCCCACCGAGGGCGGCGACGCACTGCTATGGCAGCATCTGTTCTGGTTCTTCGGGCATCCGGAGGTGTATATCATCTTCATTCCGGCGGTCGGTTTCGTCAGCCAGATGACCGAGACCTTCACTCGCCGCGAGCTGTTCGGCTATCCGCTGATGGTGCTGGCGGTGGTCTCGATCGGGCTGCTCGCCTTCGGCCTGTGGGTCCATCACATGTTCGCGACCGGCCTGCCGAGGGTCGGCTATAGTTTCTACACCGCCGCCAGCATGATGATCGCGCTCCCCGGCGGCGTGCAGATATTCTGCTGGATCGCATCGATCTGGAGCGGCCGGCCGCGATGGGAAACGCCGCTGCTGTGGGTCGTGGCGTTCATCATCACCTTCGTGATGGGCGGGCTCACCGGCGTCATGGTCGCGAGCGTTCCGCTCGACCTCCAGCTCCACGACACCTATTTCGTGGTCGCCCATTTCCATTATGTGCTGATCGGGGGCTCGGTGTTCCCGCTGCTCGGTGCCGTCACCTACTGGTTCCCCAAGTTCACCGGCCGCCTGATGGCAGAGCCGCTGGGGAAGTGGAACGTCCTGCTGTCCTTCATAGGCTTTCACCTGACATTCTTCCCGATGCACCTCACCGGGCTGCTCGGCATGCCCCGTCGCGTCTACACCTATCCCGCCAGCGCCGGCTGGTCGACGCTCAACCTGATCTCGACCGTCGGAGCCTTCTTGTTTGCCGCTTCGGTGCTGCTGTTCATCGGCAATATTGCCATCAGCTATCGCAAGGGCAGGGCTGCCGGCCCCAACCCTTGGGATGCTTCGAGCCTTGAATGGCTGCCAAGCTCGCCGCCGCCCAATTATAATTTCGCCCACATTCCACGCGTCGAGAGCCGCACCCCCCTGTGGGATGAAGATCGCCAGGTCATTCCCGGTCTTCAGGTTGACAAGCGCGAGTTGCTCTTGACCACGGGCATCGATGCCGTTCCCGATCTGCGTGAAGCCAGCCCGCCGCCCAATGGCTGGCCCTTCTTCGCGGCAATCGCCACCACGATCATGTTCCTGGGCTCGATCTTCAATCCCTGGGCGGTGATCTGGGGCACCCTGTTGATGGCCGTGCCGCTGATCTTCTGGTTCTGGCCGCATGATCCGCTGGAGCCGTTGCCGGAGCAGGGCGATGAGTGAGCCGCGCTTCACCGGTGACGCATCGGCTCTGCCCGATCATGCCTTCGGCCATCGCAGCACGACCTGGTGGGGGACCGGTGGTTTCATGGCGATCGAGGGAACGGGTTTTGCGCTCGCCTTCGCCGCCTATTTCTTCCTTATGGCGCAGGAACGGCAATGGCCTGCCAGCGCCTTGCCGCCGGACCTGCTGTGGGGAACGGTGACGCTGGTCCTGCTGCTGCTATCGGAACTGCCCAACATCTGGGTGAAACGCGCCGCGGAAATGGAGGACATCGCCAGAGTTAGGATCGGGCTTGTCGTGATGAGCCTGGTCGTCCTGCCGATCTTCGCCACGCGGGCATTGGAGTTCGATCACCTCAATATCGGGTGGGATCGCAACGCCTATGGCTCGATCACCTGGGCGCTGCTGTTTCTGCACACAGTCCATCTGATCACCGACTGGGTGGATACGCTGGTGCTGACGGCGCTCATGCACACCCGCCATGGCCTTAAGGGCCGTCGCTTCGTCGATGCCAGCGAGAACGCGCTATACTGGCATTTCATCGCCGCGAGCTGGGTGCTCGTCTACGGCATGATCTACTGGGTGCCGAGGCTGCACGGATGAGCGGGCTGAGACCCTGGTCGGCCTGGATCGGCGGCATTGCGGGCTGGTTTATGTCGCAGCAACTGGGATCGGACTTCGTCCAGCTCGACTGCCGCCATGCGACGCTTCTCGCCTGCGTCTTCGGCCTGGCTGGCGCGGCGATCCTGCTCCTCGGCGCTGCGCTCTCCTGGCCGATCTGGCGGCGCGCGGAAGGCGACCTCTCCCAGCCCCATGCCGGCAGCCGCCGCTTCGTGGCAGGCACCGGCGAACTTGCCGCCGTGATCTTCCTCCTTGCGATCATCTTTCAGACCGCATCCTCTTTCATTCTCCCGCAATGTCACGCCTGACGGCTCTGCTGCTATTGTCGTTCACGGCCTCGGCGGCCCATGCCCATGGTGGTGCCCATGCCGTTGCAGCCGGCCCGCCGGGCTGGACGTTGGATCCGGGCGTGATCGGGCCGCTGGCGCTGGCGCTCGCTGTGTATCTGATCGGCTTCACGCGCCTGCGCGCGCGCCGAAGCCTTTGGAGGAGTGCCGCGACATTCGGGGCAGGGTGGCTCGTTCTGGCTCTGGCCCTGATCTCGCCGCTACACGAGGCCGGTGAGCGCAGCTTTACCCTGCATATGATCGAGCATGAACTGATCATGCTGGTCGCTGCGCTGCTGCTGCCGCTGTCGCGGCCATGGGGCGTCATGCTGTGGGCATTTTCCAGACCCATGCGGGCGGTACTGGCGTCGCCAGGGCGATTCGTGCGGCGCCTTGCCAGCCCCGGGCTCGCGACCGCGCTCCAGGCCGCCGCGCTGTGGGCGTGGCACGCACCGCCATTGTTCAACCGCGCGCTCGGTCATCCCGGCTGGCATGTGGCACAGCACCTATCCTTCCTCATTACCGCGCTGCTATTCTGGTGGGCAATGCTGCGCACGCCCAATCGCGCCCTGGCCGCCCTGTGCCTGTTCGCGACGTCGGTGATCGGCGCGGCGCTCGGCGCGCTCATGGCGCTTTCGGCGAGCCCCTGGTACTCGGCCTACGCCGCCATGGGCATGATGCCGTTCGGTGTCACGCCTACCGAGGACCAGGCGCTTGCCGGTCTCATCATGTGGGTACCAGGGGGCCTTGTTCATGCCGGTGCCGCGATACTCCTGCTCCGGCGGTATCTTTCGGATGGCAGGGATGCAGGCCGGGTGAGAGCGAGCGCGCCGGCGTGATGGCGATGTGTTCGTGCGCCGGACCGAATGCCGGGATGAGCCAGATTACGCTCCACGATTTGCTCGGCCTGCACGATCCCGATCTCCAGGCGAGCAGGGCCACCTGCTACGCGACGAACGTGAACATGCCATAGCGCATCGCACCCGTGCGATAGGCCAGGATGAGGCGCGGCAGGCTCAGCGCGAAAAGCCGATTCCGCGCCCGCAGCACGCGGCTGCGGGTGTCCGGATCGGTCATCATCGCGCGGAGCAGGCGCCGCAGGCATATCGTCCAGGTCCGGGCCACCTGCGCGCTGAGATCCTGGTGCTGCTCGCAGGCGAAGCCGGCCTGTGCGGCGAGATCGAGATAGTGCGATCGGCTGCCCATCGACGGCAGCCGCCCCTCCAGGCAGATCGGCTCCAGCAGGTGCCGGACATGCCAGCGCTTGGGGGCCTCGGCGGAAAGCCACGCGCAGACGACCAGCCGGCCTCCCGGCCGAAGGACCCGGCGGGCTTCGCTGAAGAAGGTCGCCTTGTCCGCCATATGCTCGGTGCTTTCGATCGCATAGGCCCCATCGAAGCTGGCGGATGTCAGGCCATTGTTCAGCCAATCGCGGCAATGGAGCGTGACGTTGGGCATCGGTGGGGCGTGCGCGGCCTGCTCAGCGGACAGGGTGAAGCCGGTTACATGCAAACCTCGTCCGGCCAGCCGCCGCGCGGTTGCCCCATAGCCGCAACCTATGTCGACGACATGCTCGCCCGGCCTGCAGGCGAGGCGATCGGCCACGGCGTCGCTCAGGGCCTCGACGGCGGCGGTTGCCGTCTCCCGTCCGGATCGCCACAGCCCATGATGGACATGCTCGCCCCACAGCGCCCGGTAGATAGGGTCGAGTTCGTCATAATGATCGGCGACCGCGGCGACGCCGATGGGCCGGCGCGGCAGGATCAGGACCATGCCGGCGCCCCGCCCGGATGCACGCCCTGCATCCTGCCGTCACCGCACATGTTCGACGCACAGCCGGAACGGGAAGCGCCGCACGATGCTGACCTGGTCGGCCGAGATGCCAGCATCGGCAAGGATCGACTGCCACTCCGCGGGACGAAAGGACCGCGCGATCGACAGGGTGCCGTCCTCCCGGACGATCCGGTGGACGCGCATGAGGCGGGCGAGCAGCGGGAAGCCGGCGTGCGAGAAGCGATGGCGATGCAGGTCGCTGATCAGCCAGCCGCGTTTGGAATGCTGCTCCATGTGCCGGATGAACTCGCGCAGCTGGTCGTCGGTCATGTGGTGGGTGACCTGGCTGCTGACGATGAAGTCGAACGGTCCGGGCACATCGTGATAGTCGCCGGTGAGATACTGGATATCCAGATCGGTTCGGTCGGCGGCGCGGGCGATCGCAGCGCTGCGCGGGTTGAGGTCGACGCCGACGAGCGCAGCGCCGATCCCGCGCTTGCGCGCCCAACGGCCGATATCGCGCAGCATGTCACCGGCACCGAAGCCCACGTCGAGCAGGCGGAAATTGCGAAGTCCCATCGTTGCGCCCGCGAGATAGCGGAGGGTGGGCTGCGTGGTGAATGTCAGCCGGTTCACTCGGGCAAGATCGTGCAGAACGGCGGCATAGGTTGCCGGGTCGAGATCGTCGGCATCCATCTGCTCTTCGGCGCGGCTGCGGATGGCGAGACTTTCCGTCTTTCTTCTCCTTCGGGGGCCCCGCTTGTCAGTGTCACCTCATAGCACTTCTGCGGCGGAGCTTCGAGCAGGAAGCCATGCGCGCGGCCGCGCCTCGTCACATTTGCGATGATCTCCTCGCCCGCGGGAGCGACCTTAGTCGCCCGCTGGTGAGCTCGATCGATCGCTGCGAGCACCGTATCCGGCTTCGCATAAGGGACCATGTGGCCAGCGCCCTTTACCGATCAGTTCGCTGTCCGGCACGACAGCGTGCACGGCGGCTCAGCTTGGCGGCGTTCTGTCGGCATTGTTGATCACCGTGGACACGCCGGTGACGATCTGGGCTTCTGCGAATGGCTTCTGGATGAATAAGCTGCCGGGTACGCCCTGGGAGTGCCATTCGACGCCGCTGTCGGCGCTGATATACACGACCCCGATGTTCGGCTTCAGCTCGCGCGCATGGCGCGCGACATCCCAGCCCGAGATCGAGCTTCCCAGCCGAATGTCGGTTACGATTGCATCCGGCTGACCGTCGCCTTCCAGGGCAGCCATCGCGCCGGGGCCGTCCCCGGCCAGCATGACGGCAAAGCCTGCATTGACGAGTGCGTCCTCGATGACCGCCTGGATGATGTTCTCGTCTTCGACAACCAGGATGATCGGCAAGTCCATTGATGGGTCCCCCAACCCGGGCGCTCAACTTTACCATAAGCACAAGACATGTGGTTGTATACCATGCGTTTTTCCGCGCACCGCCATTCAGGCCGCGTGCCTGCCGGAACCGTCACGATCGCCAAGCGTATCACTCGCCACAGCTGCTTGAAATCAGCGCTGGCCGTTTCCTTATTAGGAAGAGAGTGGCCGGGTCGTCCGCGCGATCCGCTTCCGTGCCACGAGAGAGGACTCGCCAATGACCGGTCGTACACGCAACTGGATGTGGGCAGACGCCGTCGATCTGATCGATCGCGTCCAGCGCCTCAACCGGCAATCTTTCGCACCGGTGCGATCGGCGGGTGGTGCGCCCGGCTGGGAGCCGCCCGCCGACATGCTCGAGACCGACGCCCAGGTGCTGGTGCTGGTGGCTTTGCCGGGCGTCGATGTCGAGCAGACCGAGGCGGTGATCGAAGACGGCATCTTGATCGTGCGCGGCTCGCGGATCCTTCCCTCCGAACTCCGCACCGCGAAGATCCATCGCCTGGAACTTCCGCAGGGGTGCTTCGAACGCCGGCTCCCGCTGCCTGCCGGCCGCTATGAGGCGGTGCGCCGGTCCAGCCTCAATGGCTGCCTGCTGGTGACGTTGCACAAGGCAAACGGGGGAGCACGCAGATGACCGATGCCCTGACTGGAACGGACCGCGCGGAGGCGGGGACGGAGGCTGTCGAGATCCGCACAACGATGCCGGAATTGCCGGCCGACGCCATGATCATCTTGCCGGTGCGCAACTTCGTGATGTTTCCCGATGTGGTGATGCCGCTGACGATCGGGCGTCCCGCTTCGGTCAACGGTGCCCAGGCGGCGGTGCGTGAGAGCCGGCCGGTCGGCATTCTCACCCAGAGAGACGCGGAACTGCAGGACCCGACGGCGCTCGACATGCACCGCATGGGTACGGTCGCCAACGTGCTGCGCTACATCACCGGCCCCGATGAATCCAATCACCTCATCGTGCAGGGTGAGTCGCGCTTTCGCGTCCTCGAGTTCCTGCATGGCTGGCCGTTCCTCGTCGCAAGGATCGAGCGGATCGAGGAGCCATCGACCAAAGGCGCTGAGATAGAGGCGCGGTTCATCAACCTGCGCAAACAGGCACTGGAAACCGTGCAGCTTCTGCCGCAGGCGCCGCAAGGGCTGAGCGACGCCATCCAGAACATCGCATCCGCGGCGTCGCTTGCCGACATGACGGCAGCCTATCTCGACATAACGACTGAGGAGAAGCAGGAGATACTGGAGACTGTCGCCCTCGACAGGCGGCTCGACCGCGTATTGGCGCTGCTCGCGCAACGTCTTGAAGTGCTCCGTCTGTCCGCGGAGATCGGCCGCGGCGTGCAGGAGAAACTCGGCAATCGCCAGCGCGAGCATCTGCTGCGCGAGCAGATGGCGGAGATCCAGCGTCAGCTCGGCGAGGACGAAGGCAATTCCGCCGAGATCGCCGAACTCCGCGATGCCATCGCCAAGGCCGGCATGCCCGAGGATATCGAGAAGCAGGCGACGAAGGAGCTGCGCCGGCTCGAGCGGATGCCCGACGGCGCCGCCGAACATGGCATCATCCGCACTTATCTCGACTGGTTGACCGAATTGCCCTGGGCGACGCCCGATCCCAAGCCGATCGACATCGCCCAGGCCCGAGAGCAGCTCGACGCGGATCATTATGGGCTCGACAAGATCAAGCGCCGGATCGTTGAATATCTGGCGGTGCGCAAGCTCGCGCCGGAGGGGAAGGCGCCGATCCTTTGCTTCGCCGGCCCTCCCGGCGTGGGCAAGACCTCGCTCGGCCAGTCGATCGCGAAGGCGATGGCGCGCGAGTTCGTGCGCGTGAGCCTCGGAGGCGTACATGACGAGGCGGAGATTCGCGGCCACCGCCGCACCTACATCGGCGCGTTGCCCGGCAACATCATCCAGGCGATCCGCAAGGCGGGCACGCGCGACTGCGTGATGATGCTCGACGAAATAGACAAGCTCGGCCGCGGCATCCAGGGGGATCCATCCTCGGCGATGCTCGAAGTGCTCGATCCCGAACAGAACAACAGCTTCCGGGACAATTATCTCGGCGTTCCATTCGATCTCAGCCGAGTTGTCTTCATCGCCACGGCGAACATGCTCGATACCATCCCCGGGCCGTTGCGAGACCGCATGGAGATCATCTCGCTCGCCGGCTACACCGAGGAGGAGAAGCTCCGCATCGCCGAACGTTATCTCGTGCGGCGCCAGCTCGAAGCGAACGGTGTGGCGGACGGGCAGGTCGAGATCGACGGCGCCGCGCTGAGCGCCATCATCCGCCACTATACCCGCGAGGCGGGGGTGCGGAATCTGGAGCGCGAGATCGGCAAGGTGATCCGCCATGCGGCAGTCCAGATCGCCGAGGGCAGCGCGACCCATGTCGCGTTGGGTGAGGCGGATGTGACCGAGATACTCGGCGGCCATATATTCGAGAATGAGGTGGCACAGCGGACCAGTGTGCCGGGTGTGTCCACCGGGCTGGCATGGACGCCGGTGGGCGGCGACATCCTGTTCATCGAGGCGAGCCGCATGTCCGGCTCCGGGCGGCTGATCCTGACGGGGCAACTCGGCGACGTGATGAAGGAGAGCGCGCAGGCAGCGCTCAGCCTCGTCAAGAGCCGGGCCGACGCACTGGGAATCGATGCCACATCGTTCGAGAAGAGCGACGTTCATGTCCACGTCCCCGCCGGCGCCACGCCAAAGGATGGTCCGAGCGCCGGGGTGGCGATGTTCATGGCGCTGACCTCGCTGCTGACGGGCAAGACCGTGCGCAGCGATACCGCGATGACCGGCGAGATATCGCTCCGGGGACTGGTGCTGCCGGTCGGCGGCATAAAGGAGAAGGTCGTTGCTGCGGCAGGCGCTGGCATAACCCGTGTCATGCTGCCGGCCCGCAACCGCCGGGACTATGACGACATCCCGCAAAATGCCCGCGAGAAGCTCGAGTTCATATGGCTCGAGAAGGTCGAGGACGCGCTGGAGCAGGGATTGGACCCCTGACCGATCTTCTTACGCACGGGATCGCCTGTGCTCGATCAGTGCAAGGCGGCCTCGGCTGGCACATTGCCCTTCGGGCGGGGGGACAGCCACACCCAGGCTGCGATCAGCCACATCGTTAGCGCGACGATCAGGAATACCTTGTCGGTGGCAAGGGTCAGCGCCTCCTTGTCGACAAGTTGCGCGATGATCGTGCGGGTCTGTTCGGTCGAGAAACCTCTGGCCGTCAGCGCGGCGCTGGTCACGTCGGCGTGGATTTTTCCGGCCAGATCGCTGCCGAAGCTCCGTGCCTGGTCATCCCAGTAGGTCATCGTCAACGACGTCGCGACCGCCAAGGCTATCGTGCGCACGAAGTTCTGAAGACCGGCAGCCGATGCGACCTCTTCCGGCGCGACGGATCCCAGCGTCATCGTCGTGACCGTCACGAAGAAAAAGGGCATGCCCAAGCCCATCAACATCTGGGGCAGCGCCAACGTCCAGAAATCCGCTCCGCTGGTCCAATTGGTACGGAGCAGCGTCGCGATGCCGATCCAGACCAGGGCGGCTGACAGGATGATCCGCGGATCCATCTTCGTTGCCAGGAGCGGAGCGAAGCGTCCTACGACTATCCCCGACATAGCTGTGAATGCGGTGGCGAAGCCCGCCTGGGTGGCGGTATAGCCGAGCGACAGCTGCATCCATTGGGGTATGACCACGATCCCCGCGAAATAGGCTCCGAAGCCCATCGCGAGCGACACCGCACCGATCGAAAATCCGCGGTAACGGAACATCCTGATGTCGACGATCGGATGATCTTCCGTCAATTCCCAGATTACGAAAACGAGGAATCCGATCCCGGCGACGATCCCCAAGACCAAGACGGTCGGATCGGCAAACCAGTCATGCTCGCGACCTATGTCGAGCATGATCTGAAACGCACCGATCCAGGTGATGAGCAGGGCCAGTCCGATTATGTCAATCGGCCGTTTGACGGTCAGCGTTTCGATCGGCCGCACGAGCCTGTAGGCGGTGATGGCGCAGAAGGCGACGATTGGCACGTTGATGAAGAAGATCCAGTGCCAGCTTATATTGTCGCTGATCGTGCCGCCCAGAATTGGGCCCAGCGCCGGTCCCACGAAGGATGTCATCGCCCAAAGGGTCGTTGCCTGGGCGCGTTTTTCCGGCGGATACAGCCGAAGCAACAGCGTCTGGGTGAGCGGCATTAGCGGACCGCCGCATATTCCCTGCCCGATCCGGCAGACGATGAGCATCCCCAGACTGACGGACATGCCGCACAGCACCGAGAAGATGCCGAAACCGAGCACGCCCAGCACGAATGTCCTCACCGCACCAAAGCGTTCGGCGAGCCAGCCGGTCAACGGTACGCAGATGGCTTCGGCGACCGCATAGGAGGTGATCACCCACGTCCCCTGGCTGGGTGATATGCCGAGGTTGCCGGCAATATGCGGCACCGACACGTTCGCGATTGTCAGGTCCAGGATGACCATCAGGTTGGCGGACGCCAAGGCGATGGTGGCGAGGAACCTGCGCCGTCCGGTGACCAGGTCATATGTTTCCCTGTGGTCCATGGAAGCTCAGTCGCCGGAGACGTCGACTTCGGCTTCCATGGACAGCCCGACCCGCAATGGGTGCGCGGCGAGCTCCCTGGGATCGAGTTCGATCCGCACCGGCACGCGCTGGACGACCTTGATCCAGTTGCCGGTCGCATTCTGCGCCGGGATCAGGGCGAAGGCGGAGCCGGTGCCCCCCGAAAAGCCGACGACCCGGCCATGAAATTCGACATCGCCACCATAGATGTCGGCCGTCAGGGTTGCCGGCTGGCCAGGCTTCACGCGGCGGAGCTGCCGTTCCTTGAAGTTCGCTTCGACATAGACCTTCGACAGCGGCACGATGGTCATGATCGAGGTGCCCTGCGCAACGCGCTGCCCGACCTGAACCTGCCGGCGTGCGACGATCCCGTCGATGGGCGCGCGGATGACGGCGCGATCGAGATCCAGCCTTGCAGCCTCGAGCTTCGCTTTCGCGGCCAGCACCATCGGATCGGTTTCGATCGTCGAGCCGGACACAAGCGCCTGGTTGGCCGCGAGTTCGCCTGATGCGGCACCGCGGCTCGATTGCGCCTGGGCGATGCCCGCCCGGGCGACGTCGAGATTGGCGCGAGCGGCCGCGAACGCCTTGCGCGCACTGGTCAGCTCTTCGCCCGACACCGCACCCGAGGGCTGAAGTTCGAGGCGCCGATCGAGATCGATGCGGGCCTTGTCGTAATCCGCGCGGGCGTTGGCGAGCTGGGCCTCGGCGCGCGCGATGTCGGCGCGGCGTGCTTCGACCTGTGCCAACAGGGAGGTGCTGGTGGCCGACGCCTGACGGAACATGCGCCTGGCGCGCGCCAGTTCCGCCTCCGCCTGCGCATAGGCAATCCGGCTGTTGCTGTCGTCCAGGCGCACCAATATGTCGCCGCGCCGCACCGGCTGGGTGTCGCTGACGGTGACCGAGAGGACCTGCGCCGAGAGCAGTGGTGTCACCTGGGCCACCTCGGCATTCACATAGGCGTTGTCGGTGCTGACATGGTTGCGGCCGATCAGCAGGTACCAGAGCGTATAGAGCAAGGCGGCCGCCGCCACGGCAAGCGCGAGTCGCGTCAACCAGGTCTTGCGCGCCTGCAGCCGAACAGCCTTGGCGGCGTCTTCAAGCTCGTGCATCGAGGCATCCGAAGGCTTGGTCACTGGATCGGCATCAGCCATTGGGCCTGTCCTTGGCAAGATGTGCGGTAGTGGTCGTGAAGCCTCCGCCAAGCGCTCGGACCAACATGACGTCGAGTGCAAACGCGCGGGCGCCCAAATTGGCGACGAAGCGGCGCGCCTGCAATACCCGCTCTTCGGCGGTCAGCACGTCGAGATAGGTCGACAATCCACCCTGGTAGCGCTTGCGGGCGATCGAATAGGCCTCCTCGGAGTCGGCGAGCGCCTGGCGAGACTGGTCGAGGCGATCGGCCAGCGCTCGCTGGCTGGTCACGGCGTCGGCAACCTCGCGATAGGCGCCTATGACGGTCTTGTCATAATCCGCTACCGCTTCGTCATAGCGTGCGCGCGCTTCGCGATAGCGGCCGCTCAAGGCGCCGCCATGAAAGATCGGAAGGCTCACGGCAGGTCCTGCATTGCCGAAGAGCGATCCGCCCTTGGTGAGATTCTCCAGCCCAATCGATTGTACCCCGACAAGTGCGCCGAGGCTGATCGAAGGATAGAAATCGGCGCGTGCGACCTTGATCCGGCTTGCGGCAGCTTCGGTTCGCGCCCGCGCCGCCACGATATCCGGTCGCCGGCCGATGAGATCGGTCGTCACCTGTGCGGGCAAGCCAGGTCGATGGAGGCTTGTCAGCAAGGGGCGGGCTATGGTCAATCCGCGGTCCGGGCCGGCACCGACGAGGGCGGCGAGCTGGTTGCGGCCCAGCGCGATCATCTCGTCGATCTCGGCCAGTTCGGCTCGCGCCTGCGGAACGCCAGCGTCCGCCTGCTTGAGCTCAGCCCTGGTGTCGAGCCCGGTCCTGACCCGATCCGAGACCAGCTTCTGGGTCGCGAGCCGCAGCTCAATGGCCGCTGCCTGCACATCGCGTTCGGCGTAGAGCCGCGCGAGGTCTGCATAGGCTGCTGCAATGCTCGTGGTGAGCATCAGCCGGGCCTGGTCCTGCTCGATCCGGGCCGCCTCCGCTTCGGAGGTTGCTGCGGCGAGAGCAGCGCGGTTGCGGCCCCAGACGTCCAGGTCGAATGAAAAGTTCAGTGCCGCCTGTCCGGTGTCCTTCCAGCCGTGCGGCACGAAAGCCGGTGGAATCCCGAGATAATAGCTCTGTTTTTCCACGCCGCCCTTGCCCTGTGCGTCGAGCGACGGAAGCAGGGAGCCGCCGGCCGCCTGCGCCAGTCCCTGCGCGCGACGGAAGCGCGCTGCCGCTGCGACGGCATCAGGGGATCCTTTGAGGCCCTCGTCGATAAGCTGCGCAAGCTGGACGTCGCCATAGCTTTCCCACCAGTCGCCATCCGGCCAATCAGCGGACGTGGGAGTCGCCAGGCTTCGCTCGGCCGCCATCGTCGCTGCCGAGCGGATCTGGGGTCTGGCTCCGAGATTTGGCACGGCCGCGCACGCCGTTAGCGAAGCCGCCATCGCGGCGGCTAAGGTCAGGCGGGACATCGAGAACCGATTCGAATGCATATGAAACCGTACTGCCTGGTATTATTTCGGCATGTGATCCCAAGTTGGCCACTTGTCAATGCTGATCTGTACCATATAGTACGGTAATGATCATGGTACATGAAAAGCCGATATTGGGGCGGAGGGAGGCCAGGCGGCTCGATCGCCGGGAGACCATTCTGGCGGTTGCCCGCAGATCGTTCCTTGAGCAAGGATATGCCGCGACGACGATGTCCGGCATCGCAGCGGCCCTCGGCGGGTCGAAGGCTACGCTATGGAGCTATTTCCCGTCGAAGGAGGCTCTGTTCGAGGCGGTGCTCGACAGCGCCACATCGGCGTATCGCCTCGAGGTTTCGACGTTGCTCCATCCATGCGGGGATCCTGAGCGGACACTCCGAGCCTTTTGCAGAAGCTACCTGCACAAGGTCACAAGTCCCGAAGCGATCGCGCTGCACAGGCTGGTGCATGCCGAAGCCGGCCGCTTCCCGGAGATGGGAGCTATTTTCTACGAGCGTGCGCCGTCCACAATTCACGCCCTCCTCGAGGGTTTTGTCGAGTCGGCGATGGAGCGTGGCCTGCTCCGCTGCGACGATCCGATGCGGGCCGCGAAGGTCCTGACGAGCCTGTGCGTCTCGGGATGTTACCAGCAGTTGCTGCTCGGCCAGCTGGAGGCGCCGACGCCCGAGCTTATCGCCGCCGATGCCGATGCGGCGATGGACATCTTCCTGCGCGCCTACGCCCCCTGAACGAAAAAGGGCGACCCGAAGGCCGCCCTCTGTAATTCCCCGATTCGGGACCGATCAGCGCGAATAGAATTCGACGACCAGGTTCGGTTCCATCTTCACGGCATAAGGCACTTCGTCCAGCGTCGGCACGCGGACGTAGGTGACCTTCGAGCCGCCGTCGGCGGCGATATATTCGGGAATGTCACGCTCGGACAGGCCCTGTGCTTCGAGCACCAGCGCCATTTCCTGCGCCTTCGAACCCAGCGAGATCTCGTCGCCCGGCTTCACCAAACGCGACGCGATGTTGCACTTCACGCCGTTGACGCGGATGTGGCCGTGGCTGACCAGCTGGCGCGCGGCGAAGATCGTCGGCGCGAACTTGGCGCGATAGACGACGGCGTCGAGGCGGCGCTCGAGCAGGCCGATCAGGTTCTGCGAGGTGTCGCCCTTCATGCGCGAAGCCTCGGTGTAGTTCTTCTTGAACTGCTTCTCGGTGACGTCGCCGTAATAGCCCTTGAGCTTCTGCTTGGCCTTCAGCTGGATGCCGTAATCCGACATCTTGCCCTTGCGGCGCTGACCGTGCTGGCCCGGACCATATTCGCGCTTGTTGACCGGGCTCTTCGGACGACCCCAGATATTCTCGCCCATGCGACGGTCGAGCTTGTACTTGGCGCTGGTGCGCTTCGTCATGATATTTCCTTCAATCGCTACAACGTTTTCGTCCCAGCTTCGGCAGGGACGGTTCTTTCCCGGTATTTCGCTCTGCTTGGTCCTTGCGAACGGCAGGGCCACCACTTCACCGGGGTGTGGGGCCTATTGCGAAGGCGGGCCTATGGCGGCGAAAGGGCGGATAGTCAAGCCTGCCGGACCGCGCTAAGGGCCGCGCATGACCGACCAAAAAACCGTACCCGCCGCCGATTGCACCGATATGAGCCAGGTCCGCGCCGCGATCGATGCGCTGGATACGCTGGTTGTGACGCTGCTGGCCGAACGAATGCGCTATATCGAGGCGGCCGCGCGGATCAAGCCGAGCCGCGACGCCGTGCGCGACGAAGTCCGCAAGGCGGCGGTGGTGGCGCATGCGGTCAAGGTCGCCAACGACCGGGGCTTTCCGCCGAAGCTTGCCTACCAGCTGTACGACATGCTGGTGGAGGGATCGATCGCTTATGAGTTCGAGACGTTCGACAGGCGGCAATCCTAGACCTTGATTCACGCTTTCGGCGGAAGCGCCACGCGCTTCCACCTCAGACGATCATTGCTTTAGGGTGGGTCCCCCGCTTCGGGTTCGGCGATCGTCATGTCAGGCCGGTTCTCCGGGGCAATGCCATAGCTGGGGGGCCACGCCGTTGGCGGCAGGTGATGCGTACCGAATATCCGGTCGTACAAGGGCAGGATCGACGCATAGTTGCGGTTGACGTGATCGATCCGCGAATGATGCCAATGGTGGAAGCGTGGCGATGACAGGACATGTTCGAGCCAGCCGAGCCGCCAGCCGATATTGGAGTGGATGAAGAAGCTCCACACCGTGCCGGCGATCAGCACGAGCACCGGTATGCTGCTGCCCGATCCCGATCCCGGCGCTCCGAAGCCCGCGATCGAAACCAGCGACAGTCCGCACATCCGCGTGAAGATGATGTCGATCGGATGGGCACGGCTGTTGATGAGCCAGTCCATCCGCTCCGGCTCGTGGTGGGTCGCATGATAGCGCCATAGCCACGGCACCTGGTGCATCGCCCGGTGGCCCCAGTAGAAGCCCAGTTCGCCGATCACGAAGGCGGCGGCAATCTGGATCCAGATCGGCAGCATCGCGACCCAGAGAAAATAGCTATCCGGAACAAGCTGTCGTGAGAGCGCGGCGATGGCCCCCAACGGGAAGGCGAGTATCAGCGTTGGAATCAGGCCGGTCAGGAAATAATAGCCGAGGTCGACCAGCATCTGCGGACGAAGAGTCGGCTGTCGGTTCACGGCGAACAGGCGCTCGAGCGGCACGAACAGCGCGATCAGGAGGAACAGCCAGATGATCTGGCTCCTCAGGATCAGCAGCAGGTGCATCAGCTCGGGGGACATGTTGTTCCGCCCTGGTTCCAAAACGGCCGGCCGCCGATCCTAGGGCGTGGCGGCTGTCCTGTCAGCCGTCGGCCGGCGGGGATCGATTTTCAGATGATCTGCGCGTTGAGCGCGCGCCGGCCCGTCAATGGCTGGCGGCGCGTCCGCATCACCCCGCCGACAAGCCCGAAGCCGATCAGCATCATCGCCCAGGTCGACGGCTCGGGCACCGAGAGATTGACGTTGTCGATCAGCGCGAAGGGCGGCTGGCCGATCGGCGTACCATAAGCGAGCAGCGACAGTGTCTGCGTGGTCGCGGTCGCGGTGAAGGTCATGTTCTCATATTGCCACGGAACGAAGCCATGGCTGGCATTGGCTTCGATGTGGGTCGTGTAGAATTCGGAACCCGGATCGAAGACGGTGCTGCCCTCCTCGCCGCTTGGTATGGTGTAAGAGCAGATGCCGAAGCAGACGGTCCAACCTTCGGTGGTGTCGCCCGAGAAGCCCTGCTGCTGGGCTGCGGCCCAAGCGAAGGTCAGGTGATATTGCCGGCCGATCTGGAGGCCCGTCACGACCTGCTCGATCGGACGGTTGAGATAGGCGCCGTCCGCAGCGATGAAATTGCCGCCGCCACCGGTCGAGGTGATCGGGCTGTTCGTCAGGCCGTTCATCTCCGGGCTGCCGAATGTATCGGGACCCCACAGCGAAAAGCGGGAATCGCCGGGATTGGCGGTGGTATAGGCCCCGTCGAACAGATCATCGGCGCCGGTCAGCGAGCCGCCCCCGAAATAGCTGGGATTGTCCATCATGACGAAGTTGTAGCCGCCAGTGGTTGTCCAGCCCGTCAGGGTGGGGAGGCCATCGGTGCCATCACCGAAGATCGTCGAATGCTGGGCATTGCCATTGGTCATGGTGACCAGGTCGAAATCGCCGTTGACGAGCAGGTTCGCAGCCTGAGCCGGCCCTCCCGCCGCACAGGCAATGGCAGCCGCCGCGAGGGCGAACAGCTTGATACGCATGACCACAGATCCCCCGATCACAGAACGCAATCCAAGATACTTACGACATTTCGAAGATCGATGCAAGATTCCGCGGAAAACTGGGATTTACATCTAGTTTACAATCAGGGTGACCGCCCATCAACCATGTAAGTCCGATGATTTAGGGGATATATTCGCGGCGCCGCAGCATTTCAGCGCCGGCGCGGCTTGTCGATAGTACTGAGAACTCCGCGCAGCGTCCGTATTTCCTGAGCGTTCCACGCTGGCTTCGTCAGCAGGCTGCGCAGCGTCCGCCTGGTGACCGGTGCGCGGTCCGGTGGGAAGAAATAACCGGTGTCGGTAAGCATCCGATCGAGATGGTCGATCAGGCCGTCAAGATCTTCCTGCGGTGCGGGGGGATCGAGATCTACCGCTGGCGGCGAAGAGAGTTCGACGCCCTTGGACCACTCATAGGCGATCAGGATTACCGCCTGCGCGAGGTTCAGGCTGCCGAACTCGGGATTGATCGGGACGGTGATGATCGTCCTGGCCAAGGCGACATCGTCGGTTTCAAGACCCGATCGCTCGGGCCCGAACAGGATCGCGCTACGGCCGCTCTCCGTATGAATATCAGCGGCGGCCGCCTCGGGCGTCACCACCGGCTTGGTCACACCGCGCTTGCGCACCGTCGTCGCATAGACATGCGCGCAATCGGCGGTCGCCTCCGCCACGCTGTCGTAAACCTGGGCGCGCTCGAGAACGATATCGGCACCCGAGGCCGCTGGACCTGCATCGGGATTGGGCCAGCCGTCGCGGGGGCTGACCAATCGCAGCTCGATTAGCCCGAAGTTGAGCATCGCGCGCGCGGCCTTGCCGATATTCTCGCCCAACTGGGGGCGGACGAGGACGATGACGGGGGGGCTGGCTGCTGTTTGCGGCTTCCGCATTTCTTGCCGCTCATCCTGAGGAGAGGCTGAGCTTGCCGAAGCCTCGTCTCGAAGGATGCTCGACTTCTTGGCGAGCCGCGTGAGGGCGGACCAGTTGCCATCGATCAGAGCCTGCTTCTTGAGGCGCGACCAGCCCTTGATCCGCCTTTCCGCCGCGAAAGCCTGATCGCGCTCCGGAAACTCCTCGGACCACACCAGACTGACGGGGCGGCGGTTTTGCGTATAACCAGTAATGGCGCCGGATTGATGCTGAGCGATCCGGCTCGTCAGATCATCGGAATGACCCACATAGAAGCTGCCGTCGGCGCAGCGCAGCATATAGGCCCAGAAACTCACTTTAAGGGTCCTTCGATACGGGGCTTCGCCAAGCTCAGCCCCTACTCAGGATGAGCGGGCCGATGAAGATGGGACGGAAGCTGGAATGTTCACTCCCGCCCCGCCTCGCTTACCGCACCGGCGAAATCCTCGAAATCCTTGGCTTCGCGGAAGTCCTTATACACGCTGGCGAAACGGATATAGGCGACGCTGTCGAGCGCCTTGAGGCCGTCCATCACCATCTCGCCGACCGCACTGGCGGGAATCTCGTTGTCGCCCAGGGTTTCGATCTGGCGCTGGATCGCCGTGGCCAGCCGCTCGATCCGGACAGGGTCGACCGGACGCTTGCGGCAGGCGATCTGGATCGAGCGTTCGAGTTTCGAGCGGTCGAACGGCTCGCGCCGGTTCTCGCTTTTCACCACCGTCATCTCGCGCAGCTGGATCCGCTCGAAAGTGGTGAAGCGCGCACCGCATCCCTCGCACTGCCGCCGCCGCCGGATCGCCGCCCCGTCGTCGGTGGGGCGGCTGTCCTTCACCTGGCTGTCGTCATGGGCGCAGAAGGGGCAGCGCATTATTGTGCCCTACGGGCGCACGGCACCGGCCTGCTCCCGCATCCGCGTGAGCGGATCAAATCAAAGCTCCGGATAGATCGGGAAACGATCGCACAACGCCTCGACCCGCGCCTTGACGTCGGCTTCGATCTTGCCGTTGCCCTCGGGGCCGTTCTTGGCGAGGCCGTCGAGCACATCGGCGATCATGTCGGCGATGTCGCGGAATTCGGCCGGGCCGAAGCCGCGTGTCGTACCGGCCGGCGAGCCGACCCGGATGCCGCTCGTCTTGACCGGCGGCAGCGGATCGTTGGGAACGCCGTTCTTGTTGCAGGTGATGCTCGCGCGTTCGAGCGCTTCGTCGGCATCGCGGCCGGTGACGCCGATCGGGCGCAGGTCGACCAGCGCGAGATGGGTGTCGGTGCCGCCCGACACGAGATCGGCGCCGCGTTCCTTGAGGCGCGCGGCGAGCACCTTGGCGTTCTCGACCACTGCCGCCGCGTAAGCCTTGAAGTCGGGCTGCAACGCCTCGCCGAACGCGACCGCCTTGGCGGCGATGACGTGCATCAGCGGGCCGCCTTGAAGACCGGGGAACACCGCCGAGTTGATTTTCTTCGCGATCGCCTCGTCATTGGTCAGGATCATGCCGCCGCGCGGGCCGCGGAGCGTCTTGTGAGTCGTGGTGGTGACGACATGGGCATGGCCGAACGGGGTGGGGTGGACTCCACCCGCCACCAGGCCCGCGAAATGCGCCATGTCGACCATGAACAGCGCCCCGACCTCGTCGGCGATGGCGCGGAAGCGGGCGAAGTCGATGTGGCGCGGATAGGCCGAACCGCCGGTGATGATCAGCGTCGGCTTGTGCTCGCGGGCCAGCGCCTCGACCTGGTCGAAGTCGATACGGTGATCGTCGGGGCGCACGCCATATTGCACCGCGTTATACCATTTGCCCGACATCGCGGCCTTGGCACCGTGGGTGAGGTGGCCGCCGGCATCGAGGCTGAGCCCCATGATGGTGTCGCCAGGCTTGGTCAGCGCCAGCATCACCGCGCCATTGGCTTGCGCGCCCGAATGCGGCTGGACGTTGACGAAGCCGCAGTCGAACAGCTGCTTGGCGCGGTCTATCGCCAGCTGCTCGACCACGTCCGAGGGGTGGCAGCCTTGGTAATAGCGCTTGCCCGGATAGCCCTCGGCATATTTGTTGGTGAATACCGAGCCCTGCGCCTCGAGCACCGCCTTGGAGACGATGTTCTCCGATGCGATCAGCTCGATCTGCTTCTTCTCGCGCGTGATTTCCTGCTGGAGGCCGCCAAACACCGCCGGATCCGCTTGGGCGAGACCGCGCGTGAAGAAGCCGTCGGGCTGGACGTCCGAAAGGGTGGCGGCGGGCTTGCTGCTCATGCGGGTTCCTTATGGAAACGGGGGTGGGTGAGTTTGTCGACGCGGCGGGCGTGGCGATCGCCCCCGAACGGTGTCGACAGGAAGGCGGAGGCACAGGCCTTGGCCTGCTCGATGCCGATCAGCCGCGCGCCGAGCGCGATGACATTGGCATCGTTATGCTCGCGTGCGAGCCTGGCCGACAGCACTTCGGACACCAGCGCGCAGCGCGCCGCCGGATGGCGGTTCACCGCGATCGATATGCCTATGCCGGAACCGCATAGGGCGATGCCCTTGGTCGCTTCGCCCGCGGCGATCGCCTCGGCGAGCCGATAGCCATAATCGGGATAGTCGACCGATGCCGTGCTGTCGGGGCCGAGATCGCGAACCTCATGGCCTTCTTCGCGAAGCCACAGGACGAGCGCGGCCTTCAAGTCGAACGCGGCATGATCGGATGCGATGGCAACGATTTCGGCCATATATCCTGTCCAGTGCTGACGAGTCGGGTGCTGGCCGGTCTCTAGGGATGATAGCCGGTTATCGCAATGCCGAGCTCCATCATAATGGGCGCCGCCATCTTTGCTGTTGACCTCGCCCGCGATGACCTCTTGAAGCGGTGGCAGTCGCGCGCAGGGAGTTGACCCGATGAATATCCGCACATCTGCCTGTCTTGGCGCAAGCCTCGCCGCGGTCCTCCTGCTGGCTGCGTGCGCCAAGGGCGAGGATGCCCATCCGATCGACAATGTCGCCGAGACCGGCAACGTCGCCGCCGACGAGATGATCGACGACGTCGATCCGACGGTCAACAGCGCCGCCACGGCGCTGCCCACCGATGCCTGGGTCGGCAAGTGGATCGGGGTCGAGGGGCTGATGCTCGATATCCAGCCGGCCGGAGAGCACGGCCATTACATCTTGAGCGTGACGCTGCTCGACGGCACCAACAGCTATGACGGCACCGCGGATGGCGACATGATCCGCTTCACCCGCAATGGCCGGCCCGAGAGCATCCGCGCGGCGACCGGCGACGAGACCAGGCTGAAATGGTTGGCGGGCAAGCAGAACTGCCTGATGATCCAGCAGGGCGAGGGCTTCTGCCGCGACGAGGCCGTAACGCCGCCGTCCACTCGGCCCTGAACAGCTCAGCCTTGAAATGGCCGGTTTTGGGCGTTAGGGCGCGGCGATGACCAAGCCCGCTCCCCTGATGACCGCCAAGGAGTTTGCCGATCGCGCGCGTCTGATCGTGGAGACGATGCACGGCCATGCGGCGCACCGCGCGATCGATTTGCTGACGAACGATGTGCTGCGCGGCCTCGGCTATGGCGAGGGAATAGAGATTTTCGAGGCGATGGTGGGGCATTGGCACAATGCCGATGCCGCCTATCCTCACGGCGGCCGTTGCCCCGATTGCGAAGGCGAAGCCGAGGCCCGCGCAGCCGCCTGAGAGCTGCCGGCGGGTCTTCTCGATTCGAAAGCAAGCGCCGGGAGGCGTCCCGGCGTCATAGGTGCCAGATGATCGCACAGGCAATATGTGCGAAAGGTATCGGCGATGACGTTGACGATCGATGATCCGCGGTGGGAAGCGGTGCTGGCGCGGGACGCGCGGGCAGATGGCTTCGTATATTCGGTGGCGACGACGGGCGTCTATTGTCGCCCGGCCTGTGGCGCACGGACGCCCAATCGGCGCAATGTCGCCTTTCATGCCGATGCGGCTGCGGCCGAGGCTGCCGGGTTCAGGCCCTGCAAGCGCTGCCGGCCCAACGAGGCGCCGCTTGCCGAGCGCCAGGCCGCCTTGGTCGCGACGGCATGCCGCCATATCGAGCAGGCCGAGGAGGCGTTGTCGCTCGACGAACTCGCCGCCGGGGCAGGGCTCAGCCCGCACCATTTCCACCGCCTGTTCCGCAGCGTCACCGGCCTGACGCCGAAAGGCTATGCCGATGCCGAACGGGCGCGGAAAGTCCGCGCGGCGCTGGGGAACGGCACGCAGGTGACCGAGGCGCTCTACGAGGCGGGTTTCGGATCGAGCGGGCGCTTCTACGCTGCTGCCGATGCTGCCCTGGGCATGCTTCCCGCGGCCTATCGCAAGGGCGGCGCCGCCACCGAGATCCGTTATGGAATCGGCGCATCTTCGCTCGGCCGGGTGCTTGCGGCGGAAAGCGAGCGAGGGATTTGCGCCATCCTGATCGGTGACGATGACGACGCGCTGGTTGGGGATCTCGGACGGCGCTTCGCCAATGCCCGGATGATCGCCGCCGATATCGCCTTCCAGGAGAAGGTCGCGCATGTGGTGGCGATGATCGAGGAACCGGCACAAGGGCTGGCGCTGCCGCTCGACATTCGCGGGACCGCTTTCCAGCGCCGCGTGTGGCAGGCGCTCCAGGCGATTCCGGCCGGCGAGACCCGCAGCTATGCCGAGCTTGCCAAAGCTGTCGGCGATCCCGCTGCGGTCCGCGCCGTCGCCGGCGCCTGCGCCGCCAACCATCTCGCGGTGGCGGTGCCGTGTCACCGGGTGGTGCGTGGCGATGGTTCGATTTCAGGCTATCGCTGGGGCGTCGAGCGCAAGCGGGCGCTGTTGGCGCGCGAGGCGCGGGGGTAAGGCCCACTTCGCGCCAGGGAAGGCAAGACAATGAAGCGCGATTGTCCGGATGGCGTTCCGGTCGGTTGCCCGATATGGCCGCCGCATGAACGCCACTGCTCCATCGCCGGGCCTGCCGCTGCGCCATCTGCTGCTGGCGCTCGCGGTCGTTGTCGTGTGGGGCACCAATTTCGTGGTGATCCGGATCGGGCTCGACGAGCTGCCGCCCTTGCTGTTCGCGACGCTGCGTTTCTGCTTCGCGCTGCTACCGGCCCTGTTCATCCGCAAGCCGGCGGTTTCGTGGAAGGCGCTGGCCGCCTATGGAGTGCTGATCGGCTTCGGCCAGTTCGGCATGATCTATATCGCGATGAACGGCCATATCTCGCCGGGCCTCGCCTCGCTGGTGGTGCAGAGCCAGGTGTTCTTCACCATCGGCCTGGCGATGGCCTTCACCGGCGAAAAGGTCCGGCCGTTCCAGCTCGTGGCGCTGGTGATGGCGACGATCGGCATCGCGATCATCATCCTGCATGGGGACAGCAGCGCTACCCCGCTGGGCCTCGGGCTGGTGCTGCTCGCCGCGATGGGCTGGGCCGGCGGCAATCATGTCGCCAAGGCGAGCGGCGCCACCAACATGCTTTCCTTCGTGGTCTGGGCGAGCCTGTTCTCGATCCCGCCGCTGTTTATGGGCTCGCTGCTGATGGAGGGATGGCCAGCGATCAGCGCTGCGGTCAACCATGCGGGGCCGGAAGCCTGGGCGGCAGTGCTGTGGCAGTCGATCGGCAACACTCTGTTTGGTTATGCAGCCTGGGGCTGGCTGCTGTCGCGCCATCCGGCCGCGACGATCACGCCGACGGCGATGCTGGTGCCGGTATTCGGCATGGGCGCCTCGGCGCTGCTGCTGGGAGAGTCGCTGCCTGCGTGGAAGCTGGTGGCTGCGGCGCTGGTGATCGGCGGATTGGCCATCAACGTCCTCTGGCCGCTCGCAGGGCAGCTCCCCGGATATCCATGGCGGCGCGGCGCGGCGAGCTAGCTTTAGGGTGGTGAGGTAGTTTGCCCAACCCGGTTATTGAAAATCGACTCTCGCCTCTTCTGGCGTCAGTTTGGCTAACCAAATACGAGCGCTGCTCCGGTTTTCAGCGACGTTTTGCATCCCCGTATCAGGCATACTAGACCGAACGCCTCGCCGACGGGGATGACGCTCGATGATCCTAGCCACACTTCTTTTGGCAGAAATTGTCTCGCAGTCTCAGCCTTTGAACATATTCGAAGAACGCTACTCGGCGGAGTCGAAGAATCGGTATGAAGCCTATGTGATGTGCTTCGCCCGAGGAGCTTATGATCGTCGTCAAGACGCCGGTTCGCCGGAAGCTCATATGAAAGCCGCACAAGCTGTGTGCGGAAAGGAGTATGACAGCTTCGTCGAGAGTGTCGTCAAGGACTCTGAGAGCTCATCAGACGCAGCTTCGGCGGCTGTCAAAGCTCGCTCTCTTCTGGATGCGATGGATGCGCGGGCGCTCATAGGCCCTCCAGCCCCAACCGTGCTCGCGCAATTGCCGGTTGAACGGCTCACAGGAGATTGGCGATTGGGAAGCGGGCCGCTCGCTATCGATATGAGAGTCAGTTTCAGAGAAGATGGGTCACTGTTCGGCATTTTGAAGTCGGATTTTGATAAATGGGCTGGCGGCCTAAATAGTTGGCGAGTCACCAGTGACGGAACGAAAAATGCCACGTTCCATGCATATTTCGCAGGTAAGAAAGAGGTGAGGTACGACCGTATCCCATCATCACCATCTGAAATGAACTTCATCAACGCGGCAGATCCATCTATTCAACGCTTCGATCTTGTAATGGAAGACAACGACCTGCTCATTAGGTGGGTATGGCCGCCGCAGATAAGCCGAGCACTGGTCTATTACTCCGGATCAAGATCGAAAGGGCGGGGGGGCAGATTCTACTTGCAATGTAGGATTTGATTTTGTTCACTCTATGTTCTATTCTCGAGCGCGGAGACTCGCATGGTTTACTATCGATATGCCGGAATCAAATCGCTGCCTGGGGCTGACGGCAAGATGCCTAGGCCGTTTCGCGTCGATGAGAATTGGAACGTCATCTATCTCGACGAGGAGCGAGATGAGGCAAAGCTCACAGGTCGGAATTCCGGCAAGCAGAATCGCGCGGGAATCGCGAGTTGGGACGAATTGGATCGCAAGCGCGATGAGGAGCTTGAGTCCATCAGGCGTCTTGGAGAGGAAAAGCCCATTCAACTTGCCGAACTCGGCAATTCGAATTGGAATGAGTATGAGGCGATGCGCGCGCAAGGCGAGCGAGATGGGCGAGTTTTGAAAGAGGCAGCCAAGGCAGGTGGCAATTTCTTTCGTAATTACGGAGATATGAGGGATGCTAACACGATCGGCGCGGACAAATACTTTCATTGCAAAGCCAACTGCGAAGCATCGTCGCTAGGTGAAACAGGAGAGGCTGTCGCGCGAACGATAAGCAATGGGCGAGAAATCGTGGACCAGCGTATCAAAGGTGACCCTAGGTCCGCCTCTCTCGCGGATCAACGGGCGAACGTGGCAGGCCGGAGTGCGGGACGGCGCATTCGCGAAGGGGGTTCGGGAGCGCATCAATGTACTGCGGCATGTGATCATTTTAGGCCCAACGGTCTGAACAAGAGATACTGAGATGAGACGAAGGGTGGCTGTCCTTGTGATAATAGTGGCAACGCTGTCAGCCATTTTTGCCGTTCGCTCCCTCAAGAATTTCCTCGATGTCGATGCGTGTTTGGATCGAGGCGGCGCATGGGACAAGCAGGCTTCAATCTGCGTGGGCACTCCCACAACACACGACCGATAACGTCGAGCGGGGTTAGCGAGACTGACCCGAGGATGAGTTTCCATAACCCCAATTTGAAACTACCTCACTACCAGCTTTAGTGCATCCTTGACTCCTCCCTTGTTGAAGGGAGTATAAGAACAAAACAAGAACCATGGATGAGTCGCGGATCTTATTGGCCGCCCTGAGATCGCGCATCTGTGCGATCGAGGGGCCGAAGCCCCCGGAAGCCACGCTGTTTGCGTTGGGCGCCGAGCCGCTCGACGCGCAATTGGGGGGTGGTTTGCCGTGCGGCAAGCTGCACGAGCTGTTCGCTGCCGAGCCGGACGATCGCGCGGCTCTGGCCGGGACCGCGCTGATGCTGGCGATACGACGGGGGGAAGGGCCGTTGCTCTGGCTGCGGCAGGATGGAGCGGTGCGTGCCGGTGGGGCACTTTACGGGCCGGGGCTCGCCGATCTCGGCCTGGATCCGTCTCGGCTGATCGAGATCGTCGCGCCGGACGAGGCGGCGCTGCTGCGCGCCGCGGGCGATGCGGTGCGCTGTGCCGATGTCTCGGCGGTGCTGATCGAGCCCTGGAAGGCGGCACGCGGCTTCGATCTGACGGTGAGCCGGCGGCTCGCGGTCGCGGCCGAGAAATCAGGGGTGACCGTGCTGCTGCTGCGCGCCGAGGCCGAGCCGGTCCCGAGCGCCGCCTATAGCCGTTGGCGGGTGCGATCGTTGGCGTCGGCGGCGCTCGAGGCCGGTGCGCCTGGCCATCCGGCGATCGAGATCGAGTTGTTGCGGCATCGCGGGGGACTGGCTGGGGTACGCGCCTGTCTGGAGTGGAATCGTGACGAGCATGTCTTCCGGGAAGCGACGCTATCTGGCGCTGTGCTTCCCCTTCCTGCCGGCCGATCGGCTGGCGCGGGCAATCCGGACGGGAGCGGTCCAGCCCGGCTTTCCGCCTGATGCCCCGTTCGCTTTGGTGGAGAAGCAGAAGGGTGCGATGCGGCTGGCCGCCGTCAGCCGGGCTGCACTGGCGCTCGGGCTGGCGCCCGGCCTCAGCCTGGCCGACGCGCGGGCGCGGATGCCCGATCTCGGCGTCGTCGATATCGATATGCGCGCCGATGGCGAATGGATCGAGCGGATCGCCGACGGCTGCGATCGCTACACGCCGATGGTGGCACTCGATCCGCCCGACGGGCTGATCCTTGATATCAGCGGCTGCGCGCATCTGTTCGGCGGCGAGGCGGGATTGCGCGAGGACCTGGTGGCGCGGCTGCAGCGGCTCGGCATGCATGTCCGCAGCGCGCTCGCCGACACCCCCGATGCGGCGCATGCGCTGGCGCATTATCCCGCCGAGGCGACGGCCATGCTGCCCGTCGAAGCCCTGGGCCTCGAGGCCGGGGAGGCGATGGCACTGCGCCGCGCCGGGCTCAAGCGCCTCGCCGATCTCAGCGCTCGGCCGTCGCAGCTGCTGTCGGCGCGCTTTGGGGAAGACGCTGCCGACCGGCTCGACAGGATCTCGGGCGGGCGCGACATCCGCATTACCGCGCGGCGTCCGCAAGCGGCGCTCGTGCTCGAACGGCGTTTCGCCGAGCCGATCGGTCATGTCGATCCCGCACTGGCCGCGATCGAGGCGCTGGCCCAGCAGGCGGCGCGGCGAATGGAGGAGGGGCATCGCGGCGGGCGGCGCTTCGAGGCGCAGCTGTTCCGCACCGACGGGCTGGTGCGCAGCCTGCGGATCGAGACCGGACTGCCGGTACGCGATGTCCCGCTGCTGATGCGGTTGTTCAACGAGCGGCTGGAGACGCTGTCCGATCCGGTCGATCCCGGTTTCGGCTTCGATCTGGTGCGGCTGTCGGTGCCGCTGTTCGAACCGTTGGCACCGCTCCAGCTGCCGCTCGAAGGCGGGGCGATCGCCGAGGGGGAGCTGGCCCAGCTGCTCGATCGGCTGTCGACCCGGCTCGGACGCAACCGCGTGCGGCGGTTTGCGCCGCGCGACAGCCATATTCCCGAGCAGGCGGTGCTGGCCTTTCCCGCGATCGGGGAAGCGCCGCCCGGCGGCTGGCCGTCGCCCGAGCCCGGCGAGCCGCCGCTGCGGCCCACCCATTTGTTCGATCCACCCCAGCCGATCGAGGTCCTCGCCTCTGTGCCGGACGGCCCGCCGCGCCAGTTCCGCTGGCGGCAGCGGCTGCACGACATCGTCCTGGCCGAAGGGCCGGAGCGAATTGGGGCGCTGTGGTGGCGCCGGGCCGACAATGCTGGGATGGCGCGCGACTATTACCGGGTCGAGGACAGGCAGGGCCGCCGCTTCTGGCTGTTCCGCCACGGCCTCTACGGCCGCGAGGCGAAGATCCCGACCTGGTATATCCACGGCCTGTTCGCATGACCGAGGCCGCCACCTTCGCCGAACTGGTCGCGGCGACCAACTTCTCCTTCCTGCGCGGCGCTTCGGCGGCCGAGGACATGGTCTCCGCTTCGATCGCGGCGGGCCATGCCGGCATCGGCATCGCCGACCGCAACACGGTGGCCGGCGTGGTGCGCGCCTGGAAGGCGCTGCGCACGGCGCGCGCCAATCTGGCGGCGGAGGGCGGGGCCGATATCGACTTCAGGCTGGTGGCCGGCGCGCGGCTGGTCTTTGCCGACGGGACGCCGGACATCGTTGCCTATCCCGCGACCCGGCGCGGGTGGGGGCGGCTGACCCTGCTCCTCACCACCGGTAATCGCCGCGCGATCAAGGGCGATTGCGTCCTCTATCTGGGCGACCTGCTCGATCATCTCGATGATCTGCTGCTGATCGTGATGCCGGCGGGGCAGGGGCTGAAGCTCGGGGATGTCGGCGCAAGGCTGCATCCGAAATGGCAGGGGCCGCTGGCTCCTGCGTCGTTTCTTCTCCCATTTTCGTCATCCCAGCGAAGGCTGGGATCCATGTCTCTTGCGGCAGGAGGGAAGGTTGAGAGCTCACCTCCCAGACTATCCCTAGTGAAGACAGACATGGACCCCAGCCTTCAGCCTCTGGCTGAAGTTTATCCTGAGCGCCTGCCTTGCAGGCAGTCGAAGGGCTGGGGTGACGGTCTGGGGAGAGTATTATCGATCCTCAACCATGCCGCGCCCGGACGCGTCTGGCTGGGCCTCGCCACATCCTATTCCGGTCCCGACCGCCGCCGCATCGCCAGGCACGCCAAGCTGGCGCGCGATATCGGCATCCCGCTGATCGCCACCAACGATGTCCTTTACGCCACCGCCGAGCAGCGCCCGCTCCACGATGTCGTCACCTGCATCCGTCTTGGCCTCAGGCTCGACGAGGCGGGAACCCGCCTCGCCGCCAATGGCGAGCGCCACATCAAGCCCATGGCCGAGATGGCGCGGCTGTTCAGACATTATCCGGAGGCGCTTGCCGAAAGCCTGCGACTGCTCGAACGAGTCCAGTTCGACCTCGGCCAGCTCCGCTATGAATATCCGCATGAGCCGGTTCCGTCCGGTTGGACGCCCCAGGCCTGGCTCGAGCATCTCGTCGCCGAAGGGGTGCGCGAACGCTATGGCGAGGATCCGGCGCCCGAGGTCGCCGAGCTGGTGGAAACCGAACTCAAGCTCGTCCGCCAGGCCAAATATGCCTATTATTTCCTGACGGTCCACGATGTCGTGAAGTTCGCGCGGAGCAAGGGCATCCTCTGCCAGGGGCGGGGATCGGCCGCCAATTCGGTGATCTGCTATGTGCTCGGCATCACCTCGGTCGATCCGGTCAAGCACAAGCTGCTCTTCTCGCGCTTCATTTCCGAGGATCGCAACGAGCCGCCGGATATCGACGTCGATTTCGAGCATGAGCGGCGCGAAGAAGTGATGCAGCATATCTATGCGCGCTACGGCCGCCATCGCGCCGGCATAGCCTCGACCGTGATCCACTATCGGCCGCGCAGCGCGGTGCGCGAGATCGGCAAGGTGCTGGGGCTGAGCGAGGATGTCACCACGAAGCTGACCTCGACGATTTGGGGCAGCTTCTCCTCGAAGATGGAGGAGAAGCGTTTCCACGAGACCGGCTTCGATATCGGCAATGTCGAGATCGCGCGGCTCAACATGCTGGTCGAGCAACTGCTGACCTTTCCCCGCCATCTGTCGCAGCATGTCGGCGGCTTCGTGCTGACCGAGGACCGGCTCGATGAGACCGTGCCGATCCACAATGGTGCAATGGACGAGCGCACCTTCATCGAATGGGACAAGGACGATATCGACGCCCTGCAGCTGATGAAGGTCGACGTGCTGGCGCTGGGCATGCTGACCTGCATCCGCAAGGCGTTCGACCTGATCGATACGCATCTCGGCAAGCGCTATGCGCTGCACAGGATCCCCGAGGACCAGGCCGATGTTTATGACATGCTGTGTACCGGCGACAGCATCGGCGTCTTCCAGGTCGAGAGCCGTGCCCAGATCAACATGCTGCCGCGGCTACGGCCCCGCACGCTCTATGACCTGGCGGTACAGGTGGCGATCGTGCGGCCGGGGCCGATCCAGGGCGGCATGGTCCATCCCTATCTCAAGCGCCGCAAGGAGCAGCGCGAAGGCCGGCTGAACATCGATTATCCCAGGCCTCACTTGGATCATGGCAATGCTGACGAACTGGAGGATGTGCTCGGCAAGACGCTGGGCGTGCCGCTGTTCCAGGAACAGGCGATGAAGCTGGCGATCGTCGCGGCGAAATTCAGCGACGCCGAGGCCAACCAGTTGCGCCGCGCCATGGCCACGTTCCGCAACGCCGGTGGCATGCCGAAGTTCAAGACCAAGATGGTCGAGGGCATGGTCGGCCGAGGCTATCCGCGCGACTTCGCCGAGCGCTGCTTCACGCAGATCGAGGGCTTCGGCAGCTATGGCTTCCCCGAAAGCCATGCCCAGTCCTTCGCGCTGCTGGTCTATGCCTCATCCTATATAAAATGCCGCTATCCGGCAGTGTTCGCCTGCGCTTTGCTCAACTCGCAGCCGATGGGCTTCTACGCTCCCGCGCAGATCGTCCGCGATGCCCGCGAACATGGCGTCGAGGTGCGCGCGATCGACATCAATGCGAGCGACTGGGACAACAGCCTCGAGCTGGCGCGCGATGGAGCCCTCGCGCTCAGGATCGGCCTGCGCCAAATCGATGGCTTCCGCCAGGCTTGGGCCGAGGCGATCGGCAAAGCCCGCGCCGGTGGGCGCTTCGATACTATCGAGCAGCTTGCCCGGCGCGCATCGCTGCCGCGCCGGGCGCTACACCTGCTGGCCGATGCCGATGCGTTTCGTTCGATCGGGTTCGACCGCCGCACTGCGCTGTGGGAGGTGCGGCGCACCCCTGATGGCGAACTGCCGCTGTTCGCTGCCGTCAAGGCGCGCGAGCTTGGCGAGGAGCCCGATGCGATGCTGCCGGTCATGCCGATGTCCGAGCATGTCGCCGCCGATTACCAGCTGACCCGGCTGTCGCTCAAAGGCCATCCGATGGAGTTCCTGCGCGAGGGTTTCCGGCGCGAGGGCGTGCTGAGCTGCCGCGAGGCAAGCGCGGCGCGCAACGGGGTGAAGGCGCGCGTCGCCGGTGTCGTCCTGGTCCGCCAGCGGCCGGGGGAGGGCAAGGCGATCTTCATCACGCTGGAGGATGAGACCGGGATCACCAATGTCCTGATGTGGGCGCGGCTGTTCGAGATGCAGCGGCATGCGGTGATGGCGTCGCGGCTGATGGTGGTCGAGGGCGAGATCCAGCGCAGCCCCGAGGGCGTCGTCCACCTGATGGCGTCGCGCGTCCATGATCGCACCGCCGAGCTCAGTCGGCTGTCCGAGGATCATAGCCCCACCATCACGCTGGCACGCGCCGATGAGTTCGAGCACCCTCAGGCGCCGCGCAACCATGTCGAACGCGGCAGCCACCCGCGCGATGTGCGCATCCTGCCCCGGTCGCGCGATTTCCATTGAACGACCGGCGGGTCTACTTGCTCTCGAACAGGTCCCTTGGCCGCAGTTCGGCGCGCAGACCCTCCGGGCTTTGCAGCCAGCGCAGCGACCCCCGGTCCGCGTCGAGCGTCGCCCTCCAGAACGCCACCGTCGCGGCGATCACGGTCTCCCGGATGTAGGGTGTAGGTTCGCCATTGAGCATCGTGTGGATGATCTGGCCCGCGAACATCTCATGGGTGGCGCCCTGCAAGACCAGCAGATATTTTTCGCCGGCCGGCATGAACCGAAACGGTTCCTGGCGCTGTCGCGCGGTGATCGGCGTGACGAAGGGAATCGCATCCTCTGTGCCTGTTATCGACAGAAAGGGGATGTGAACCGTCGAAAAAGCCACTTCGGGAGATCCGCTGAGCGGCGGCGAAGGGCTCAGCGCCACGGCGGCGCGGACTCTCGGATCGCCGAGAGGGGGCTCGATGGCGGCGGAAAAGCGCTGCCCGGCGATCGCCTGCACCGTCTGCGCGCCGAAGCTGTGGCCCGCCACGCCGATTCGGCTGAGATCGATCCGGTCGAGGTCGCATCGGTCCTGCGCCTTGCGCCGGCCGAGCTCGCTGATCACGAACTGGATGTCGCGCACTCGTGAAATCAGCTGCTCGCCGTTCAGCGCCGACCGGAAGCCCGGCTTGCCGAAGATTGCGCTGTCGGTGCCGCGATGCTGGATGTTGATCACCGCAAAGCCCGCTTCGGCCCAGCCATGCGCCCAGATCGCTCCCGCATCGAGCGATCCGCCGAGACCATGGCTGAACAGGATCACTCCGACCTTGCCTCCACCCCCGGGCATGCGGATCCGCACCGGCACCGGACGGCTCCGCACCGCATCGAGCCAGACGCCTTCGCACAAGGTGATCGGTAACGCAGCGTGTCCAACGCCCGGCCCGAGCAACGAAGCGAGCAGGGCAATGGTAAAGCCTATTAGCCGCATATCGGCGGCTATGTGGCCGATTCCATCGGGTGAGACCATAACGCAAATGAAAATAAGAGGTCCCTTCCGATTGCACGGGACAGGCTTCCCGATGATGCTCTGACCGGCTAACGCTTCCGTGAAACTCCGGAGGATCAAAATGAAGACCCGTGCCGCTGTCGCCTTTGAAGCGAAGAAACCCCTGGAAATCGTCGAAGTGGACCTTGAGGGGCCGAAGGCTGGGGAGGTTCTGGTCGAGATCATGGCGACGGGCATCTGCCACACCGACGCCTATACGCTTGACGGCTTCGACAGCGAGGGCATCTTCCCCTCGATCCTCGGCCATGAAGGCGCCGGCATCGTGCGCGAGGTCGGCGCCGGCGTCACCTCGGTGAAGCCGGGCGATCATGTCATCCCGCTCTACACCCCCGAATGCCGCCAGTGTAAGTCGTGCCTTTCGGGCAAGACCAACCTGTGC
>NZ_JBFUKB010000007.1:0-184527 GCF_056401065.1 Rhizorhabdus sp. P4_G5 | reverse complement strand
GCGGCAGGCGCAAGGCTGCTGTTCCTGCCGCCCTACAGCCCCGACCTCAATCCAATCGAGCAGGTCTTCGCCAAACTCAAAACCCTGCTGCGCAAAGCCGCCGAGCGCTCGGTCGAGGCGACCTGGCGACGCATCGGATCCCTCCTCGATGCCTTCTCAGCACCCGAATGCGCCAATTACCTCAGAAACTCAGGCTATGCGTCAATCTAATCGCAGAATGCTCTAAACATAGATTATGCGGCGGCAGATTTGATGAGCGACCATCCGCTGATCGTCACTCCGCTGGAGGCGGGGGGCCTCAGTCGTCAGCACGGAGTCGATGTCGTGAACCGCCGACCGAGATCCCGGCCTTCGCCGGGATGACGACAGCAATGTACCTACAGAACTACCCCAGCGCGGCCTGCTTCTCCGCGGCCAGCCGGTCGAGCTCGGCGCGGCTCTTCTTCTCCGACGCGGATTTCAGCTGGCCGCACGCCGCCATGATGTCGCGGCCACGCGGGGTGCGCACCGGAGCGGAGATGCCGCCCTTGAATATGATATCGGAGAAACGCGCGATCCGGTCCGGATCCGAGCATTGATAGTCTGTGCCGGGCCAGGGATTGAACGGGATCAGGTTGACCTTGGCGGGCAGCTTGTACTTCTTGAGCAGGCGGACCAGTTCGCGCGCATCGTCGTCGCTGTCGTTCTTGTCCTTGAGCATCACATATTCGAAGGTGATACGCCGGGCATTGTTGGCGCCCGGATAGTCGGCACAGGCCTGGAGCAGCTCCTCCAGCCCATATTTGCGGTTCAGCGGCACGATCTCGTCGCGCACTTCCTTGGTCACCGCGTGGAGCGAGACCGCGAGATTGACACCGATCTCCTCGCCGGCGCGGGCCATCATCGGCACCACGCCCGAGGTCGACAGCGTGATCCGCCGCTTCGACAGCGCCAGGCCGTCGCCGTCCATCACGAGCTTGAGGGCATCGCGGACATTGTCGAAATTATAGAGCGGCTCGCCCATGCCCATCATCACGATGTTGGTGAGCATCCGCCCCTCGGGCTGCGACGGCCATTCGCCGAGCGCGTCGCGCGCCAGCATCACCTGGCCGACGATCTCGCCGGGCGTCAGGTTGCGCACCAGCCGCATCGTGCCGGTGTAGCAGAAGCGGCAATTGAGCGTGCAGCCGACCTGGCTCGACACGCACAGCGTTCCCCGATCGGCGTCGGGAATGAACACCATCTCGTAATCCTGGCCGTCGTCCGAGCGGAGCAGCCATTTGCGGGTGCCGTCCGACGACACCTGCGCCTCGACGACCGCTGGCCGCGAGATGACGAAGCGCTGCTCGAGCCAAGCGCGCATGTCCTTGGCGATGTCGGTCATCAGCGCGAAATCGGTGGCGCCGCGATTATACATCCACTGGAAGATCTGCTTGGCGCGCAGCTTGGCCTGCCTGGGCTCGAGCTGCGCCGTCTCCAGCGCCATGCGCAGATCGGCCTTGGTGAGGCCGAGCAGGTCGATCCGGCCGTCCTGCCGCAGTGCCAGGGTGCGCGGCACCGGCACAGGATCGATGTGGCCGGGAATCGGCATGGAGATGGGCTGCGGGTGGTTCATGCCCGGCCACATAGGCGATTTGGCGGGGTTTTTACAGGGGGCGGTGCGCCGCGGTCGCCGGGCGCGGGAACAATGCCGCCAGATCGGCATCGCTCATGGCGATGACGGCCTGCGGATCGAGCGCGATGTCCGCTGCGATATCGCCCGGCACCAGCGGGCGGCCATAGAGATGCGGGAACAGCTGGCCGCCGCGCGATGCCTCCCAGCGCAGGCCGTCCGCGAGCGCATCGCCCGGCACCGCGGCGAGGACGATGCACCGCTCGCCGGCGAAATATTTCCGCACCGTCTCGCGGACCTGCGGCAGGGCGGAGAAGTGCATATAGCCGTCGCGCAGGTCGTCGGCGCTGCCGTCGAACCGGCCAGCGGAGCGGAGTGCGTCCCACTCGTCGGTGCGGAGGATCTTGAAGATGAGGTCTTGCATCGCCCTCCAGTGGCGTCGGCGCGCGCCGCGGTCAATTGGGCGGTCAATTGGGCGGTCAATTGGGCGGTCAATCGGCGGCGGGTGTCGGCGCGCGCCTCGCGCCCGACTGGGCGAGCGCCATGCCGATCGTCGCGATCTTGGCGGCGACCCGGGCACCGCTTACGCGATCGACGGGATGAACGATACAGAGGCGCTCTCGCTCATCCGCGAACTGCGCGCGCACATCGTGAAGCCGGCCTGTCGGACCAGCTACAAGATCCTGCCCGGAGACGTCGTCCTCTGGGACAATTTCGGCACCGTCCACAGAGCGGCGCCGCTCGAATATTCGAGCGAGCCCGGCAAGCGCCGACTGCTCCGCCGCATCAGCGCCAAAGGGGGTGCCCGGCTTGTGCCGACAACCGGCCTGACCGCTCAGTCGGGTTGCCGCGCCGGATAACGGCCCATTGCCAGATAACAGAAGGCCGCCGCGGCGAAGGACGCCGACGCGGCTGCCAGCGCCGCGTTATAATTGCCGAAGACATCGAACGACTTGCCGATCAGCGTCGCGCCGAGGGAAACGCCGAGCGCGATGCCCAGCGTCGACACCCCATAGATGGTGGCATAGCTGCGCAGGCCGAAATAGCGCGCAATCATGAAGGCGACGATGTCGATCTCCGCGCCCTGGCCCAGGCCGATCAGCAGGATCGCACCATAGAACAGCATCGGCGACACCTGATCCTGCAGCAGGCAGAGGCAGCCGATCGCCGGCGCGGCGTTGAGCACGAAGGCGACAGCCGGCGCCCAGAACCGATCGACGAGAAGGCCGCTCAGCAGCGCGCCGGCAGCTGCAGCGAGACCCAGCATGGAGAGCGCGCCCACCGCCATGGTTGCGTCCAGCCCCTTCGAGACGGCCAGCGGCTTCAACTGCGACATCAGCGACACGACCGGCACATAGTTGAGCACGGCGGCCGCCGTCAGGATCCTGACCTTCGGCATGGCGATCACGATGCGCCAGCCGTCGGCGACGGCGTGCGCGGCAGCGCTGCCCACGCGTTCGGCGGCCTTTGACGGCACCCAGAACCAGACCAGCGGCAGCGCGACGAACAGCAGGAAAGCCGCCAGGATGAGGTAGCCGCCGGCCGTGCCGAACCGATCGATCGCGGGAAAGAGCAGCATCGGCATCAGCGCGCCGGCAATGGCCAGCCCCGACCGGCCGATCGCCAGCGCGGTGCCGCGGGTCCGTTCGAACGCGCCGCTCAGGATGCGGGTGAAGGTGATGCCGGTCGTTGCCATGCCGCATAGCGAAAAGACGAAATAGACGGCGTAGTAATAATGCAGCGAGCCGTGCATCAGCGATAGCAGCGCATAGCCCAGCGCCGTCAGGACAAGACCGATCGACAGGACAGGGCGCACTCCGAACCCGTCGGTCAGGCGGCCGACGACGGGGGCGGCAAAGGCGGTGACCAGACCGAAGCTGTGAACGAAGGCGATATCGCCGCGCGACCAGCCGAACTGCGCCTGCAGCGGCTCGACGAACAGGCTGGAGACGGCGGCGTAGAGCGAATAGCTGATCGAGCCGCCGACCAGCGCGGCAACGCCCGGCCGCCAGGCACGGCGCCATTCATGGACGACAAGGGCGCCATGCGACATGCCGTCGCGCGCATCGACCAACTGCTTCGGTTCGGCCCGCACAATCCCTCCCGGATCACTTTGTGTCGTCCTGCGCCTGCGCAGGGCATGGCGCAAACCGGATGTGCCCGGCCGATCCAGCCCTACGCATATGCGTAGGGAAGCGCCCGGCTGTTGCCATCGGTTCGCGCCGGATCCCATCCTAGGCGCACATGGCTGCGGCGTTCGCGCACGCTTTGGGGAGAAAGTGGATGACAGACGAAGCAGAGCGACCCGCGATCATCGTCGAACGTCCCGAGAAAGACATCGCCCTGGTGACGCTGAACCGGCCGGCGCGGCTCAATGCCCTGACCCGCGAGACGGTGGCCGCGCTCAATGCCGCACTCGATGAACTGGCGCCCGACAGCGGTTGCCGCGCCGTGATCCTGACCGGCGCAGGCCGCGGCTTCTGCTCCGGCCAGGATCTCGCCGCCGCGAACAGCCGCAACCAGGCCGGCGCAAGCGGCGTTGTCGAGAAGCTGTTCTGGCAGGATCAGTTCGCCGGGATGGGCGCACGGCTACGGGCGATGCCGCAGCTGGTGATTGCCGCCGTCAACGGGCCAGCCGTCGGCGCCGGCATGGCGATCGCGCTCAGCGCCGACGTCCGTATTGCGACACCGTCGGCGGCTTTCCTGGTCGCGGCGGTCCGCATCGGCCTGTCCGGCGGGGAAAGCGGCCTCAGCTATCTGCTGCCGCGGATGATCGGCGCGGCCCGCGCCTTCGACATATTGCTCACCGGCCGGCCGATCGACGCTGCCGAAGCCGAGCGGATCGGCCTGGTGCTGCGGCTGGCCGAGCCCGGCGACCTCGTCCCGCAGGCGATGGCCTACGCCCGCAACGTGCTGGCCAACAGCCCCTTTTCGATCGCGCATACCAAGCGGATGATGTGGGACAATCTCGACGCCAGCTTCGCCGCGGCCATCGCCTCGGAAAACCGTACCCAGATCCTGGCGGCGATGACGCGCGACTATGCCGAGGCGACGGCCGCCTTCACCGAGAAGCGACCGCCCAGCTTCGAAGGGCGATGATCGGCGCTTCCGTGACGGGAGCTGCGTCCAGCTACATATCAGATAGACGATCAGGCGAGCCCCAGGAGACTTCCGGTCTAGGGTTAGAGGCTCCGACCATATAACTAGTAACCGCAGTGGTAAGGGTTCCGCACATGACCCGCCATGGCTCTATGGGGAGGACCAAATGCAATTTCGGACCATCATTCTCACAGGTTGCGCGTTCGCTGCGTTCCCACTTCCGGCGTTCGCCCAGGGCGAGGCTGCGCCACAGGCGGCTGAAGCGCGCGATGCCTTCGACGCCGGCGCCATCGTCGTCACCGCGCGCCGTCGCGAAGAGTCGATCCAGGACGTGCCGATCTCGGTATCGGCCCTGTCGGGCGAGCAGCTTCAGCGCTCGGGCGTGACCGACGTCCAGGCGCTGCAGTACCGCACGCCTTCGCTGTCGATCACCAGCGCACAGAGCCAGCGCAATACCGTGGCCTTCGCACTGCGCGGCCAGCGCACGCAGGAAACCCAGCTCTTCACCGATCCGCCGGTCGGCACCTATTTCGCCGAAGTCGTCCAGCCGCGCCCCTATGGCTTCGGCAAGACCTTCTACGACCTCCAGTCGGTGCAGGTCCTCAAGGGCGTCCAGGGCACGCTGTTCGGTCGGAACATGACCGGCGGCGCTGTTCTGGTCGAGCCTAATCATCCGGTGCTTGGCGAGTTCAGCGGCGAGGTCCGCGGCCAATATGGCAATTACGACCTGAAGGACCTGTACGGCGTCGTGAACTTCGCGTTGGGCGAGAATTTCGCGATCCGCATCGCCGGCAAGACCCACGAACGCGACGGCTGGGCCCGGGAAGTGACCACCGGCCGCCGCTACGACAACCAGAATTTCGACACCTTCCGTGTCTCCACGCTGTGGACGCCGCTGGACGGGCTCGAAACGCTGACGGTCGGCGATTGGTACAAGTCCAGCGAGACGGGCACCGCGGCATTCATCACCGACCTGCGCCTGCCTTCGGTGATCTCGAATTATGAGAATCTGCGCCGCGGCGGCCTGATCACCGCCAACATCCCGGCGCAATATGCCGCAGCGCGCCAGCTGTTCTACAACAAGCACTTCACCTTCGATCTCGGCGCGGGCGAGGGGGGCAACCTCGACGTCTTCGGGCGGCCCTATGAGAAGATCAAGAACTGGGGCATCACCAACAAGACCACCTGGGATCTCAGCGACTCGCTGAAGCTGAAGAACATCTTTGGTTACCGCAAAGTCCGCCGCGACCAGGTGCAGGATTATGATGGTATACCAGCCTTCCTGATCACACCCTATCAGTTCGCCCGGACGCGCAACATCAGCGAAGAGCTCCAGCTTCAGGGCAAGGCGTTCGACAAGAAGCTCGAATATATTGTTGGCGCCTATTATTTTGAGGAAAAGGGCGTCGATGGCTCGCTCGCCAATACCCTGCCGGAACTCAACATCGCCGGCGCCCGCCTGAACCCGCAGACGACCGACGCCAGCCTCTTCGTCACCGCCAATCCGGGCCGCGGTTATTCGCGCACCATGGCAGGCTTCGTCGCCGGCACCTTCCATGCCACCGACCAGCTGAGCGTCTCGGGTGGCCTGCGCTATAACTATGACAAGCGGAAGATCACCGTCGCGCCGAGCCAGCCCAACCGTCCGAACCCGGCCGGCGGCATCGGCGTCTGCGCGTTCGACACCGACGCGGCCACCGCGGGCACCCAGACCGTCCCGTTCGCGCAGTGCTCCTTCTCGAACCAGAAGACCTTCAAGGAATGGACCTATGACGGCACCATCCAGTGGGAGCCCTCGGCAGCGGTGACGACCTATGCATCCTATCGTCACGGCTTCCGTGCCGGCGGATTCTCCACCCGCGCCACGAGCTTCGTGACGCTGCAGCCGTTCCTGCCGGAGTTCGTGAACGAATATGAAGTCGGTCTGAAGACCAATTCGCGGATCTTCGGCACCGGCCGCCTGACCACCAGCACGGCGATCTTCCGCCAGGATGGCTCGGACGTGCAGAAGCAGCGTGCCACCTTCGTGAACGGCAACGTCTTCACGATCGTCGACAACACCGCCAAGCAGCGTAACTCGGGTGGAGAATTCGAGGCGACCCTGTCGGTGCCGGCTTTCTCGCTCACCGCATTCTACTCCTATACCAAGGTGAAGATCCTGCGCGGTGCGGCGACCTCGGCCTTCGGTCCGGAAATCGCGCAGCGCGGCACGCCAAAGCATCAGGCAGGCTTTACGGCCACCGTCTCGCCGCCGGTCTCGGAAGATCTCGGCAAGCTGAACCTGGTCGGCAATCTCACCTGGCGCAGCATCAACTATCTCGACGATTTCGAGACGAGTGCGGCCCAGCCGGCCTATGCGCTGGTCAACCTGCGCGCCGAGCTCAACGATATCGGCGGGTCGAAGGCATCGGTCGCACTGTTCGTCAACAACGCGACCAACGAGGTCTACCGTATCGGCGTGCTCGGTCTGGTCGCCGAGGGGCTGGGCTTCTCCTCGAGCGTCTATGGCGAGCCGCGGATGTACGGCGTGGAGCTTGGGTACAAGTTCTAGAGCGTCAGCCTCCAGGGCAAAAGGAAGCAGGGGTGCACCGTCGTGCGCCCCTGTTTTCGTTCCGGAACGGATCGGGAGCGGGGAAGCGCGCATGATGAGACTCGACTACCAACCCGCCTTGCCGCTGCCGCTGCTGCCGCAGGATGTCGACGCCAGCTGGCTGACCCGCGCCATGCGGCAGACCCTCTCCGGCGTGACCATCGAGACGGCCGAAATCGTCGAAATCCTCTGGGGGACATCTACCAAGATCAGGGTCCGCATCAGCGGCAGCCGGCCCGACGGCGCGCCGTTGCCCGGGACGGTGATCGTCAAGGGCGGCTTCGAGAAGCATAGCCCGACGATGGCGGCGATGTATGCCAATGAGGCGCGCTTCTACGCCGACATCCAGCCTCGCGTGCCGATGGCGTCCCCGCACTGCTACTTCGCCGGATCGGATCCCGGTTCGCACCAGTCGATCGTGATCATGGAGGACCTGCGCCGTGATGGCGTGATCTTCTGCGATCCGCTCAAGCCCCAGGCTTTCGAAGAGATCGCCCGGCGCGTGGAGGCGATGGCGGCCTATCACGCCGCGACCTGGGAATCCCCCGCCTTCGATCCGGGCGGCCGCTGGGCGGATATCCACAGCCGGTTCGAGACCTGGGGGCTCGTCTATATGCGCCGCTACCTCGAGCCCGACACATGGGCGCATTATATGGCGTCACCGCGCGGCGCGGCGGTGTCGGCGCGGTTCCACGACCGCGCATGGATGGAACGCGCCCTCGTCCGCATCGGCGAGATCCAGCGCGACCAGCCGAAATGCCTGATCCACGGCGACACCCACCTCGGCAATCTCTATATAAGCGAAGACGGGACGCCAGGCTTCTTCGACGCGCAGGTCGCCCGGACAGCCTGGCATCATGAAGTCTCCTATCATGTCACCTGCGCCGCCGACCTGGCGGATCGCGGACGATGGGAGAAGCCGCTGCTCGAACGATATCTCGCCGCGCTGACCACGCACGGCGCACCCGCGCCTGATTTCGACGCGGCGTGGCTCGACTATCGCCGCTCGCTCCTCTGGGGGCTGTTCATCTTCCTGACCAACGAGGTCCGCTTCCAGACCGAGGCGGTCAACACCGCCTATGCCGCCCGCTTCGGCCAGGCCGCTCTCGACCATGACCTGCGGGACCTGTTGCCATAGCGCCCGGAGCGTCCGATCAGCTCGCGCAGCGGCCGCCGTCGATGATGTAGGAACCGCCGGTGATATGCGGCGCTTCATCCGAAGCGAGAAAGGCCACGAGCGCCGCGACTTCCTCGGGTTCGCCGAGCCGGCCCTGCGGCGAGCGGGATACCAGCATCTCGATCATCTCGGGCGAACTGTTGGCGAGAATATCGGTATTCGTCGTGCCGGGGCAGACCGCATTGATCCGGATATTGTCCCTGGCATAGTCGACGGCGGCGGCGCGGGTCATCATCAGCACCGCGCCCTTCGAGGTGATATAGGGACTCGAGAGCGCAGTGGCGCGGAAGCTGCCCGTCGACGCCATGTTGACGATCGCGCCGCCGCCCTGCGCCAGCATGTGCGGAATGATCGCGCGCTGCATCAGATAGACCCCGCGCACGTTGACCGCCATCACCCTGTCCCAGTCCTCCGGGGATTGCTCATGCAGCCTGGCGCGCTGGCGATTGCCGATCCCGGCATTGTTGACGAGGACATGGATCGCACCGAAGCGTTCGATCACCCCGGCGACCAGTCCGGCGATCGCCGCCTCGTCCGCGACGTCGCACAGCATCGGCACGGCGACGCCCTCGATCGCGGCCGCGGCGGCATCGAGCCTGGCGGTGTCGATGTCGGTGCCGATCACGGTGGCGCCCTCGCCGGCGAGGCGCGCCATGCAGGCCTTGCCGATCCCTGCGGCCGCGCCGGTGACGATCGCGACCTTGCCTTCGAAGCGGCGGGTCATGTCCGCTCCGCATCGCCCGCGTGGCCCGCGTCGGCGATGAACCGGTCGATCCGTGCGTTGAGCCCGTCCACCAGGGCGCGATCGGACAGTTCGACGAAATAGCCCAGCCGGTCGACCGTATCGAGGTGGATCACCGCGGCATCGCCGTTCGGCATCTTGGCGCCCCAGCTTTCGAACACGCACGCAACGCCGTCGGGCCGCTGGCCGAGATCATCGACCGCATAGCCCATGTGGAAAATGCCCTCGCCGCGGGTTTCGAGCCATTCCCTGGCATTGCCCTCGCCGGTCACCGGCTCGATCATCTCGAGATAGAGATTGCCCCAGCGCGTGAAGGCGTTGCGGTTGGCGAACCGCCCGCGCCAGTCGCGATAGCGGCCTTCATAGTCGGTATCGAGCCGCCAGAACGGGCCGAGCCCCAGGAGTTGCCGATACTGCTCCATCCCCCGGTCGATGTCGCGGACGACGACGCCGATCTGGTAGAGATCTCCCTGGAATATCATCGTCGCAGCCTCCTTCAGGCGTGATCCGCATCCTTCACCCGATCCCGCAGGATGAACTTCTGGACCTTGCCCAGCGGCGTCCGCGGAAAATCGTCGACCAGGAACAGGCGGCGCGGCACCTTGTAATTGGCCATGCGCTCGCGGCTCCAGGCCGCCAGCTCGGCAAATGTCAGTTCCATGCCCGGATGAAGCACGGCGCAGGCCGCGCAGACTTCGCCCATGCGATCGTCGGGCCAGCCGATGACGCAGATATCGGCGATGGCCGGATGACCGCGAAGGATCGTCTCGATTTCGGCAGGATAGGCGTTGAACCCGCCGACGATGACCACGTCCTTGAGCCTGTCGAGAATGCGGACGGTGCCGTCCGCTCCGATCGAGGCGACGTCTCCGGTGTGCAGCCAGCCGTCGGGATCGATCGTCGCCGCGGTCTGCTCCGGATCCTCGAAATAGCCCTGCATGACATTTGGCCCGCGCACGAGCAGTTCGCCGCTGTCGCCCTGCGGCCGCGCTTCGCCCGCTTCGTCGACGACCTTCACCTCGACGCCGGGCAATGGCACGCCCACCGTCCGTGCGATGGTTTCGAAATCGCTGTCGGGATAGTTCACCGTGACGAGCGCCGTGGATTCGGTCTGGCCGAAGCTGGTCAGGAAGAGGTCGAAGCCGAAGACCTCGCGGCCCGCGCGGATCAGGTCGATGGGCACGTTGGCCGCGCCGGTATGACCGACGCGCAGCGACGAGATGTCGTACTCGCTGAAATGGGGATGCTCCATCAGCGCGTGGAAGATCGTCGGCGGCCCCATCAGCACGCTGATCGCTTCGCGCTCGATCAGCTGCAGCACGGCCCCGGGATCGAAGCTGGCGACGGGATAGACGGTGATCCCCGCGGCGAGCGCCGACACCCAGCCGGATCGATAGCCGAAGCTGTGGAAGAAGGGATTGATGATCACCATCCGGTCGCCTGCGCGCAGGTCGTTCGAGCGGTTCCAGTTCGCGACCACCCACAGCGCCTGGCCATGATTGTGCATGGCACCCTTGGGATAGCCGGTGGTCCCGCTGGTGAAGAGGATGTCGGCGATCGTGTCTGGCCGCACCCGCGCAATGCGGCGCTCCAGCTCCGCTTCCCCGCATTGCAGCGCTTCGAAGGCGGCGAGCGACGATGGATCGAGCCGCACGATCTCGCGCAGCTCCGGCAGCGACGCCGCCGGTTGGCCGGGGGCCGCATCGCCGCCGGCCTCCTGCAGCATGGCGGCATAGTCATTGCCCAGGAAATCGCCGACGGTGAACAGGATCCGCGCGCGGGTCTTGGCTAGTGCATAGCCTGCCTCGCCGCCCTTGTAGCGGGTGTTGATGGGCACCATGATCCCGCCGACGATCTCTATGGCCGAAGCCGCGATCATCCATTCCGGACTGTTAGGCGCCCAGATCGCCACCCGATCGCCATGTTCGACACCATGGGCGACGAGGGCTCTGGCCAGATTTTCAACCCGCATGCGAAAACCGGCGAAGCTCGTCACGGCACCGTCTTCGCCGACGGCAAACGGCGTCTCGCCATAGCGATCCGCGACATGGCGGATCAGTTCGGGCAATGTGTGGCCGAGCGAGATGGCGAGCCCGGAGAAATGCGGGCTCGCAGGATCGGCGATCGTTTCCATGACGGTCAGAGCAGGCCGCGCTCTTCCGAGGTGTGCAAGCCGTCCGGCGATACGCCGGCCTCGCGCATCGCCTCGATCACCGCCGTGGTCGCGGTGGCGATGCACGGGAAGCCGACATAGGGCGTGAGCTGGATCAGGATTCCCTCCAGCTCGGCCACGGTCAGGCCGTTGGCAAGGCCGATCTTGACATGATTTTTGAGCTCGAGCGGCTGGCGCGTCGCGATCAGTGCGGAGATGATCGTGATGCTCTTCTCCTTGCGGGTGATGCCGGCATGCTGCCAGGCGTCATGGAAGGCCGAGCCGGCGGCCATGCGCGTGATCTCGGAGCCGAAGCGGTCCGAGCTGGCCGACTCCCGGAAGGCTGCGCCGAACGCCTCCCCCATGATCCCGGAGATGAAGTCGATGCCGATCTGCTGCTTGTCGTCGAGCTTGGCCACGCATGTCCCTTTCGATGTTCGTTGGCGCCGCCCCGGCTATTCGGCGGCGAGAAGGCCGTCGTCGGGAGCGGGTCGGCCGAACCGCACCAGCCGGCCAGGCAGGGCGCCGGTCGAGCGCCCCCGCCGATAGGTGATCGCGCCCGACACGATCGTGGCCTCATAGCCGTCCGACTGCTGGCCCAGGCGCTTGCCGCCGGCGGGAAGGTCATGCTTCACCCGGGGCGCGTAGAGGCGCAGACGGTCGAGGTCGATGATGTTGATGTCTGCCTTGTAGCCGGGCTTCAACACGCCGCGATCGAACAGGTTGACGGTTTCGGCCGTCTCCCGGCTCAGCATGCTGACGGCCTGCTCGATGGCGATCTTGCCGCTGTCGCGTACATATTCGGATAGCATGTACGTCGGATATGCGGCGTCGCAGATCATTCCGTAATGCGCGCCGCCGTCGCCCAGCCCGAGCACCGTGCCTGGCTTGCCGAACAGGTCGACCGCCGCATCGAAGCGGTTGTTCGCGGTGTTGCCCATCGGACAATAGATGATCGCCTTGCCGTTCTGGCGCAGCAGCTCGTCATACATCAGTTCACGCTCGTCGATGCCCAGCGTCTCGGCGCGCGCCTTGATGCTGTCCGACGGGTGCGGGTTGTAGTTGGGCGGGTCGCCGAGCGGGAACAGGATGTGCGTCTGCTGCACCACCCACAGGAAGAAGGGGTTGGGATCCTCCGGCTGCTCGGACAGGATCTGGCTGCGGAATGCCGGATCGCGCATCCGGGCGACCTTCTCGTCCAGCGGGAGCTGCTCGATCTGCTTGTAGCTCGGGTTGAGCGAGAAGGGATGATAGCTCAGCTCGAGGCCGAACAACATGCCGATCGGCCGAGGGAAGAATTGCCCGTGGATGCGGCGGCCATCCTGCTTGGCCCGCGCCAGCCCGTCGAGCATGGGGCCGGGACCGCCATTGACCTGCTCGCCGGTGAACAGGCTGAAGTTCACCGGCCGTCCCGATGTCTCGCTGAGCGTCTCGATCACGCCCCATTCATGCGTCGTCGGCTGGTCGGTGGAGGGGATGATCTGGAACACGCCGGCGCCGGCGTCCCTCAGCCCGGCGGCGAGCGCCTTGAGTTCGTCCACTTCGGTCTTCGTCGATGGCGCGGGGCGGCCGTCGCGAAAGCTGTGGGCGAGCTGCCGGGACGTGGTGACGCCCAGCGCGCCGGCCTCGATGGCTTCCCTGGTGATCCGGCGCATCTCGGCAAGATCGGCCTCGGTCGGCGGCTCGAGATTGGTGCCGCGCTCCCCCATCACATAGACGCGCAGCGGGCTGTGCGGCAGCTGCGCGGCAAAATCGACATCGGTCCGCCGGGTGTCGAGAAAATCGAGATATTCCGGGAAGCTTTCCCATTTCCAGGGAACGCCCTCGGTCATCACCACTTCCGGGATGTCCTCGACCCCCTCCATCAGCTTGATCATCAGCTGGCGATGTTCGGGACGCGACGGCGCGAAGCCGACGCCGCAATTGCCCATCACCACCGTGGTCACGCCATGGTTGGACGAGGGAGCGAGCGTGTTTTCCCAGGTCACCTGCCCGTCATAATGCGTATGCACGTCGACGAAGCCCGGCGTCACGACCATGCCCGCCGCGTCGATTTCCTCCCGGCCCTTGCCCGGCACCGAGCCGATCGCGGCAATCATGCCGCCGTTGATGGCGACGTCTGCCTGGAAGCCGGGGGCGCCGGTGCCGTCGACGACGGTTCCGCCCCGAATCACGATGTCGAATTCCATGCTCATCCTGCTCCTCGCTTTCGTCCGCGATGCGTCGAGGCGAAATCCGCGACCGGGCGGGCGACCGGGCCTTTGGCCGATCGTCCAGCGCGCACGATGAAGATTAGGATCGGCGGGAGGGCCGTCAACCGAGCGATGGCCAAATCGAAGCCGGCGCGTAGGAGTCATCGGTTATCTGATGATATGCCGCAAGGATCATCAGATGGCCGATGGGCACGGTGCGCCGCTATCGTGGCTGCAGATGATCGAATATCTTCCAGGCAACCGAGCGCGGCGGGAACAGGGCGGAACATCATGTCCGATCCGGCGCGCCATGCCATATCAATGGAGTTACCATGTCTTCTCAAGCGCCGCTGAAGTCGACGGATCGTCCACCACTCTACACCGGCCCGATCTTCGACGCCGACACCCATTTCTGGGAGACCGACGACGCATGGACAAGGTATCTGCCCCGCGACGCGGCCGAGAAATACGGGGTCAGTTTCAAGAAGGGCGATGACGGCGACTTCGCCATGTATGTCGGCCCGCGCAAGGTGGAGATCAGCGCCGATCATCTGTTCGAGGATGGCCGCGTGCCCGCGCCCGGCAAGCTCCACGAGTGGCTCCGCGCGATGAAGGAAGGCAAGGCCGAGATCGATCTCCATGTCGCCAAGACGGCGGACATGATCGAGCCGGCGGCGCGCGTGAAGAAGCTCGACGGCTGGGATGTCAGATCGTCGATCCTGTTCATCGGCAACATGATCACCGCGATCAGCTTCCTCGATGATCCACGCCACGCCTATCCGGTGCTGAACGCCTACAACAGCTGGATGTACGATCAGTGGAAGTATAATTATGATGACCGGATATATACCGCGCCGATCGTGACGCTCGACGATGTCGACGAGGCCTGCAAGCAACTTCGCGGCGTGGTCGCCAGGGGTGCGAAGCTCATCCTGATGCCGATGGGACCCTATAACAACAAGGCTCCCGCCCATCCCGATCACGACCCGTTCTGGGCCATCGCCAACGAAGCCGGCATTCGCGTCGTGTTCCACGTTTCCGAAGCGATCTACATGAAGCACCACATGGCGGTGTGGGGCGAGCCCGTGCAGCAGTCACGGATCAAGCAGACCGCTTTCGTCTGGATGCACGGCTATTCCGAGCGCCCGGTCATCGAGACGCTGTCGAGCTTCATCTTCTGGAACTTTTTCGAGCGCTTTCCGAATGTAAAGCTGCTCTCGGCGGAAAACGGCGCCGAATGGGTACCCGCAATGCTGAGCAAGATGGACAAGTGCCGCGGCATCGCCAAGAACGGCTTCTGGCCCGGCGGCCAGCTGAAGGATCGGCCGAGCCGCGTCTTCGCGCGGCATGTTTCGGTCGTCGCCTATCCCGAGGACGATCTCAAATCGATCGTCGACCAGGTCGGCACGTCCGATTGGCTGCTGATGGGATCCGACTATCCCCATGCCGAAGGCGTCGAGGAGCCGCGGATCTTCGCCGACGAAGCGTGCCGCGGGCTCACCGCCGAGGACACGCGCAAGATCATGTACGAAAACGGCATGCGCTTCATGGGGCTGCCTTACTGATCGCATCGGAACCCGCGCGCGCCTCAGCCCCGCGCGGCGCGGGGTTTCAGCTTTCCGGGGATAGCGCCGCCAGCCCGGGCCTGGCGGTGACGGGGCGGCCCGACGCCGCATGGCCCGCATCGACCAGCAATCGCAGCAGGACGTCGAAATTGGTGCGCATGCGATCGAGTGGCGCAGCCAGCATCATCGCCCCGATATTGTCGTCGTCCGGGCCGAATACCGGCACGGCGATCGCCGCCGTGTCGCTCAGCATCTCTCCGAAGCTCGCACAATATCCGGTCTGCCGGATCTCATCGAGGTGGGCCATGATCGCCGCTTCCGTGGTCCGCGTATTCTCGGTCAACGCCCTGAGCTTGGCCCGCTTCAGATAGGCCTTCAGCCGCTCGGGTTGCGCATGGGCCAGCAGCACCCGTCCGGCCGCGCTCGCGTAGAGCGGCGCGCGGATGCCGACATGCATCGCATAATGCACGGCCTGGGTACTGTTGATCGCTTCGATGTAGATCGCCTGGCCGATCTCCCAGTCCGCAATTGCGAAGCCAACCGACTCACGGGTATCCCTCGCCAGCATCTTCACCGGCGGCCGCACCACATCCGGCGCAGACCATGTCGCGAGAACCTGGCTGGCCAGGCGATAGGCCACCGGTCCCAGCCGGTAGCGGCCTTCCTCCTGGACCAGATAGCGCAGATCGCAGAGTTCCCGCAGCGTATCGAGAAAGGTGCTCTTCGACACCGCCATCGCCGCGCTGATGTCGGCCAAGCCCAGCCCCTCTCTATTCCGCGAGAGCAGCAGCAGCAGATCGAGCACGCGCCCGATCGCCCTCGGACCCTTGGTGGTGCGCGCCTCCCCCACCCCTGACGTCTTCATCGTTGATCTTCCCTGTGCTCGGATCGATCTCTTATCCGTTCGGATATTCGAACACAATTCGAAAAAACTTTACCGATCATGCTTGTGATGCTACCCCATGTGAAAATCAGCGAGTCTCAGGAGAAGGATTTGTCGATGGCCACCAGCGATTCCCGGACCATTAAGTCTGCGCACCGCGTGCTCGAAATTCTCGAATATTTCGATCAGGACAGGCGCTACGCCACGGTCATGGATATGTCCCGCACGCTCTCCTACCCGCAGTCGAGCACCTCGGAGCTGCTGCGCTGCCTGACCCGGCTGGGCTATCTTCATTACAACCGCTTCCGCCGCACCTACAGCCCGACGGCGCGCGTCGCGCTGTTGGGCGCCTGGGTGAAGCCGTCGCTGTTCCGCGGCGGGCCGGTACTGTCGGCGGTCGATCGCGTGGCCGAACTGATCGGCGAGACGGTGATCCTGTCCACCGCGGCCAACTATGTGGTCCAGCATCTCCATGTCGTCCACGGCCCCGCGGAGAACGCCGTCGAGGCGCATGTCAGCGACACGCTGTCGTTGCTGCACAGCCCACAGGGCAAGCTGCTGCTGTCGAGCTATAAGGACGACCATATCCGCGCGGCGCTCCACCGCCTCAACGCCGAGGAAGTCGATACGTCGCGCTACGTGCGGCTCGTCGACATAATGGAAGAGATCGCCGCCCTGCGCGAAAGAGGCTGGATCATCACCGAAGAGGCGGACGGCTCCGGGTGCATCGCGGCGCTGCTGCCCGCGCGGCGCGGCGCCGACCGGCTCGTCATCAGCGTCCTTGCGCCACGCGAGGTGATCGAACAGCGCTCAGGCGAGATCATCGCCGCGTTGCTTGATCATCGCGAGGAGATCGATGCCGCCGAGCGCGTCGATCCGGTCAACGACATTGCCGAGAGCAACCTCGCCCGCCTGAACGACAATGTGAAGATCATGAGCTATCGCCGCTACTTCGCCTGACCCGCTCGCGCGGCAATGACCGAACCGGCCAATATCGCCATATTGGCCGGTGAGGCCGGCGCCATCCGGCTAGAACGGCTGCCTGCGCCCCGCCAGCCGGAACCCGGCGAGATCCTCGTCCGCATGGCGCTGGCGCCGATCAACGCGGCGGACATCCTCGCTATCGACGGCAGCTATGCCTTCTCCATCGACGCGAATGCGCCGCTGGGAGCGGAGGGCGTCGGCGTCGTGGAGCAGCTGGGATCTGGTGTCTCCGATCTGCACCGGGGCGACATGGTCCTCCCGCTGGATCGGGGAAACTGGGCACGCTATCGGACCTTGGCGCGCAGCCGGGTCATCGCCGTTCCCCCGGGAATCGAGCCGCTCCAGGCTGCGGTGATGCGGATAAACCCGGCAACGGCCTGGCTGCTGCTGGAGGCAAGCGGCGTCGCGCGGGACGGCTGCCTGGTTCAGAACGCCTGCTCGTCGACCGTCGCGCATTGGGTCCGGGTGCTGGCGGCCAGCCGTGGCATCACCGTGATCGATGTCGCGCGCCCGGGTTCGAAAGCCGCGGAAACCGGTGCCATATCCGACGACGAACGGCTCGAAGCAGCGGTGCGGGCCGCACATGGCGATCGGCCGCTCGGTGCGGCGCTCGACTGCGTCGCCGGCGATGCGACCGGCCGCCTTGCCGCCTGTGTCGACCCGCTCGGCATCGTGCTCACCTTCGGCCACCTGTCGGGAGAACCGGCCCGCATCCGATCGCAATTGCTGACCGGCCGCGAACTGACGGTGCGGGGATTCAGCCTGCGGCCGGCCGAAGCGCGGATGACCCCGGCGGCGCACGCCGCGATGTTCGCCGAGCTCTGGGCACTGGCGCAGAGCGGAAGCGTGGGCCCACCGGCGCGCGCCGTCATCCCGCTCGCGGAGGCCGATCGCGCGGTCGCGCTGGCCCGCACGCCGGGCCGCGGCCGGGTGCTGCTCGACGTCGAGGCAATATCGGGCATGTGAACGCTGCGGCCATCGCGTTGACAGTCGGGCGCAAACCCTGATGGGGATGGCTTCGACGAACGGGAAAATCACGATGAATCTTGACTTCACGGCCGAGGAGATCGCGTTTCGCGATGCGCTGCGAACCTTCTTTCGGGAGACGCTGCCCGAGGATCTTCGCCGCAAGATGATCAATCGGGAACATCTCGGCAAGGATGATACGGTCCGCTGGCAGCGCCTGCTCAACGCCCGGGGATGGGCGGTGCCGCATTGGCCGCCGCAATATGGCGGTCAGGCCTGGACGCCCGCCGAGCGCTACATCTTCCAGGAGGAAATGGCACTGGCGCACGCGCCCGAAGGATCGCCGTTCAACGTCAACATGATCGGCCCGGTGCTGTGCCGGTTCGGCACCGAGGAACAGAAGGCGCGCTTCCTGCCCGCTACCGCCAATCTCGACATCTGGTGGTGCCAGGGCTTTTCCGAACCGGGCGCCGGATCGGATCTCGCCAGTCTGAAGACCAGCGCGGTCCGCGACGGCGACGATTTTGTGCTCAACGGCCAGAAGATCTGGACGACCCAGGCGCAGCATGCCGACTGGATGTTCGGCCTGTTCCGTACCGACAACAGCGGCAGGAAGCAGGAAGGCATAACCTTCCTGCTGCTCGACATGCGCACGCCGGGCATCACCATTCGGCCGATCGAAACGATCGACGGCGGACATGACGCCAATGAGGTGTTCTTCGACGATGTCCGCGTTCCGGTCGCCAATGTGGTCGGCGAGGAGGGCAAGGGCTGGACCGTGGCCAAGCATCTGCTGGGTAGCGAGCGCAGCGGCATCGCGCGCATCGGATTGTCCAAGGAACGCCTGTCGCAGCTCCGCAGCCTGGAGCGGCGCCTTGCTGAGGACGGAACGCTTACGGCGCCGGAGCAGGCGCGGCTGGCCTATCGGCTCGCCGACGTCGAGGTCGAACTGCGCGCGCTGGAGCTGACCCAGCTCAGGGTCGTCTCCGCCGATGCCCATGGCGGCGGCGCCAATGCCGCGGCCTCGATCCTCAAGGTGAAGGGCACCGAGATACAGCAGCGCATGACCGAGCTCGTGCTCGAACTGGCGGGACCGGCCGGCCTCGCGACCGCCGGCCATGGCGGCCAGGAAGATCCGGACGATGGCTGGATCGCGGCGGCTGCGCCCTTCTACTTCACGATGCGCAAGGTCTCGATCTTCGGCGGATCGAACGAGGTGCAGAAGAATATCATCGCCAAGTCGATGCTGGGATTGTGACCGACGATGGATTTTGAACTCACCGACGAGCAGAAGATGCTCAACGACAGCGTTACCCGTTTCGTCGCGGACACCTACGCCTTCGACAAGCGCGAACATGCGCTGCGCAGCCGCGACGGGTGGAGCCGCGCGGCCTATGCCGGCCTGGCCGAGATGGGGCTGCTGGCCTTGCCCTTCGCGGAAGAGGACGGCGGCTTCGGCGGCGGCGGCGTGGAAATGATGCTGATCATGGAAGCGATGGGCCGCGGCCTGATGGTGGAACCCTATTTCGCGACCGTGGTGCTCGCCGGCGGGGTGCTCCGGCACGCCGCCTCGGCGGAGCAACGCGCCGCGATCGTACCCGGCCTGATCCTGGGCGAACGCATCCTGGCGCTCGCGCATGACGAGCCCGGCATGCCGCGCCACACGCTCGAGATGCGCGCCAGCGCGCGTCCGTCCACAGATGGCTGGGTGCTGGACGGCGACAAGGTCGCGGTGATCCATGGCCAGAGCGCCGACACGCTGATCGTCAGCGCGATGACAGCGCAGGGCCCGGCCTTGTTCCTGGTCGACGCGAAGGCCTCAGGCGTCACGATCGAACCGGCGCGGGGCTATGACGGCATTGCCGTTGCCGCGGTGCGGCTGTCGGGCGCAGCTGTCGGCGGCGATGCACTGATCGGCCAGGTCGGCGGCGGGGCGACGATCCTCGACGCGGTGTTCGACGAGGCGCGGGCCGCGCTGGTCGCCGAAGCGGTCGGCGCAATGGCCGGTACGCTCGACGTCACCGTCGACTATCTCAAGACCCGCCAGCAGTTCGGCGTCCCGATCGGCAGCTTCCAGGCCCTGCAACACCGCGCGGTCGACATGCTGATGCAGGTTGAACTGTCGCGCAGCATGGCGGTGCTGGCGGCGCTGTCGCTCGACGGCGATCCGGCCCAGCGGCGTCGCAACGTCGCCGCCGCGAAGGCGCAGATCGGCAAGTCCGGCCGGATCGTCGGGCAGGAGGCCGTGCAGATGCACGGCGCGATCGGCATCACGGCCGAATATAAGGTGGGCCACGCGTTCAAGCGGCTGACCGCGATCGACGCGCTGCTGGGCGACCGCGACCATCATCTGGCGCGGCTTGTCGAACTGGGCGGCGTCTATCCGGCCGTTGCCTGACCGCTGACGCAGCCCGCCGCGCCATCAAGCGCGGGCGTCAGCCTTCGGAGGCCTTGCGCAGCATCACGGCGTGGTCGCCATCGCGAACGACCACCAGCCGCATCCCGGGCTTGGTCGTATCCGCAAATTCCGCGAACGGCTCACGACGACCGGGATAGCGCACACGGATGAACGTATTCTCGTCCACGGTCAGCGTGATCTCGCCGCGTTGACCGGCGTCGACCGTGATGCTGTTCGGCGTGACCGCCCGCACCGTTGCGGCGATGGCGCTGGGATTGGTCGCCGACTGGACGCGGGAATCGAACGAGATGCGGAGCCGGTCCGAATGGTTCGGCATGCCGCAGTGCGGCGTATAGGGATGCACGATCAGCACGTCGCCGGGCAGATAGTCGGTCGTGGCCCAGGCCTCGTCGGGAATGGCATCGCGCGGGATCGGATAGGGCGCCGGCTTGGCGACATTATGGAAATAGCCGCGCTTGTTCTGCCCTACCGCCAGCGCCAGCCCGCCCATGGCGCGCGTGCAGGGCGTCAGGGAGATCCATACCGGCTTATAATCCTGGATACCGGGGCTGTAGAAACCGTCCTGATGGACGGTCGTGATCGGACCGTTGGGCGGATAGGTGCGATACTGGACGATCGGAACGGCGCAGGCGGGCTCGCCCAACACCTTCTCCATCACCGCGAGATTGGCGGGATGCTCGATCAGCCGCGCCGCGATCCCGGCATAGATGTCGTTTTCTTCCATCCCGCCGTCGAAGGAGCCGCCGGTCCATTTGCCCTCCGGATCGCCCGGGCTGGTCAGGCCGAGCCTGGCCGCGACTGCGAGCATCGCATCGCGCGCCTCGGCCACCGATCCCGGGTCGAGCACGCCGCGCAGCAGGAGATAACCGTTATCGTCGTAGAAACGCTCGAGCGCGGCATGTTCGCCGAGCAGGTGATTGCAACTTTCGAGTTCGCGATCGGGCTTAACATCGAGGACCTTGAGATCCTCGGCATCGGGCCGGCTAAGGGCGGCGACAGTCATCATCCTCTCCGTTCTCATGCAAGAGTCGCGCTTGTGCGCGTCAGCACCGACAAGATACCTTCCGGCGCCGAAAGTAAGGGATGTTTTCGAGCAATGGCCGGATGTAAATAGTCAGCGCGTGCCGTCTTCGCCGGATGACAGCAGCGCCAGCATCTGCATCAGCAGCGTATCCTGGCGCCGGGCGATGTCTTCAACGCTGCGGCCTGCCGCAGCGGCCGCCATCTGCCGCACCAGTTCGGCCTGAAGCCGGGGGTCCCCCAGCGGCGGATCGGCCATGGTTTTCCAGCGCTGGACGATGCCGGGCGTGAATTTGGGCAGGAATTCCGCCAGGCCGCCCGCGCCGCCCGATGTATGAAAGGTCGCGAACTGGCCCTGGATCGCCCATTTGAGCGCCGGGCCGAAACGGATCGCCTTGTCGATATCCTCGACGCTGGCATAGCCCTCGGCCACCAGCCGCACCGCCTCGCGAAACATTGCGCTGGTCAGCCGATTGCCGATATGGCCGAAGATCTCGCGGTTGAGGCGCACCGGCTCCTTGCCCAGAGCAGCGTAGAAGTCGAGCGCCAGGTCGATGGCGAGCGAATCAGTCGCCTCGCCCCCCCCGACCTCGACGAGCGGGATCAGGTGGACCGGATTGAACGGATGACCGAGCACGAAGCGAGAGGCGGTGCCGAGCCCCGCCTGCAGTTCGCTGATCGGCAGGCTCGACGTGCTGCTGCCGATCAGCACGTCAGCCGGGACCAGCCGGTCGAGATCCGCAAACAGCGCCTGTTTGATCTCTGACCGTTCGGGCGTGCTTTCCTGGATGAAATCGGCACCGTCCACGGCCTCATCGAGCCGATCGTGCAGCGTGAGTCGGCCGGACCAATCGTCACCGTCGCGGGCAAGCCCGAGTGCCGTCATCTGCGGCCAGGCTTGCTCGACATGATGGCGCACCCGCGCGGCCGCGGCGGTGGCAGGGTCGTACAGCCGCACCGCCCGGCCCGCGCCAAGGAAGGCGGCGGCCCAGCCGCTGCCGATCACGCCGGCGCCGATTGCGGCGACGGTGGCGATGCCGTCCTTGGCGCGGTACGCCGTCATCACGCTCAATAGCCCTTGAACTCGGGCTTCTCCTTGTTGGCGAAGGCGGTGGTCGCCGCCTTGTAGTCGTTGGTCACCATTGTCATCGATTCATAAGCGATCGACAGTTCGAGGACAGCATTGACCTGCGCCTTGACCTGCTTGTTGACCGACGCCTTGGACCAGCGGACCGCCCACATCGGCTGCGCGGCGATCTCGCGTGCGATCTTGATCGATTCTTCCAGCACCTGCTCCCGCGGGAAGGCGTAGTTGACGAGGCCGATCTCTTCCGCCTTCTTGCCGTTCAGGATCTTGCCGCGCATCAGATATTCCTTGGCCTTCTGCGGGCCGACCAGCAGCGGCCACATCACCGCGCCGCCATCGCCCGCGACGAGGCCGACACGGACATGGGTGTCGCCCAGCTTGGCATCGTCGGCGACGATGCTCATGTCGCAAAACAGCAGCAGCGAGGTACCGAGGCCCAGCGCATCGCCATTGACCGCCGCGATGATCGGCTGCGGACAGAGGAGGAAATGTTCCCAGAGGCGCAGGGTATTCTGCGGCACCCGCAGCGCATATTTCAGTCCGAACTCGGTCTGAGCGCGCTCCGACATGAGCTTCACGTCGCCGCCCGCGCTGAAGGCGCGTCCTGCGCCGGTCAGCACGACCACCTTGATCCGCTCGTCCCGGGCGATCCTCAGCCAGATGTCCTCGAGCTGCCAATGATTGTGAGGGCCGACGGCGTTGAGCTTGTCGGGATCGTTCATGGTGACGACGGTAACGCCATCCTCGCCGATCTCGACCTTGAAGAATTCCAGGTCGCTATAATCGGCCGGGCGGGAAAACTCGTTGTCGCTCATATATATATACTCCTAGATTCGCGATGCGCCGGTCACCCGGCGAATATTTCAGGCGGCGGCGCCGCTCTTTTGCCAGTCGGCAAAGCTCTGTCCCCTGTCGGCGAGCCCGACCAGCAGCGCCGCCGGCTCGAGCGACGGATCGCCAGGCGTATCCGCGGCGAAGGCGCGCAGCCGGGCGACGATATGCGACAGGCCGACCTCGTCGGCGTAAAACATCGGCCCGCCCAGGTGTCGCGGCCAGCCATAGCCGTTGATCCACACCAGATCGACATCCGACGGGCGCAGCGCGATGCCCTCCGCGATGATCCGCGCGCCTTCGTTGATGAGCGGAAAGAGCAGCCTTTCGACGATCTCCTGCTCCGGGATCTCGCGCCGGACGATGCCCAGCTTCTCGGAGGTCGCGACGATCAGCGCCTCGGTATCGGGGTTGGCGCGCGGGGTGCGGTCGCCGGCTTCGTAGAGATAATAGCCCGCACCCGTCTTCTGGCCCAGCCGCCCGCTCTCGACGATGGCGTCGGCGATCGGGAAAGGTGTGCCGCGCCGCTTGCGGATCGAATAGCCGACATCGAGACCGGACATGTCGTTGGTCGTCAGCGGCCCCATCGGGAACCCCATATTGGTGAGCGCCGCGTCCACCTGCTTCGGGAAAGCGCCCTGCTGGAGCAGCCGTTCGGCCTGGGCAGACCGCTTCGCCACCATGCGATTGCCGATGAAGCCGTCGCAGTTGCCGGCGAGAATCGAGACCTTGCCGATCTTCTTGCCGACCGCCATCGCGGTGAGGATCGCGTCCGCGCTGCTGTCCTTCGCCTTCACGACCTCGAGCAGCTTCATGACGTTGGCCGGCGAGAAGAAGTGCATGCCGACGAAATCCTGCGGCCGCTCGAGCACCGACGCGATCTCATCGACATCGAGCGCCGAGGTATTCGAGGCGAGCACCGTCCCCGGTTTCACCCGCCGCTCGAGATCGGCGAAGATCTCCTTCTTCACCGCCATGTCCTCGAACACCGCCTCGATGATGAGGTCGGCGTCGGCGGCCGCGCCACGATCGGTGGCCGGGGTGATGCGGCGCAGGCGTTCGTCCATCTGCGCCTGGGTTATCGACCCGCGCTTCACCGACGTCGCGTAATTGGCGCGAACCCGGTCCATGCCGCGGTCGAGCGCCTCCTGCGTCGTATCGATGAGGGCGACCGGGATGCCCGCGCCGGCGAAGCACATCGCGATGCCGCCCCCCATCGTCCCCGCCCCGATGATCGCCGCGCCAACGACTTCGCGGGCGCGGGCACTCTCGGGCAGCGCGGGAATCTTGGCCGCCTCGCGCKCGGCGAAGAACAGATGGCGCAGCGCGCGCGACTGGCTGCCGGCCATGAGTTCACGATTGGCAGTGCCGTCGATCGCCATCGCCGCGTCGAAATCCATCGTGAAGGAGCGGCGGATCGACGCGACGCAGGCGAGCGGCGCGGCCTGGCCTTTGGCGCGCGCGGTCAGTTTCGCGGCGAGCGCGTCGAAGGCGGCCGGATCGGCACGGGTCGGCGCGATCCTGTCCTCCCGGTCGCTGACCGGGACGACCATGAGCTTCTCGTCGATCACGCGCCGCGCGAAGGCCGCGCCGATGGTCGCGGGGTCTCCCTCCTCGACGGCGTCGAGGATGCCGAGCGTCAGCGCTTCGGCCGCCGCGACGGGCTTGCCCGACAGCACGAACTCCAGCGCTTTTTCCGCGCCGATGATGCGCGGCAGGCGCTGGGTGCCGCCGCCGCCGGGAAAGAGGCCGAGATTGATTTCCGGCAGGCCTACCTTGGCGGCCGGATTGGCGACGCGAAAGGGGCAGCCCAGCGCGGTTTCGAGGCCGCCGCCCAGCGCCGTGCCATGGATCGCGGCGATCACAGGCTTGGACGAGCGTTCGAGCTTGGCGATCATGTCCTGCAGCGCGGGGGAAAGGCGCGGCTTGTTGAACTCGGTGATGTCCGCGCCCGCGAAGAAGGTGCGTCCGTCGCAGTGGAGGACGATCGCCTTGACCGCGGGATCGGCGTTCAGCCTATCGACCGCCTCGACGATCCCCGCGCGCACGAGCTGCCCCAGCGCATTGACTGGCGGATTGTTGCTGCAGATGAAGCCGATATCGCCTTCGACACGCGTTGTGATCTTCTCGTTGATCTGAGTCATGACCGCTCGGTCGAGCCCCCGCTACTGCTGTTTCAGCCTTGCACAAGCGATTCTGGGCCCGAACTGTCAAGCAAAGCGCAGGGCGTGCCCGGAGGCATCGCGGATGTGAACCCTTGAGGACCCGGCTTCGCATCGCGTCCTTCGCGATTTAGGCGGATGGAGCGATGATGCGCGTGGCTGCGCGCTACAAGGGAAGCTTCTTGATGCAGTTCGATCTGACCGAAGAACAAGCCATGTTCCGGGATTCCGTGGCCGCTTTCGCCCAGCGGCATCTCGCCTCCGGCGCGGTCGAACGGGCGCATGGCGACGACTATCCCTGGGAGATCGCCCGGCTGATGTCCGAACAGGGGCTGATCGGCATCACCATCCCCGAGGACAAGGGCGGTCTTGGCGGTTCGCTGATGGATGCCGTCATCGCCATCGAGACGGTGGCGTCGATCTGCCCGCGCTCGGCAGACGTCGTGCAGGCCGGCAATTTCGGTGCGATCCGTACCTTCGCCCAGTTCGCCAGCGACGCGCAGAAGGAGCAGTATCTTGCGCCGCTGCTGAAGGGCGACGGACTGATCTCGGTCGCGATGACCGAACCCAATGCCGGCTCGGCCGTCACCGAGCTGACGACCGCCGCGGTCCCCGACGGCGACGGCTTCCGCGTGACCGGGCAAAAGATCTTCACCACGCACGGCACCCACGCCACCGTTTTTCTGGTCTATGTCCGCTATGGCCCCGGCACCGGCAATATCGGGTCGGTGCTGATCGAGCGCGGGCAGGAAGGGTTCAGCTTCGGCAAGCCGGTCCGGTTCCTGTCGGGCGAGGAGTGGAACCCACTGTTCTTCGACAATGTCTTCGTCCCCCGGGAGAAGGTCCTGCTCGGACCGGGCGGGTTCAAGCAGCAGATGTCCGGTTTCAACGTCGAGCGGATCGGCAATACCGCGCGCAGCCTGGCGCTGGGCCGCTATGCCTTCAACGCGGCGGTCGAACATGCCAAGACGCGCAAGCAATTCGGCCGCGCCCTGTGCGAGTTCCAGGGGCTGCAGTGGAAGTTCGCGGAAATGAAGCTCAAACTCGATGCCGCGCAATTGCTGCTCTATCGGGCCGCGACCAACGCCGACAAGGGCCTGCCCTCGCCCGACGAGACCGCCATAGCCAAGGTCGCCTGCAACCGGGCAGGCTTCGACTGCGCCAATGAGGCGATGCAGGTCATGGGAGGCGCGGGCTACAGCCAGGACAGCCTCGTCGAATATTGCCTGCGCAGGACGCGCGGGTGGATGATCGCCGGCGGCGCCATCGAGATCTTGCTAAATCGCATTGCCGAGGGCGTGTTCGACATGCGGTTTCCTCAAGGGCCGGCAAAGTCCTGAAGGCATGACGGGGAGAGGATGAAGAGATGAACGAGATCAGCAAGCTGTCCACGAACGCGGTACGCCAGGACTATGTGCCGGCCGATGGCTATATCTCGCCCGAATTCGTCCGGCTGGAGAAGGACAGGCTGTGGCCGCGCATCTGGCAGATGGCCTGCCGCGAGGAGGAGATCCCCAATCCGGGCGATTTCTACACCTATGACATCGCCGACGAGTCGATTACCGTGGTGCGCGGCACCGACGGCGTGGTGGTGGCCTACCATAATGTCTGCCCGCATCGCGGGCGGCGCCTGACCGCCGGCTGCGGCCGCATGGGCAAGTTCCACTGCAAATATCATGGCTGGCAATGGAGCCTCGACGGCAAGCCCGCCGAGGTGGTCGATCGCCATGACTGGGGCCCGCTGCTCCAGGACAGCGAGATAACGCTGCACCCGGTGAAGGTGGGCAGCTGGGGCGGCTGGCTGTTCATCAACATGGATCCCGACAGCGAGAGCCTCGAGGCCCATCTCGGCGAGGCCAAGACCCTGCTGGATCCGTTCGAGATCGACAGGATGCGCTATGTCTGGCGCAAGCGCATCGTGATGCCATGCAACTGGAAGACCGCGCAGGAGGCCTTCATGGAAGGCTATCATGTCCAGACCACGCATCGCCAGCTGCTGCCCTATCAGGAGGATTACACTTTCTCGCGCGCCTTCGGCCGGCACGCGATGTTCGGCTATGCGCCGACGGCCTTGTTCGGCCTGCCCAGCCCTCGGATCAGCGACCAGAGCGGCGACGTCCGCAAGGGCCTGGCCGAGTTCAACAAGGAGATCTGGGACACGTTGAAGGCGACGACGACCGAGGAAATGCTGGCGGCCGGACGGCGGCTGATGGAGCTGCCGGAGACGGCGACCCCGTTCGAGGTCTATGTCGCCTTCGCCCGCTTCCACCGCGAGGAATCGGAGAAGGCGGGCCGGCCCTGGCCGGCGATCACCCCAGAGCAGCAGATGGCCGCGGGCACCGACTGGAACATCTTTCCCAATCTCGTCTTCCTGCAGCAGCCGACCAACGTGCTGTTCTACCGATCGCGACCGAATGGCGACGATCCGGACAGCTGCGTCTTCGAGATCAGCGTGCTCGAGCGCTTCGCGCCGGGGGCCGAGCCGAAGAATGTCGAGGTCGAGACCGCCGAGGATTGGCGCGCCGTCGACTGGGGCCTTATCCTCGCGCAGGATTTCCAGAATATGGAAGCGGTGCAGAAGGGCATGAAATCGCGGGCCTTCAAAGGCGCGCGGCCCAGCCCGGTCCAGGAAATCGAGATCAGCAATTTCCACGCGACCCTGCTCGACTATCTGCACGAGGGCCGGTGATGCCGGAAGGTGCTAGCGACGAGACGGTCGACTTCATCATATGCGGTTCGGGTGGAGGCTCGATGGCCGCCGCCCTCTATCTCAAGTCGATCGGCAAGACGCCGCTGATCCTGGAAAAGACCGACAAGCTCGGCGGGTCCACCGCGATGTCGGGAGGAGTCCTGTGGGTTCCGAACAACCACCTCCTCGCGCGCGACGGCGTGGAGGACAGCCATGAGGCGGGCCGCACCTATATGGATGCGACGGTCGGCAACGATGCCGGCCCGGCGGCGTCGCCCGAGCGCAAGGAAGCCTATCTCCGCAACGGTCCACCCCTGCTCCGATGGCTCGAGGAACAGGGGATGAAATGGCTGCGGACCGAAGGCTGGGCCGATTATTATGACGATCGGCCCGGTGGCTGCACGCGCAGCCGCTCGGTCGGCGCCCAGATGCTCGACGCGCGCGACATGGGGCCGCTGTTCGACAAGCTGCGCCTCGGCCCGATGCTCATGCCTCTGCCCACCGACAAGGCGGGCATTATCGGCCTCGCCACGCGCACGCCGCGCGGCATGCTCGAAGGCATGAAGCTGCTGTTCCGGATGTGGCTGGTGAAGAAGCGCGGCAAGCCGCTGCTCAGCTTCGGCGGCGCGCTGCAGGGCCGCATGCTGATGCTCGCCGACAAGGCCGGCATCGACATGCGCACCGGCCATGGCGTCGTCGAACTGATCGAGGAGAATGGCCGGATCACCGGCGTCATCGCCGAACATGACGGCGAGCAGATCCGCATCCGCGCGCGAGACGGCGTGCTCATCAACGCCGGCGGCTTTTCCCACAATGCCGAGATGCGCCGGAAATACGGCCCGCAGCCGAGTTCGGTGGAATGGACCAACGCCAATCCCGGCGACACCGGCGAGATGATCCAGATCGCCGAGCGGCATGGCGCGGCGCTCGACCTGATGGACCAGGCCTGGTGGGTGCCCGGCACGTTGGTGCCCGAAGGCGGACCGGCCAACATGCACAACACCGACATCTCGAAGCCGCATTGCATCATCGTCAACCGCCATGGCCGGCGGATCCTGAACGAGAGCGGCTCCTATATGGAGAATGGCCAGCGGCTCTACCGGAACGACGTGCCGGCCTATGTCATCCTCGATAGCCGTCACCGCAAACGCTACGCCTGGGGCTATTATCCGCCGGGCAAGACGCCGCAGTCCTGGTTCGACAGCGGCATGGTCAAGACCGCGAACTCGATCGAGGAGCTGGCGCGCAAAGCCGGCATCGACCCGGAAGGCCTCAAGGCCGAGGTCGAAAAGTTCAATCGCTATTGCGAGACCGGCAAGGATCTGGACTTCAATCGCGGCGGCCGCGGCTATGACAACTGGTTCGGCGACCCCACGGTGAAGCCCAACCCGAACCTGGGCAAGATCGACAAGCCTCCCTTCTACGTCATGGAAATGGTTCCCGGCGATGTCGGCACCAGCGGCGGGATACTGACCGACGAGCATGCCCGGGTGCTGCGCCCGGACGGCTCGGTGATCCAGGGCCTCTACGCCACTGGGAATTCGACGGCATCGGTGATGGGCCGCTGCTATCCGGCGGCGGGTGCCAGCATCGCCGCGTCGTTCGTATTCGCCTGGATCGCGGCGCATCACGCCACCGGGCGCAACGATTGAGCGTCGCGCCGCCGGCCTGCGCGCGCTCAGCGCCGCGGCGGCGTCTGCCGCGCCTGCGCCGCCTCGCGCCACTGCGTCGCGGTCATGCCGGTGTGCTGGCGGAACATCGTCCGGAACAGGCGGCTGTCGGAAAAGCCGACCAGCTCCGCGATTCGGTCGATCGACCGATTCGACCGTTCGAGCATCTTGATGGCCGCCTGCAGGCGCAGTTGCTGGACATAGGCCTTCGGGGTGGCGCCAAGCGCCTTGCGGAAACGCCGTACCAGCGTGGGCTGGCTGGTCGACAGCGCCTCGGCCAGCTCCTGCATGCCGATCGGGCCGGTAAAGCGCTGCTCGAGCCAGATCTGGGCGCGGGCGACGAGCTGGTCGCCCGCGAGCACTTCCTCGTCCTCGCGGGCGAGCCCCATGACCGAGGTCAGCCAGCGTCCGACATCGGGCGACAAGGTGCGCTCCATCACCCGCACGATCAGCGCCAGATCATTCGCCATGCCATTGGCGATCAACAGCGAGCCGTAATCGGCCAGGCCCAGCCGTTCCTCGGCGCTGTGCCGCGGGAACATCGCCCGCGCGACCGGCTGCAGCGCCCGCGCGACCGGCACCGCGATATCCTTGGTCAGCCCCGCCGCCATCAGCAGCAGCGCCGATGCGCCGCTCGCGCCGATGATGGCGCCCCGGTCGGCCTGGCGCTGCAGCCAGCGGAACAGCTCGGCGCTGCGCGCTATCCGCTCCTCCAGGCGCGCGACGCCCATGACCCGGAAGGCTGGAAGCCAGACGAAGGCATGTTCGTCGCTGCTGCTGATCGCGCCGTCGACCTCCAGGCGCCGGCCGTCGCTCATCCGGATCGGGCCGCCGTCCAGCGACACTATGCGCAGGCGGGTTTCCATGCGCATCGGGTCGGTACCGGCAAAGATCTGCTCGATCCGGTCGCGGGCGAGAATGAAGCTGTCGGTCAGCGCTCCGACACTGGCATGATAGGCGCCGTCGAGCGCGACGAGGGCGAAATCGGACATGACCCGTGCTGACAGAAAACAACCGGATCATGCAAGATAACATCCTGCCCGGGGCAAGCGCCGTCCCGGCTCGCGCCCTATACCCCATGCCATAACGCCACGCGGAGTATCACGATGCCCGAACCCTCCCGCTATCTCGGGCGCCTCGCCGGCAAGGTTGCGATCGTCACCGGCGCCGGCGCTGCGGCCGATGAGATCGGGATCGGCCGCGCCATCGCCTTCATCATGGCGCGGGAAGGCGCGCGCGTGGCCTGCGCCGATCTCGACGGCGCGCGCGCCGAGGCCACGGCCGCCCGGATCCGGGCGGAGGGCGGCGAAGCGATCGCGGTGGCAGCTGACGTCAGCACCCCGGAGGACTGCCAGGCGCTGGTCGAGGCCGCAGGCCAGGCCTTTGGAAAGCTCGACATCCTGGTCAACAATGTCGGCATCTCGGCCCCGACCGACCTTGCGACGATCACCCTCGATCTCTGGAACCGGACGATCGCCACCAATCTGACCAGCGTGATGCTGATGTGCAAGTTCGCCGTGCCGCACATGGCGCGGGGCGGCGGCGGATCGATCGTCAACATCTCCTCCCTGGCGGGCATGCGGGCGATGGGCGCGCTTGCCTACGGTCCGTCCAAGGCGGCGATGGCGCAGCTGTCGCGCGAAATCGGGGTCCTCCACGGCCGGCAGGGCATTCGCGTCAACACCGTCGCGCCCGGCCATGTCATGACGCCGCATGCGATGAGCAAGCTGCCCGCCAGCATGCGCGAGGCGCGGCGCAAGGTCGGCCCGCTCGGCATAGAAGGAGACGCATGGGACATCGCCCAGGCGGTGCTGTTCATCGCCAGCGACGAGGCGCGCTTCATCAACGGTGTCCATCTTGCGGTCGACGGCGGGGTCGAGGGGATCGGCCCGCTGGTGGGCCACGCCTTCGTTTCCGAATCCTGATCGCGATGGAGACGTTGTGGAGGATGAGATCTTGACCGACCAGTGGCTCCCGCTCGTGCCGGACGACGTCACCCCGCAATGGCTGGGCAAGGCACTTGCCGCGCAATGGCCAGGGATAGAAGTCGAAAGCCTGGACGTGACCGACATCCTGTGGGGCACCGGAACCAAGATGATGGTAACGGCCCGTTACAACGCCGTCGGCCGCGCTGCCGGCCTGCCCGAACGTCTATGCGTCAAGGCCGGGCTTGCTGAACATCGCGAACTGGTCAAATTCTGCTACCAGACCGAGGCACGCTTCTTCGCGGAGATCGCACCGCATCTCTCGATCGGACTGCCACGCTGCGTCTTTGCTGCCGCCAACGCCGATCAGGGCGTGGTGATCATGGAGGACCTACGCCCGGCGGGTGCCCGCATCTGCCGTGTGCAGCAGACGTTGACCCGGCAGGAGGCGACGGCCTTCCTCGACGATCTGGCAGCGCTGCATGCGCGCTGGTGGAACAGCGACGCCCTCCACGACGATGGCGAACTCGGCTGGCTGATGCGCCATGACCCGCTGCCCGATGCGGCGTGGGGCGATTTCGGGCGGGGCCAGCTCGAACCCGAAACCTGGGCCCATTATATGGGCCTCCCCCGGGCGCTCGCTATCCCCGCCGTCTGCCGCGATCGCGACACTATAAAGGGTGCGCTTCAGCAGTTGCGCCGCTTCGCCCCCGCCGGACCGACCTGCGTGATCCATGGCGACGCCCATCTCGGCAACATGTATCTGTCCGCCGACGGACGGCCGGGCTTCCTCGACTGGCAGACGGCGCGGCGCGGTCATTGGGCGCAGGACTTAGCCTATTTCTATGTGTCGGCACTCGATCCGCTCGATCGCCGCGCATGGGAGCGGGATCTCATCGCCGGCTATCTCTCGGCGCTGTCGCGTCATGGCGCAGGTGACGTACCTGACGACGCGACGGCGTGGACGGCGATCCGCGCGCACATCGTCTACGGCCTCTTCTACTGGATGGTGAATCCAGTAGAGTGGCAGGCAGAGGAAAACAACGCCGCCGTCGCGCCACGATTCGGGTGGGCAGCCGTCGACCTTCAGGCACCGCCGGTGGCGGCGCTGTAGCGCCTTTCCGCCACCTCTTCACGGATGCCGGCACGTCAGCCAGGCTTGACGAAGCGATTGGGGATGTCCCCGAAGATATAGGCGCGGTTGGCTTCGTCGTCGAACGCGTCGAGCGTCCAGCCGCCGGGATGGACGCTGGTGCGGATCGCCTCGGGCTCGGGGATCAGCGCGACCTCGTCCCCCTGGATATAGAAGTCGCGGCCGCTGACATGGCCGGCCGCGTCGGTGCAGAGCCAGACGACCAGGGCCGCGACATGCTCGGGCAGCGCGGTCATGCGCGGCTTCGCCATCGGCTTGTTCCAGAGCAGCGGGATGCCGAGCCGCGCCGATTCCGCGATCGTCTCGTTAATCTCCGGGGTGTGGGTAGCGGTCACGTGCGACACCGGCCGGATCATGTTGCAGCGTATCCCGAACTCGCCCAGGTCGCGGGCGATCGAACGGGTAAGCCCCAGCACGCCTTCCTTGGCGGCAGAGTAATTGCCCATCCCCCAATGGCCGAAACCGGACGGCGAGCCGGTGTTGACGATGACGCCGGAGCGCTGCGCGATCATATGCTGCGCGGCCGCCCGGCAGGTGTAGAAGCTCGCCGCCAGGCTGACATCGAGGCAGAGATGCCAGTCCTGATCGGTCATCCGGTCGATCCTGGCCGGGCGCACGATGCCGGCGTTGTTGACGAGGATATCGATCCGACCCCAGCTATCGACAGCCTTGCGCACCGATGCCTCGGCGCCTTCGCGGGTCGCCACGTTCGAGCTTTGCGCAACGGCTTCGCCGCCGGAAGCGCATATCTCACGGGCGACTGCCTCGGCGAGTGTCGCATCGCCGGCCTCGGTGCCATAGGGGCCGCCGCCGAGGTCGTTGACCACGACCTTCGCCCCCTGCGCGGCGAGCAGCTTCGCCTCGGCCCGGCCGATGTTGCGGCCCGCACCTGTGACGAGCGCCACCTTTCCTGCAAGTCTTCCGGTCATTCCGTCTCTCCCCGATAGCGGCAACAATCTAGACGGGGGGCGAGACGGGGCCAACGTCGCAGCCGACGCGATCATGCTGATGATAAGTTCCTGCCGCCGACGCGGCGTGATATCTTGCCTCCAGCTGCGAAGACTCAGCAGCGGAGACGGGTGACCGTCCTCTCCACCACTCGGCGGGAGCCTGCAAGGCCGGAAAGGAGCGATGCTTGACCGAAGATATCAGCGACGAGGAAAGCCGCCGGATCATGACGACGGCGGCCGATGTCCGGCCGGATGAGAATGTGCACCACGATCCGGCGCTCCGGCCTGCGCCGATTGCGCGCGGCCGGCCGGTCACCAGCGCGGAAAGCAAGGCCATCATGGCGCTTGCCGCCAATATGCGCCCGCTCGAGAATATCCATCGGGAGCGGGACGAGGACTGACGCCCTCCGGCCGCGCCGTCAGCCGCGTTCGAGGTCGGGCCCGAAATCGGCGGCAGTTCCGCCGGTCCAGGGGAAATGCCCGAAATAGCGCGCGCCCGCCTCGGCCTGGCTGTGGACCACCGTAAGGCGCTTCTCGTCGAAGATATCGGCCAGGGCGGCGGCAACGCGCTCGGCATCGATCGCCGGGTCGCAGATCTCGCCGGTCTCGGCCATGACGAGGCTCGACAACCGTCCGCCGCCGGTCAGCAGGATACGCCCCGTCTCGGTGCAGTCGCGGCTGAGGAACCAGCTCATCGCCGCCGCCACCTGCGCCGGCGCAAGATTGTCGCGGAACCATGCGACGGTGGCGCCGTCCGGGATCTGCTCTATCATCCGGGAATAGGAGGTCGGCATGACGGCGTTGACCAGGATGCCGAGCGGCCTGCCCTCGATCGCGGCATCGAGGGTAAGGCCGAGCATGCCCGCCTTCGCTGCGGCATAGGGCGCATTGCCGCCGACGCCGAGCACGCCGTTCGAACTGACATTGAGGATGCGGCCATAGGATTGCGCGGCCATCGACGGCCACACCGCCCGCATCAGATGATGGCCGCCGATCAGGTTGACGGCATAATGCCGCTCCACCTGGTCGTCGCGGTGGGCGGTGAACGGGCCGGGAATCGCAGTCCCGGCGTTATTCACGAGGATGTCGACCCTGCCGAACGTCTTGATCGCCGCCTCCACGATCGAACGGGCGGCATCCGCCGAGCCTACCGCCTCGCCATTCGCCACGGCGTGGCCGCCGCCCGCGACGATCTCGGCGGCGACGGCGACGGCCGAGCCCGATTCTCCCGCCCCCTCGCCGAGCACGTTGCCGCCATAATCGTTGACCAGCACAGTGGCACCGCGCCGCGCAAGCTCGAGGGCATAGGCGCGGCCCATGCCGCCGCCGGCGCCGGTCACGATCGCGACCTGATCATGGAAGCCGATCGTCACCGCGCGGCCTTGGCGAACTCGGGCATCATCTCCGCGGCCGATGCGAAGGAGCTGGTCCATTCGGGCTGGTGCTCGAGCCGGGTCATCACCTCGTCGAGCGTTCCATCCGCCAGGTCGTGGATCGGTCCTTCGAGGATCTGCACCCGGCGCACATGGCCGGCGCCGGCGTGATAGATGCCGCCCGAGCTCCGGCAGCGATCGCTGCTCAGCCAGCCGACCACGGGGGCCACCTTGTCGGCCGAGGCATATTCGGCCCATTGCTCGCCGAAATGTGCCGCCGACATCGGCGTGTAGGCGGCAGGCGCCACCACGTTGACGCGGATGTCCGCCGCATAAGGAACGTCCAGCGCGACCGAACGCGCGAGCCCGATCATCGCCGCCTTGGACGCGCCATAAGCGGCCGATTGCGTCTGGCCCCACAGGCCGGCGCTCGAAGCGGTGAGGACGACGCGGCCGTAGCCGCTGGCGAGCATCGCCGGCCAGACCGCTTTCAGCCCGAAGATGCAGCCCCACAGATTGATGTCCACCACCTCGCGCATCGCGTCGATCGTGACCGTGCCGAAATTGCTCCAGCGCACCACGCCGGCATTGCTGACGAAGATGTCGATCCCGCCGAAGTGCCGCAGGGCAAGCGCGGCCATCCCGGCCGCTGCCTGCTCGGATTCAACCGGCCCATCATGGGCAACCGCCCGTCCGCCGGCCGCCATGATCTCGTCGACCACCGCCTGCGCCGCCGACCGGCCATCAGGCGATAGCCGGTTGCTGACGACCACCGCGCAGCCGCGCGCGGCGAGCCAGTGGGCATAAGCACGGCCGAGACCTTTCGCCGCGCCCGTGACGATGGCCGTTCGGCCGGTAAAGCCGATGTCCGCCATCACAGCATCGTCTGTCCGCCGTCGACGTTGATCGTCTGGCCGGAGACATAGCGGCTGTCGTCGCCGGCAAGGAACAGCGCCACGGGGCCGATGTCCCCCTCGCAGTCGCCGAAATAGCCCAGCGAGATATCCTTGCGATACGCCTCGGCCTCGGCCGGATGCGCTGCCAGATACTGCACCGCAACCGGGCTGAGCGCCGCCGGGCAGATCACATTGACGCGGATCTTGTACTTGCCGAGTTCGCGCGCGGTGGAGCGCGAAAGCCCCCGGATCGCCTCCTTGGTTGCCGCATAGGACGAGAAGCCCACTCCGCCATAGATGCCTTCGCGCGACCCGAGGTTGATGATTGAGCCGCCCCTGGCCTTCATGTGCGGGACCGCAGCCTGCATGTGGTGGATGGTGCCGTAGAGACCGGACTCCATCGTCAGCGCCAGCGTCGCGTCGTCGAGATCCTCGAACATCGTCGCCGGCTTCGACGTCTGGGCATTGTTGACGAGGATATCCAGCCCGCCGAACAGGTCGACGGCCTTCGCAACGGCCGCGTCGGCATCGGCGCGGACACCCGCGGTGCCGGTGACGAACGCCGCCCTGGCGCCGAGCTTCCCGATCTCGGCGACGGCAGCTTCCAGCTTGCCAGCGTCGCGGCCGGTAATGAGGACCGCCGCTCCCTCGCGTGCATAGGTGCATGCAATGCCGAAGCCGACGCCCTGACCACCGCCAGTGATGATCGCGGTCTTGCCGCTCAGCTTGCCCATGTCTGCCGTCTCCATCGCTTCACCCTCTCCCGAGGTGGATGGAGGGGACAGCGGCGGCCGGTCCACGTCAATGCCGCAGCAGGGTTGGGCGCCGGGTCATCACCAGTCTGATCGGTTCGGCCACCAGGATCGCGGCGGCGGGCAAGGCTACGTCTCGTTCGGCGGCAGCCGGCTAGCGTGCGGGCGCGCACCCCCGAGGGCTGGCCGGCAACCGTTCAGCCGCGCGCGAGAACCACGGTCGCCTCGCTCGACAGCACGCCGCCATTGCCATGCGCCACCGCGAGTTCGGCATTCTGCACTTGTCGTTCGCCCGCTTCGCCGCGCAGCTGCCGGACGGCTTCCACCAGCAGGAACAGGCCATACATGCCGGGATGGACGCAGGAGAGGCCGCCGCCATTGGTGTTCACCGCGAGCCGGCCGCCCGGCCCGATCGCGCCCTCGGCGACGAAGCGCCCGCCCTCGCCCTTCGGGCAGAAGCCGAGATCCTCGAGGAACAGGATCGGCGTGATCGTGAAGGCATCGTACAACATCGCGAGATCGATGTCGGCCGGGCCGACGCCAGCCTGCGCGAAGGCCTGCGGGCCCGAGATCGCCGCGCCCGTCACCGTCAGGTCGGGCATCGAGCTGATCTCGCGATGGGTGACCGCGTGCGCGGCGCCCAGCACCTCGACCGGACGCCTGGCGCAGTCCTTCGCCCGATCCGCGCGCACCATCACCACGGCGGCAGCGCCATCGTTGAACAGGCAGCAATCGCGCACCGTCAGCGGATCCGAAACCATGCGTGCCGAGAGCACCTCGTCGATGCCCAGCGGATCGCGCATGGCGGCTTCGGGGTTGAGCTGCGCCCAGCGCCGCGCCGCCACCGCCACCTCGGCCAACTGCGAACGGGTGGTGCCGTAGAGATGCATGTGCCGGCTCGCGGCCAGGGCATAGGAGGAGATCGGCGCGAGTGGCCGGTAGGGCGCTTCCCAGGGGCTCTGGCGCGTCATCCCGACGGACAGCGGCGGGTTGCTTGCCGGGTTCGATCCATAGGCGATCAGCGCGCAGTCGATCAGCCCCGCCTCCAGTGCCAGCGCGGCCTGCTGGACATAGACCTCGAAAGCCGAGCCGCCGGTGCGGTTGCAATCGACGACCTTCGGCGTGAGGCCGAGATATTCGGCCAGCTCCATGCCGCCGAGCGCCTCATAGGGTGCCGAGGTGTAGAGCGCGTCGACGTCGGACAGCGTCAGGCCGGCATCGGCAAGCGCCAGCATCCCCGCGCGCGCGGCCATGTCGACCGCCGAAACGCCGGGGCACCTGCCGATGCCATAGGTGGCCGCGCCGACGATGGCGGTGCTTCTGCTGGGAAATCCGCGGGCGATGCTCATGCCGGCACGAAGACGAGCAACGGCGTCTCCCCGTCGCGAACGATGCGCGCGCGCACATCCATGCCGATCCGAACCGCGTCGGCATCGACGCCGTCGACCCTGCTCATCAGCCGCGGACCTTCGGCCAGATCGACCAGCACGACGTTATAGCTGTCGGCCGGGTCCTTCTTGCGGACGACGGTGACGGCATGAACAATAGCGCGGCCCGACGCCTCCACCCATTCCAGGTCATCGGCGCCAGTGCCGGGTTCGACGATGCGGGGGTAGAAGACATGCCCGCCGGTAGATCGGCTGCGCTGGATCATGAAGCGCCCCTCGGCCAGGTGTGCGCGCCACTCCGCTTCCGGCTGGATCATCGTGGTCATCGCCCGGCAAACACGGGCTTGCGCTTCTCGCGGAAGGCGCGAAGCCCTTCCTCATGGTCGTCGGTGCGGCTCGCGATCGGCTGCATCGTCGCCTCCATGTCGAGATATTGTTCGAAGCTGCTGTTCCAGGCGAGGTCGAACTGGCGCTTGGCGAGGCCCATCGCCACGGTGGGGCCTGCGGCAAAGCTCTCGGCAAGCGCCATCGCCCGCTCCATCAGCCTGTCGTCGGCCACCTTTTCATACACCAGTCCGAGCGACATCGCCTCCTCGGCCCCGATGATGCGACCCGAATAGATCAGTTCCTTGGCCTTCTGCGCGCCGAGCTGCTGGCGCAGATGCCATACCATCCCGCCGTCGGGCGCGAGGGCGATGTTGCGGAAGATCGCCGCGAACTTCGCCTTTTCGCCGGCCAGGACGATGTCGCAGGCCAGCGCATAGGACCAGCCGACCCCGACGCACACGCCCGGCACCGCCGCGATGGTCGGCTTCTTGAGCGCATAGATCGCCCGGGCGATGCGGTTGAGCGTATGCATGCGGTCGATCGACCCCACGACGCCGCCGACCCCGAGGGCACCGACATCCATCCCCGAGCAGAAGGCGCCGTTCGCGCCGGTGAGGATGACGGCGCGAACCTCAGGGTCGAGCGCGATCTCCTCGAACCCATGGTACAGCTGGCCGCGCATCTCATGCGTAATCGCGTTCTTCGTTTCGGGACGATTCAGCGTCACGGTCGCGACCGATCCATGCTTTTCGATATCTATGCTCATCAGGCGCTCCAAGCCGGTGTTCCCCCGGTGTGTTGGCGGAAGACCCGACGGTCAAGCGACGCAGCAAACATCGCAAGCATGATGACCTCCGCGGCGCATGGAAAGCGCGGGACGCCGCCTTTATCCCCGCATCCGGACCCAAGGGAGGGCAGTCATGAAGGAAGCAGCGATCGTCGCCACGGCGCGAACCCCGATCGGCAAGGCCCATCGCGGCGCCCTCAACAATGTCCATGGCGCAACCCTGGCCGGGCATGTGATCGCCGCGGCCGTCGCGCGCGCCGGTATCGATCCCGGCGAGATCGACGATGTCCTGCTCGGTTCTGCGCGGTGCGAGGGCGCGGTCGGTTCGAACATCGCGCGCCAGGCGGCACTCAGGGCCGGCCTGCCGGTCAGCGTATGCGGCGTGACGCTCGACCGGAAATGCGCCTCGGGCCTGCAGGCCATCGCCTTTGCCGCACAGCGGATCAGAAGCGGGGAAGGCGGGGTGCATGTCGCCGGTGGGGTCGAGACCGTTTCGCTGGTCGATCCCCATCGCAACCTGTTCCGCAACAAGGACGAATGGCTGCTCGAGCACAAGCCGGAAATCTACATGGCGATGAACCTCACCGGCGACATCGTCGCGCGCCGCTATGGGGTGAGCCGCGAGGCGCAGGACGAATTCTCGGCGATCAGCCAGGCGCGCACCGCCGCGGCGCAGGCGCAGGGGCTGTTCGACGCGGAGATCGTGCCGATCGCCGCCACGCGGAACATCGTCGACAAGGCGCTGACGGTGACCGGCCAGGAGCAGGTCCTGTTCGATCGCGACGAATGCAATCGTCCCGGCACCGCCGTGGAACAGCTGGCAAAGCTCAAGCCGCTGTTCGAGGGCGGCACCGTCACCGCAGGCAATTGCAGCCAGCTGTCCGACGGCGCGAGCGTGTGCGTACTCATGGATGCGGACGAGGCATCGCGCCGCGGCATCCCGATCCTCGGCCTTTACAAGGGCATGCAGGTGGCCGGCTGTGAGCCCGACGAGATGGGGATCGGGCCGGTGTTCGCCGTGCCCCGGCTGCTGGCGCGGGCCGGGCTGTCGGTCTCGGACATCGACCTCTGGGAGCTCAACGAGGCCTATGCGAGCCAGGCGCTCTATTGCCGTGATCGCCTGGGCATCCCGCAGGACCGCCTGAATGTAGATGGCGGCGCGATCGCGCTCGGCCATCCGTTCGGCATGACGGGATCGCGGATGACCGGCCACGCCCTGCTGGCCGGCCGCCGGCTGGGCGCCCGCAACGCGGTGGTGACGATGTGCATCGGCGGCGGCATGGGCGCGGCGGCCCTGTTCGAGCTGGCTTCCTAGCGGAAAGAGCATTCACAAGGCGCGTCCGTCGATATCGTTGCCGCCATCATGGCCTTTACGCATTGAGGACATTTGAAGGAGTTTGCAGGTGACTGTTGAAGTTCTGCTCCCGAAAATCGGATTTCCGATGAACGAGGGCGTCCTGGCCGAATGGCTGGGCCAGGACGGCGGACAGGCGATCGAAGGCGCGCCGCTCTTCACGCTGGAATCGGAGAAATCGACCCAGGAGGTCGAAAGCCCCGTGACCGGCACGCTGAAGATCGTCGCGCAGGCCGGCGAGACCTATGACGTTGGCACCGTCCTTGCGCGGATCGGCTGAGCGATGCGCTGGATCCTGCATATAAGTTCACGCGCACTGCCCGCCCGCGAAGCCGAATATGATCGCTGGTATGGGGAGACCCATGTCGGCGAGGTGCTTGCGCTCCCCGGATTTCTGTCGTGCAAGCGCTACCGGCAGTTTGGCGTGGATGGCCAGCCCGACGGCGTCTTCGTGGCTCAATATGAGGTGGAGACCGACGATCCACCGGCCCTGCTGCAGGCGTTGTTTGCCGCGGCGCCGACGATGCGGCTAACCGACTCGATCGATAACGCCAGCGTCTCCTGCTCCTTCCTCCAACCGCACGGCTGAGCATGCGCGCCATCGTGATGCACCGATATGGCGGCCCGGATGTGCTGGAACTCGGCGACATTCCACGGCCGAACCCGCAGTCGGGCGAAGCGCTGGTCCGGATCCGGGCAGCCGCGGTCAATCCGGCGGACGGCAAATGGCGGGCGGGGATGTTCGCCGATTTCGCGCCGATCGGCTTTCCCCATGTCCTGGGCTACGACATTGCCGGCGTCATCGAGGGTGCGAGCGATTTTCCGGAAGGCACCCGGGTTGCGGCCATGCTCGATCCCTTCACCAAGGGCGGATATGCCGAATATGCCGCCGTGCGCCATGATCGGCTGGCCGTCCTGCCCGATGGCCTTTCCTTCGAACGTGCGGCCGCGGTGCCCACCGCCGGCCTCACCGGCTGCCAGCTGGTTGAAAATGCCGTCGATGCGCGGGCGGGCCAGCGCATCCTGCTCACCGGCGCGGTGGGCGCGGTGGGCCGGTTCGCGCTGCATGCGGCGCGGCTGCGTGGCGTCAGCGTCGTTGCCGCCGTGCGCGCCGCCCAGAAAGCCGAAGCGATGGCGCTCGGTGCCGACGAGGCGATCATGCTGGGCGAGCATGGCTGGTCGGGCGAGCCGTTCGATCATGTCGTGGACACCGTCGGCGGCCCGTCGGTCGCCGCCTTGTGCCGACACCTCCGCGCCGGCGGCAAGATCGCCACGGCGGCCACGACGCCGATCGATCCGGAGGGCCTGGCTGCTATCCCGCAGTTCCACGGGGTCACGACGGATGCCGTGCGGCTCGCGCGATTGCTGGAGGCCGTCGCCAATGGCGACGTCGAGGTGCCGATCGCGAAGATGCTGCCGCTGGATGCGGCGGCGGAGGCGCAGCGCCTGACCGATGCGGGCGGCGCGGGCGGCAAGATCATCCTGATGGCCTGACCGCCCCACCGTCGGCATCGTCCCATCGCCGATCAATGCGGCGATGGGCGTGGCGTCACCATTTGCGGCGAAGCTGCGCGCCGATCCGGCGACGGCGCAGCGCCTCCTGCCGTTCCGCCTCACCGATCCGTGCGAAGGGCGCGGGCAGATGATCGGCGAGATCGGCGAATTTCACCCGGGTGATGCTCGGGGTCGGATGGCTCGAGCAGCGATACCAGCGGCCGATCAGCATGCCGTAGCAATGGCCGCCGCTGTCGAGCCAGTTGGCGACGCCGGGATCCCGATGCGCGAGCACGGCACGGAACCTGCCATCGGCGTCGACCCGGGCCTGGAGGCCGTTGAGGCTGGACTGGCGGTAGACATAGTCGACCTGGTTCCAGAGGCCATCGATCACCTGGATGTTCCAATAGGGCCGCTGTTCGGGCAGCTCCGATTCGATGATAAGCGCTTCGTCTTCGCCGATGTCGAACACCGTCTCCCAATAGGCCTGCGGCCAATCCTGGCCATTGCCGAGCTCCTGGAAGCTGGTGAGATTGAAGCGGTTGACGAAGCCGTGCTCGGCGCACCGGGCGACCGCGCCGATCGAGATCTGCGACAGGTTGCGCACATAGCCGCCGAACAGATGCGATAGCCGGGCATCGGTCTGTTCCGGGGTAAGCGGCGGGCGGATGGCCGGCGCGTCGAGCCGCTCGATGGCGAGGCGCAGGTCGCGCTCCTTGCCCCAGTCATAGGAGAATTGCCGAACCAGGATGAAGTCGGCCTGGGGCGGCAGGGACAGCCAGTTGCCGTCATGGCCCGCGGGCCGCTCGGTGCTGAAGATCACCTCGAAACGGCCATCGGGATCGATGTCCAGATCATCGAGATCGTAATTGCCGAGGCCCTGGCCCGGAGCGGCGTCCATGCCGATGATCCGGTTGCCCAGCGCGAAGCCTGCGACCGGCGCATCGCCACGCTCGCCGATCACCCGATAGACGCCGTGCCCGTCGACGGGAGCATAATAATAGACCGCGTCGGGATTGGGCTGCGCCAGGAACACGGAATTCTCGAACGGCGCAAATTCCGGATGATCCGGCGTCGACTGGAACAGCAGGAAATAGCCCTGCGACAGGTTCATGGCGAACTGGCGCCAGAGCTGGGCCTTCATCGCCTCGCTGGCGGGAAAGGCTGTGCGGGCGAGGAGCTCTTCCGCGGGCTTCAACAGTTCCGCATAGTCGGCCCAGTTCCTCATCCCGTCTCTCCTGCCGTCAGTTTCGTTCAAGGTGGCGGATCGGCTCCAATGAAGCCAGCTGCCCGATATCGTCGGCCTGCCGCCGGACGAACCAACGCATCCATGATGGCGGCTTCCTCCCATCGTTCGACAAAGCGTGATAATGTCGCGGTCACATGCAACGATTATTTGGGATTGGAACATAGCGGTGGACCGGCTGACGTCGATGGAAGCCTTTGTGGCGGTGGCGGAGCTGGGATCCTTCACCCGCGCGGCGGCCAGGATGCGGATGTCGGCAGCGATGATGACGCTGCATGTCGCGCGGCTCGAGGAGAAGCTCGGCGTCCGCCTGTTCAACCGCACGACCCGCCGTGTCGACCTGACCGAGGATGGGCGACAGCTGCTCGATCATGCCCGCGCCGCGCTCCACGCCTTCACCCTTGCGGAAAATGCGCTGAAGCCCGGCAGCGGACTGACGGGCCGGGTGCGCATAGATGCGCCGGCCTCGATCGGGCACGGCTTCGTGGTTCCGGCGCTGGAGCTGTTCCACCGGCTATACCCGGATATCGTGATCGACCTGAGCCTGGGCGATCGCGGCACGGTATTCCGCGCCGACGGCTTCGATATCCTGCTGCGGGTCGGCGAGGCCCCGTTATCGGGTTGGATCAGCGTGCCGCTGGGCGCGACCCGGCTCGTCTGCCTGGCCGCGCCCGATTATCTGGAGCGCAACGGCACGCCCGCGGCGCCCGAGGATCTGAACGATCATCGTTGCATTCTCTATGCCAGCGTCGAGGGGCCGGGCGGCGATCCCTGGAGCTTCATCCAGAACGGAAAGCGCCTGCGGATAAGGCCGCCGGCCGCTTTCACCTTCAACGATGGCGCGGCGATCATGGCGACCGCCTGCGCGGGGCTCGGGATCGCGCAGAATCTGGAGATGCTCGCGCATGAGGAGCTGCGGACAGGCCGGCTGCAGCCGGTGCTGGAAAGCTGGACCAGGCCGACCCTGCCAGTGGTGCTGATGAGTGCCAAGGACCGCTATGCGCTGCCCTATGTCCGCGCCGTGATGGATTTCCTGACCGAGCGGGTCGACTGGCGCCTTTGAACGGTCGGCTCAGCCGCCGCGGGTTACGGGGATCAGCGCTCCGCTGATCGCCCGGGCAGCGGGAGAGGCAAGGAACAGGATCACCTCGGCGAGCGCCGCAGGCTGAACCCATTTGCCGAAATCCGCATCGGGCATGTCGGCCCGATTGACGGGCGTGTCGATGATGCTGGGCAGCAGCGCGTTGACGGTGATATCGCTGCCATCCAGTTCGGCGGCCAGGCTCTCCGTCAGCTTGTGGACCGCCGCCTTCGAAGCGGCATATGCGCCCATGCCGGCGGCGGCGGCCACCGCAGCGCCTGCGCCGATGTTGACGATGCGCCCCTGCTTGGACTTGGATAATTCGGGAAGAGCGGCCTTGGTCATGGTGACGCAGGTGGTCGCATTCATCGCGAACATCCTGTTCCAGGTGTCGCTGCCGCCATCCGCCAGCGTCTGCCAGACGAAGCCGCCGGCGATGTTGACGAGCACGTCGATCCCGCCGAACGCATCGGCCACCGCCGCCACGGCCTTTTCGGCCGCCGCACGATCGGTCAGGTCTATTCCGCCCAGGTCCAGCGCGCCATCCAGCTGCTCCGGCGCGGAGGCCGCGAAATCGATCCGGGCGACCTGATCGCCCTGTGCCGCGAACGCGGCCGCAACCGCGCGTCCCAAGGTGCCGAACCCGCCGGTGACTATGATTGATCGTGCCATGGCCGCTCTCTTATTCGCCACCGCGCTGGCGCGTCAACGGCCGGACATAAGATATGTCCCCCTTGTCGCGGCGGCTGGGACCGGATTTGTGGAGCAGCTGCTCGGCAGCTTCGGGCAGCCGGTTTTCCATGAAAAGACCGGCCTTCTCGTTCACGCAGACGCGGTGCGCGATCCGCCATTCGCCGTGGCGTCTTTCGAACCGGTCGACATAGCGGCCGAAAGCGAGGGTGGGCGGCCCCATGCGATTCTCGCCCCAGAAGATATAATAAGTCTCGCCATGGGCGGTATCGCCATCGAGATCCAGCACATGATTGGCGATGATATGCTGATGCAGGGTCTGATATTCGCGATGCCAGCCAAGCGCCCAGTCGACGAACTCGGCCGCGCCTCCCTCTGCCACGCCATGCTCGTCGAACGCGTCGGGCCAATATGCGGACAGCATCAGTTCGCGGTCGTGGCGGTCCACGCCGCGCGTGTAGCGGTGCAGGCATTGCAGGATATCGGCACGATCCTTTTGCTCGCGCACGAACGCAATGAGTTCGGGCGTCAGCTGCGTATCGGACATGGCGTTTCCTTCGATGGGAGGCAGTAGGAGCAACAGTCAGGCGGCGGCAGGCGCCGCGCGGGCGCCGCGGATGAGCCGCCCCGGCAGGGCACCGGTCGCCACCCCGTTGCGATAGGTGACGACTCCGCTGACGATCGTCGCCTCATAACCATCCGCGCGCTGCGACAGCCGGCGCCCTCCGGCCGGCAGATTATAGGTGGCGTGCGGTGCATGAAGGTGCAGCCGTTCCATATCGATCACGTTGACATCGGCCTTGTAGCCCGGCTTCAGCAGCCCGCGGTCGCCGAGGCCTACCGTCTGCGCCGGCTCATAGGCGAGCTTGCGGATCGCGTAGGGCAGCTCGATCTTGCGGTCGGGCTCCGCGTCGCGCACCCAGTAGGTGAGCATATAGGTGGTATAGGCGGCGTCGCAGATCATGCTGTAATGCGCGCCACCATCGCCGAGCGCCGGCACGGTATGCGGGGTGTTGAGCAGATGGCGGCCGGAGCTTTCGAATTTCTCGCCCTCGGCATTGCCCATCGGGCGATAGAGCACTTCATGGCCGTCGCGCTGGAGCAGCGCGTCGTAGATCAGTTCCCTGGGATCGACTCCCTGGGCGCGGGCGCGGGCGGCGATGCTGTCCTGCGCACGAGGGTTATAGTTGGGCGGATCGCCGAGAACGAACAGCGCGTCGAGATCGGACACGATATATTTGAAGAAGGGCTGCGGATCTTCCGGCGATTCTGCGATCAACCGCCGGCGGAACTCTGGGTCGCGCATCCGCACCACCTTCTGGTCGAGCGGCAGATGCTCGATCTCGCGGAAACTGGGGTTGAGCGAGAAGGGATGGAGCGACAATTCCAGGCCCAGCAAGCCGCCGGTCGGGCGCGGGATCACCTGGCCGCGGATTTCGAGCCCTTCCTTGTTGGCCTGTTCGAGATCGTCGAGGATCTCGCGCCAGTCGCCGGGGTTCTGCGGCGTCTGCATGAAGGTGAACGAGACCGGGCGGCCCGAGGTCGTGGCGATCTCGCGCAGCAGGTCGAAGCGTTGGCGCGCGGTGATGTCATAGCTGGGCACCATCTGGAACACGCCCTTGCCGGCGTCATGCAGGCCGGCGGCCAGCGCCAGCACTTCCTGGTCTTCCGTCGGCACCGAAGGTGCCAGCTCCCCGGAGCGGAAACGGTGCGCATAGCTGCGCGATGTCGTGACGCCGATCGCACCCGCTTCGATCGCTTCGCGGGTCAGCCGCCGCATCTCGGCAAGATCCTCATCGGTCGGCGGTTCGAGCTGTGCGCCGCGCTCGCCCATCACATAAACGCGCAGCGGGCTGTGCGGCAGCTGGGCAGCGAAGTCGATGTCGCCATGCCGCTTTTCCAGCGCGTCGAGATAGTCGGGGAAGCTTTCCCAGTTGAACGGCACGCCTTCGGCCATGACGACCTCGGGAATGTCTTCCACCCCTTCCATCAGCTTGATCATAAGCTGATGGTCGCCGGGTTTCACGGGTGCGAAGCCGACCCCGCAATTGCCCATGACGACCGTGGTCACACCATGGTCGGACGAGGGGGCGAGCCGGTTCTCCCAGGTGATCTGTCCATCATAATGGGTGTGGATGTCCACGAAGCCTGGCGTGACGATCTTGCCGCGGGCGTCGATCTCCTCGGCGCCCAGGCCATCGATCGTGCCCATGGCCGCGATGCGCCCGTCGGCGATCGCCACATCGGCCATGAAGGGTGCCCCACCGCTGCCGTCGAACAGCGTTCCGCCGCGAATGACGATATCGAAATCAGGCATGTTTCCGCTCCTTCATGTCAAGGCGGCCCATCGGATCATCGCCGCGGCCGCCACGCTTTGCGCCAAGACTATTCTTTGTTCGACCACCGCACAAACGCATCAGTTCAGCCTTCAGCCCTGTGATAACTGCGCGAAAAAGCTTCCGACATTCGCCGCAAAGGCCACCGGCTCCTCCAGCGCCGCGAAATGGCCGCCCGACGCCATCTGTTGCCAGTCGGCGACGTTGAAGGCGCGTTCGGCAGCACTGCGCGGAGGATAAGGCATGAACTCGCGCGGATAGAGGGCCAGGCCGGTCGGCACCTCGATGCGCCGGTGCGGCCGCTGCTCCGTGAAGATGCTGTGGTACATCCAGATTGCCGACTGGACGGCGTCGTTCACCAGATAGACCATGATGTTGTCGAGCAGCCAGTCCTTGGAGAAACGGCTCTCGATGGCGCCGCCCGTGTCGCCCCAGCCATGGAATTTCTCGGCCACCCAGCCGGCGAAGCCGATCGGCGTGTCGGCCAGGGCGAGGCCGATCGTCTGCGGCTTGGTCGCGTGCTCCATCATATAGGCGGACTCGCGCAGCTGTACCGCGGACATCGCCTGGCGATAGGCAGTCGTCTCGGCATCATCGCCCTCCGTGGATGCGGGGGCCATGAACAGGTTGAGATGGATCGCGGCGACCACGTCGCCATGATCGGCGCCCAGCGAGGCCGTCACCGCCGATCCCCAGTCCCCGCCCTGTGCGCCGAAGCGGGCATAGCCGAGCTTGTCGATCATCAGCTCTCGCCACATGCGCGCGACGCCGGCCGGCCCGATCGGGCGAGGCGGGCGGCTGGAGAAACCGTAACCGGGTAGGGACGGAATGACGAGATCGAAGCCCATTGCAGTGAGCGGCTCGATCACGCCCATGAACTCCAGCACCGATCCAGGCCAGCCATGGGTTAGCAGGATCGGGAAGGCCATGGCCGGCCCGGTGCCGCGCACATGGATGAAATGGACATCGACATCGTCGATCCGGGTCCGGAAATGCGGCAGGCTGTTGAGCTCCGCCTCGCAGCGGCGCCAGTCATAGCCGGTGCGCCAATGGTCGAGCAGCCCCGCCAGCCATCGCGCGTCTGTGCCGTAACGCCAATCGGCATCATCGGCTGGCGCATAGCCGACCTCGCATAGCGCCAGCTTCGCGGCGATGCGGTCGAGCTTCGCCTGGGGGACATCGATGCGGAAGGGTTCCACCGATCAGGCCGCCTGTTGCCGGCCCATGTCGCCGCCTTTCTCAAATCGTTTCAGATAGTCGCGAAGGCCCCGCGGCTCGGGCTTGTGCGCCGGATCGTAGAAGGGCGAGAAAATCTTCAGCAGCTCGGGGCCGGTGTTGCGCTTCATGAAAGCCTGGAAGGCTTTCAGGCTCGCTTCCGACCGCTCCAGCTCTTCGGCGCTCATGGCGCGGCGGTCCGCGTCGATCATCGACTGCGAGACGCGCCTGCTATAGTCGCCGAGATGGCGGACCACGCGGACGAAGCCATAGCATCGGTACAGCCAGCCATTCCAGAAACGCCCCCACAAGCTGCGCGCATAGAGCGCCCGGAACAGCCGGAAGCAGACCTCGCGATGCTCATATTCCTCGGCCATGTGCCACTTCCAGAGCGCGACGGCCTCATAGTCGGCGCCTTCGAGATAGGGATCATATCTCTCGAACCACATCTTGGCGGCGGGCGCGCCCAGCGACTCGAAACCTTCGGAGTAAGCGACGCAATATTTCAGCGAGCGATGCTCCAGCATCTCGTCATATTCGCGCTCGATCCGCTGTTCGTGCGGGATGATCTCCGGATAGGCTTCGCGGATGTTGCGGTTGAAGCCGGCATGCTGGCGGTAATGCTGCGCTTCCTGCGCGATGAAGATGTCGATCTCGCGGTGCAGCCGGGTCTCGCTGGCCGGCAGCACGGCCTTCGCCTTCATCATCACCTTGATAAGCCAGGGCTCGACGAAGACCGGGATCGTCGAGGAGGCGTTCACATTATGCGCGAACTCGCGGTTCGGCGCCCAATGCGGGCGGATCCCGGAATAATCTATCTTGGGGAAGCGGGCTTTCATCGCCATGCTCTCTTTCCTGTCATGTCCGCCGCTCAACCCCAGGCGACGGGGAGCTGGCGGCGCCCCCAGTACATCCAGCTATCGATCCGCTCGGTCTCGCCGGTCAGACGTAGCCTGGGCAGCCGCTCGATCAGCTTGCGCAGGCCGATCCGGGCTTCCAGCCGGGCGATCGGCGCCCCGAGGCAGAAATGCACGCCATAGCCGAAAGAGAGATGCCGCTTGACCTGGTTGAGCGGGCGATCGATCTTGAACATATCGGGATCCTCGAAGATGGCCGGATCGCGATTGGCGCCCATCATCGAAAACATCAGCTTGCTGCGCTCCGGCAGCTCGGCGCCATGCATGGTCACCGGGCACAGGCTGGTCCGGAAGTGCGCGTTGATCGGCGGATCGAAGCGCAGGCTTTCCTCGATGGCGTTCTCGACCAGATCAGGATTTGCCTTCAGCTGCTCCCAGCGCTCGGGCACCTCCAGCAGCCGCCACAGGACGTTGGTCAGCAGGCTGGTGGTGGTCTCCTGACCGCCGGTCAGGAAAGCGGTGCAGATCTGGAACAGTTCCTGATCGTCGAAACGCCGCCCTTCGACCCTGCTGACAAGGCCAAGCGAAATATAATCGAACGGCAGCACCGTACCCCAATGCTCAAGGGTCGGATCGGTGATGCCCGCCTCGCGCAGCAGCTGCTTGCGCTGCTCGATCAGCCCCGTGAAGTGCGGCATGATCTCGGCAATCAGCGATTGTTCGGCGTTCGGGTTCTTGTCGTTGAACAGCAGCGACTGCAGCTCGTCGGCCCAGCGCTTGTAATTGGCGTACATCGCCTGATCCGCGCCCAGCATGAAGCACATCGTGCGCGCGGGCAGGGGGAGCGCGAAGAGGTCGTGGAAATTGCCGCTCTTGTCCTCGCGGCGCTCGAGATCCGCGACCAGTTCCTCGGCGATCTGCTCGACTTCTGGCTGGTAATATTTCATCCGCGACGGCGTCATGCCCTTGCGCAGGGCGGAGACATATTCGAGGTGAAAGGGCGGATCGGTCAGGATGCCGAAATCGCTGAACTCGCTCCAGTCGACCGGCCCATCACCCCATTTGAACGACCAATAGGGATTGTCGGACAGGATCTTGTCGCGGATCTCCTTATAGTCGCTGGTGATGTAAAACTGATATTCGTCGCCCTGATAATGATAGAATGGGCATTTCTCGGCCAGCTTGGAGTAAGCTGGTCCCGGATCGCGCACCGTTTCCGGATCGAGCGGATCGAAAGCGAGATCCGCGCGCGTCTTCAACCGCGATTCTGCGGATTCCGGTACTGTCATCTGCGCTACTCCCGTCATCTCGTCATCCTTCGAAGCTGGCGAGATTTTTACGCCGTCAGGGGCGCCGACTGAACGGGATGTTGTTTAGGGACCTAATCATCCGAATGCGGCACGCCGATGAAGTCGCGGTCGAGCTTTTCATGCATGTCGCCCAATATCCGGCTGAAAACGGCCTTATCTGCCGGGCGGAGGCGGCGGAAGATACGCACGATCTTCGCTTCACGGGCGATCAGCAATATCGCATCTGCGATGACTTTGCGCCCTTTATCGGTAAGCTGCAGCTCGAAGGCGCGGCGATCGGCGTTGCTGCGGTCGCGCGTCAGGAGGCCGGCCTTCTCGAGGCGGACCAGCCGGATCGACAGCACGGCGTTCGAAACGTGGAGGATCGATGTCAGGTCGGTTGCGCGCAGCGCCCGGCTCCGGTCGCGGCCAAGCGAGCCCAGCAATAGAATGTCGGCGATGCTGTATCCCAGCGTGCGCGCGATCTGGTCGAGATCGGTGGCGACCAGATGGCCGACGGTGAACAGGTGCCACATCGTCGCGAAATATTCGACATCGAGCTGCGGCAGAAGCCGCGCATAATAGTCGCGCCCTGCCTCCAGTTCATCGATCGGCTTCTTAGGCATGCACCCGGTTGTGCCACCCCCCGATGCGCATGTCAGCCCGGCTCAGGGCCAGACCAGGTCGAGCCGCAATACGCCGTTGACCAGCCCGGTCGCCAGCACCGGCCGGGTACCCGGCTTGATCCGGAACTCGGGTATCCGGCTCAGCCATGCCTGCAGAAAGATGCGAATCTCGCGTCGGGCAAGCACGGCGCCGGGGCATGCATGAGGGCCGTTGCCGAAGGCGGCATGGACAGGATTCTCGCGCGTGAAATCGACCGTCAGCGGATCGGGGTTGAGCCGATCGTCCACGCCGACCAGCAGGTTGGCGGGCAGGATGCGATCGCCTGCGCGGAACCGGACCCCTTTATAGTCGAAGTCGCCGGCAATGACACGCGCCGTGTTGGCGAGGCCATGCCGGCGGATAAGTTCCTCGATCGCGGCCTTGACGAAGGCCTCGTCGTCCAGCCGCGCCACGAGCTGGCGGCGTTGCTCGGGGTTCTGCGCCAGGAAGCGGGCGATGAAGGCGATCATGCCGGCGACCGTGTCGAGCCCGCCGAACAGGACGAGCGACGCATAGGATATCGCTTCCGCCTCGGAGATGCGTCCGCCGCCGATGTCGACATTGACCAGCTTGCTGAGCAGGTCCTTGCCCGGATTGTCGCGGCGCGCGCGGATCCATGGCAGCAGATAGGCGCCCATCAGCTGCTGGGACCGGGTGCGCGTCTCGGCCTCGCGCCCGCGCACCGAATCCTCGGCGAGCTCCAGCAGATAGGCCTTGTCGTCGAGCGGTATCTCGACAAGCTGAAGAAAGACATGAATCGGCAGGACCTTGGCGAAGTCCTCGACGAATTCGCACCCGCCCAGCGGCCGCAGCCGCTCGATGGCGTCGATCGCCACCTGCTGCACCGTCGATTCCAGTTCCGACACGATGGACGGCAGCAGCGCCTGCATCAGCGGGCGACGATAACGGGCGTGTTCGGGGGGATCCATCTCGAGCGGGATCTGCCGCGGAGTCCCCTCCGGCATCGGCGGCAGCACGATGTGCTTGTGCGAAAAGCGGGCGTAGTCGCGCTGCATGGCCACGATGTCCTCGCCCCTTGTAGCAACCCAATGGCCGCCGTTGCGCGGCGTCCAGAAAATATCCGGCGAGGCCTGCTGCACCGCGCGATACGCCGCCTGCACGTCGTCGCCGGCGCCGGGGATATCATATAAGTTGAAATCGCGGACAAGCTCGGCGGGGACATGGTCTGGTCGGGGGGCGAGGCCGCTGTCCATCATGTCTTGCATGCTTTTCCTCCTGCCTTCGTTCAGGCCGCAGCTCTGGCGCTTTCATCGCGCCTGCGCAGCGCCAGCTGACCGGGGCCAAGCCGCGCCCCAGGGGCGTTGTCGGCACCGGTGATGATCGCGACTCCCATGGCTCACACATCCATATGGAGTGAACACTACATGAATCCAGCGCGGAGCGCCTGTCAATCGGAAGGCCGTTGCCACATCATATGAGCGATCATCTGCTCCAGCGCCGTGATCAGCTCCGACCGGTCGGTTCCCGTTGAAAAGAGCGCAGGCTGAAAGAGCACCGCCGACGCGATCATGCCAAAGCCGAGACGGACCGAAATCGGATAATCCATCCCCGGCCTGCCGTCCTCGGCCGCATAGGCGCTGGACTTCGCAAAAAAATCGTCGAGGCCGCTGAACAGCATCTCAGGCTGTCCGCGATTGTCCCCCGGCATCTGGAACAGCAGCGCGCGGAACATCTCCCGATTCTCTTCGAACAGCGCATAGACGTCGCGGACGAAGCGTCGCGCATCGGTGTCGCGACCCGGATCCTTCGGATCGGGGTGACGGGCGACGAACTCTTCCATCAGCCGGTTGAACGGTGCCGTCACGACATCCTCGAACAGGCTCGCCTTGTCGCCATAATAGCGGAACAGCAGCGTCTCGCTGACGTCGGCGAGGCGGGCGATCTCCTTTGTCGTGGCGAAGGCGTAACCGCGTTCGGCGAACAGCTGCCGCGCGGCATCGCGGATGCGTTCGGTCACGGCCTCGCGCGTCCGCCGCCGGCGGCGGGGCCTGGGTTCGGATGGCTCGATCGTCGCGGTCTCGGTCATGGTGGCCATAAACAGTTCCGGCCGGGCCAAGTCCAGCAGCTTACCGCTTGCCATCCTCGAGAATCAGCGTGGCCGCGCGCCAGGCGAGTGCCATGATCGGGCCGTTGGTGTTCGCCGACACCATGGCCGGCATGATAGAGCCATCGACCACCCGCAGCCCTTCGGTGTTGCGGACGCGCAGCCGCTGGTCGAGCACCGCATCGTCGAAATCGCCCATCCGGCAGGTGCCGCAGGCGTGATAGCCGGCCTGGCCCTGGCGCCGGAAGGCGGACAATATCTGCTCGTCGGTCTGCAGCGACCGGCTCGGCTCGCGCTCGCCGACCACCATGGACCTGATCGCGGGCTGCTCCATCCATCGCCGGATATAGCGGTGCATCCCGACGGTGACGGCGCAGTCATAGGGGTGGGTCAGATATCCGGCCTGGATGCGCGCGGGCTGGTCGCGATCGGCAGAGGCGATCCGCACCCAGCCTTCGCTGCGCGAGCGCAACGGATAACCGAACAGCTGGATGCTGTGCCCGCGATCGGGGATGAAATTGCCCTTGGCATCGGGCGTCACCACCACCGGCGAGAGCAGAAGCTCGATATCGGGCGTGTCGGATTCGGCCAGCACGCGGGCAAAGGCGCCGACGGTGCCATAGCCGACCGCCATCGCACCGGTGCGGTTCAGATAATAGCGCAGCACATTGCCGACGAGACGCAGGCCCCGCAGGCGCGGATTATGGCTGTAGGGCACGGCTATATCATATTGCATCATCATCAGCCGGTGCTCGAGCAGATGCTCGCCGACGCCCGGGCTGTCGGCGACCGGCGTCACGCCGAGACCGCGCAGCATGCCGGCGTCGCCCACGCCGGACCGCTGCAGCAATTGCGGCGACATCAGCGCCCCTGCCGACAGGATGACCTCGCCTTCCGCAGCGAAGACCTGCGCACGGCCGCCGACGATCGCCTCCACCCCGACAGCGCGACGGCCCTCGAACAGGATCCGATCGACCGTCGCATCGGTGACGACGCGCAGGTTCGGGCGGCGCCGCGCCTGCTTCAAGAACGTCTGCGAGCTGCTCTGCCGCCGACCCTTCCAGATCGTGCGCGGCGCATAGCCGACACCTTCCTGCTCGGGCCGGTTGAGATCCTCGACACGGGGCAACCCCATCTGCTCGCCCGCCGCGATGAATGCCTCGGTCAGCGGGCTACGCTCGCGCTCGATGCTGATGCCGAGCGCGCCCTCGCCGCCGCGGACCTCGTCTCCGCCCAGTTCGTGCCGCTCGATCGCGCGAAACGCCGGGCCCATCGCGTCCCAGCCCCAGCCTTTGGCGCCGAGCGCCTCCCAATGATCATAATCCTGCGGTTGCCCGCGAAAATACATCATCCCGTTCACCGAGGAGGAACCCCCGAGCATCTTGCCGCGGATCCAGACTTCGGCGGGTATGTCGCCATGCGCCTCCGTCGGGAAATACCAGACATGCCGGGGATCGCCGTACAGCTTGGCCGCGCCGCGCGGCATGTGGATGAAGGGACTGCGGTCCTCCGGCCCCGCTTCGAGCAGCAGGACCCGGTTGCGGGAATCCGCCGACAGCCGCTCGGCAAGGACGCAGCCGGCCGAACCCGCCCCGACGATGATATAATCCCAGCTCACAGCATGCCCCGGATCACGTCGCCGATCAGCGTTCGGCTGTCCTGGTCGATCTCGACCGTGTCGAACATGCGGTTATGGCAGAAGGCGACCGCCAGCTTCAGGTCGGGATCGGCCCAGCCGATCGATCCGCCCATGCCCGGGTGGCACAGCGCACGCATGTTGCGCGGGCTCGACACCGGGGGAGCATCGGCGCCGCCCAGCCAGTAGCCGGCCCAGCCGATCGGCACCCTCATCCCGAAGAAGACCGGATCGGGATCCTCGAAATGCGGACGCGGCGCCGCGAAGCTGGCAACCCGTTGCTCGGACAGGAGGCGGACGCCGCCCAATTGCCCGCCATTGGCGAGCATCGCCCAGAAGCGCGCCGCACTGCGGGCGTTGAAAATGCCGCCGACTGCCGGGATGCAGGCGCGCCGCACATAGGGGCGTTCGAAGGGATCGGGCATCAGATCGACGATCAGCGGCTGTGCCTCGCGCATCGCATTGCCGTCGGGCGCGACATAGACCGCGACATCATCGAGTCTGGCAATGCGCGGTTCGGCCTCGGCCGGGATACCGAACCACAGGTCGGTGGCGCCCAGCGGCTCCGCGATCTCCTCGCGGATGAACTGTCCGAACGGCCGGCGCTTCGGATCGGTGCGGCGGACCACCTCGCCGATCAGCCAGCCGAAGGTCATCGACTGGTAGGAGGATCGGCTCCCGGCCGGATAGGCTCCGGGCATCTCCGCGATGCGCGCGCACATCCAGTCCCAATTGGTCATCAGCTCGGGCGTTATGTCCGGCGGCATGCGCAGGACGCCCGAGACATGGCTGAGAACCTGGCGGACGGTGACGCCGGCCTTCCTGGCCTGGGCGAAATCGGGCCAGTAGCTGGCGACCGGCGCGTCATAATCGACCAGGCCACGCTCCGCCTGGATGTGGAGCGCGGTGGCGGTGACCGCCTTGGACACCGAGAAGACGTTGAACAGCGTGTCGCCGTCGACCGGGCGGCCGGTCTCGCGGTCGGCGAGCCCCGACCAGCAATCGACGACCTGCTCCTCGCCGAGCCATGCCGCCACCTGCACGCCGATCTCCCTGCCATCGGCGACCAGCGAATCGAGCGTGCGCTGCACGGCATCGTTGACTTTGTTCGTCACGGCGTTCGTCACGGCCATCCGATCCTCTCCTCTGGCTTGTCTTCCTTTGCGCGCAACTATCAAGTAATTACTACATAGTACAGCGACCGAACGGCCGGGGAGACGACGCCATGGACCAGAATTACCGCACAATCGCGCTGCGCCGGGTCGACGACATCCTGGAATTGCGAATCCATCACAAGGGTGAAGCGGCGCGCTGGGGATATTGGGGCGGGCTGCATCGCGAACTGGGCCTGGCCTTCGCGGATATTGCCGCCGATGCCAGCCTGCGGGCGCTGATCCTGACCGGCACCGGCGACGCCTTCTGCGCCGAGTTCGACACGGAGGGGGAGACGCCGCCTGCCATGTCGGCGGCGACCTGGGACGTGATCTATCGCGAAGGACGCAGCCTGCTGAACAATCTGCTGGCGATCGAGGTACCGGTGATCGCGGCCGTCAACGGCCCGGCCTTCATTCATGCCGAGCTGGCGGTGCTCGCGGATATCGTACTCGCCTCGGACACCGCGATCTTCGCCGACAAGGCCCATGGCATCGCGGGCGTTGTGCCGGGCGACGGCGTCCACACGATCTGGCCGATGCTGCTCGGGCCGAACCGCGGCCGCTATTTCCTGCTGACGGGACAGGAGATCGGCGCGCAGGAAGCGCTGACGCTCGGCATCGTCGGCGAAGTGCTCCCACCCGAGCGCCTGCTCGACCGGGCGTGGGAACATGCCCGCTCGATCGCGGCGCGGCCGGCACTGGCGATGCGCTATGCGCGGATCGCCCTTACCACCAGGCTGCGCGAGCAGGTGGCGCGCGATCTCGGGCCGGGCCTCATGCTCGAGGGCATGGCGATCCTCGCCGGGCGCGACTAATTATTCAGCATCCGTGAAAAGTATCTTCGGAAGACAGGGGATTATACCGCCAAACCGCAGATGATATACTTCGCTCGAGATAAAAGAGAGAGAGGCCGTCGCATGCTTACCCGGGAAAAATTGTCGACTCGTCCGCTCGCGCCGGGCTTCGGCGCGGAGATCATGGGCGTCGACCTCAGCCGTCCCATCGATGCGGAGACGGAACAGGCGATACGGGATGTCTGGATCGATGCCGGCATCCTGCTGTTCCGCGGCGCAGACCAGGACGACGAGGCACAGATGCGGCTGAGCCGGATCTTCGGCGAGATGGAGCCCGCGGCCACCGGCGACATGAACGATCCGAACAATAAGTTCATGATGACGCTGGCTTATGATCCGAATGACGGCGCGCCCCGTTTCCAGCAGCATTACAATGTCGGCGGGATCGACCGGGCCGGCTGGCTGGGCTGGCATTGGGACCAGTCGTTCATGCCCACCATCGTACGCGGCGCGGTGCTGCGGATGGAGCAGCCGTCGCCCGAAATGGGTCAGACCGGCTTCATCGATGCGATCGGCGCCTATCAACGGCTGTCGCCCGAACTGCGCGAGCGGATCGAGGGGCTCGAGGTCGTCTATCAGTTCAACCCGGATTTCGTGTCGGGCCAATATGGATTTCCCGAGGACATCCGGGCGCTGCCGCGCGACCGGCCGTCCAAGGAACCGTCCTATGATTTTCCGCCGGTCGTCCATCCGATGGTGATTAGCCAGGTGGAAACGGGGCGGAAGGTGCTGAAGCTGTCGCCGATGCACGCCCGCTACATCCTGGGCATGGCGCCGGACGAAAGCGATGCGCTGCTCAAGGAAGTCGCCGCGCATCTGGTCGATCCGACCCATGCCTATTTCCACGACTGGCAGAAGAACGACATGGTGGTCTGGGATAATTGGCGGGTGATCCATGGCGCCAATGGCGTGCCGCTGCACTGCGCGCGCCGCGCCCGGCGCACGACGATCATGGGCGACTACAAGGTCGGCCGCTATCTCGATCCCACGCTCGATCGCGACCGCGCGGTGAAGCGGCTGGTCGACTGATGCCGCACCAGGGAGCGTCGGGAGAGACAGCATGAAGCGGATCGAGCGGCGGATCGACATAAGCGAAGCGGCCGGGCTGGGCGAGCCGATCGAGATGGCGGTGTCCATCTTCCTCCCCGATCCGGCGGCGCTGCCCAAGCGTCCGGTGGCGATCTTCGCGGTACCGGGCGGCGGCTATTCGCGCGCTTATTACTATCTGAGCTTTCCCGGCCATGCCGGCTATGACGAAGCCGCCTGGCACGCCGCGCGCGGGACGATCTACGTCGCGATCGATCATGTCGGCGTGGGCGAGAGCAGCATTCCCGACCTCTCGAGCATCAGCTTCCAGACCCTCGCCGCCACCCATGACAGCTGCGTCAGGCAGATCGCGGCGATGCTAGAGCAGGGCAGCCTCGATTCGGGCTTCCCGGCCTGTCCCAGCCTGTTCCGCATGGGCATGGGCCAGTCGATGGGCGGCGGCGTCACGATCCTGGCGCAGGGACGCTTCGCCACCTTCGACGCGATCGCGCCCTGCGGCGTCAGCGCGATCCACACGGCCCTGCCGCAGCCGGACACCCAGGCGTTCGAGCGCGGCAAGGCGCGCTTCGAGGCCATTCGGGTTGGAGACGGCACGCAGAGCCACCTGACCACCAGCCATGAGGGCGTGGATTATGTCTATCCCTTCCACTGGGAGGATGTGCCGGCCGATATATTGGAAGCCGACATGGTCGGCGGCTATCCGATCCGCCGCACCGCGCCTGTGTTCGGTAGCCTCACCATCCCGCATTGTGCGGTGCAGATGATGACGCCGGGCTGCTTTACCGAAGACGCAGCGCGCATCACAGTACCGGTGCTGGTCGGGCTGGGCGAGCGCGACACCTGCCCCGACCCGCGCGCCGAGCCTGCCGCCTATGCGGCCTCGCCCGACATTAGCGTCTATATCGTGCCGCGCATGGCGCACATGCACAACTTCGCCTCGACGCGCGCGATGCTGTGGGCACGGCTCCACCTCTGGACACGAATGCTGACTGAACGGTAGCGCCGGTCAGACGGTGGTCCGGCGATCCCAGTCGCGCCGCCGCATCGCCAGCCGAGCCGCCCGCTCGGTGGCGTCGATCCGCCCTGCCGCAGCGGGAAAATGCCGATCGATCTCACCGAACGCGACGATGTCGAGCCAATGGCGGGGGCCTTCGCGCAGCGGCGTCGCCGGAATGCCCTGCCAGCGGATCATCGGCAGCAGGTCCTTGCACCCGCCTGTATCGACCCAATTGGCGACCCCCGGATCGCGGGCCGACACCAGCAGCGAGATCGTGCCATCGGCGTTCGGCTCCGCCTGGGCGGCGGAAAGCCCGGTCTGGAGCCGGTGCGCGTCGATCGAACGATACCACCACATCGCCATCTGGAAGCTGCTGTAGCAGGCGCCGGCCGGATCGAACCGGACGATCGCCGCCTGGTCGTCCTCCAGATGCAACCGCCCCAGGCTGCTGGCCTGGGTGACGAGGCCGCCATAGCCCGCGACGCCGGCGGGCTGCGCCATGCTGTTGATCGGCTTGCCCGCTGAAAGGCGGAAGAACCAGTAGTAGAGCGGCACATCCTCGCGCATCCGCCGCAGCGCCTCGTCGAGCCGCTGTTCGAGCGACATCGGCTGTGCGACCGGCCTGTCCAGCCGCTCTATCGCGAGATCGAGCGGCGTCTCGCGCGCCCAGTCCATCATGCTGTCGCGGATGAAGAGGAATTTGGCGCGGGGGCTGGTGGTCATGTGGTTGCGACGGCCGCCGGCCGGCTGGTCGTCGATGGTGATCGTGAAACGGCCTTCCTCGTCGATGTCGATCCCGGGCAGCTCGAGGGTCTGCAGGGTGCTCGATGTTCCCCAGTTCTCCACCAGGGTGAAGGAGGCATGGGCCGGCTGCCGCTCCACCACGCGGCCGATGATGCAATAGCGTCCGCCATGGGCGATGCCGGCAAGCCGGTAGCAATTGTCGGGATTGTCGCCGCCCATCCGCGCGTCGGGCACATCGCCGCCTTGCCAGCGATAGCCCGGCATGAAATTGCGGACGAGGCGCGGCGCAATCGGGTCCATCGCCGCCGCCTTGAAGAGATAGTTGCTGATCCAGCCATCCATCGCGGCATCGAAGCTTCCGAGCAGGCCCTCGGGAATGTCGGTGCCATGGCCGACGCGCCAGAGCCGGGCGGCGGCATCGCGCGCGTCACGCGTCTGCGGCAACGCCCACATCTGCCGCACCTCCTCCTCGGCGGCGAATTGCCCGGCATTGGCGATCGGATTGACCGGGCCTGCCGATGTCACGCGAACTTCCCCAGCCGGAAACGCCGGGAATAGCCTTCGAAGGCCGTCTCGATCAGTTCGGGCGTCAGGCCATAGGGTTCCATCGCATAGCGGTAGCGGCCGTAGCGGTCCGGGGCGTTGGCCGGATCGGCGAGCCACGCCTTCATTCGCGCTTCGAAGGCCTCGCCATAGTCGAGCCCCCATTCGGCATAGGCCTTGCGGACGATCGCGATCGGATCGCGCGTCAGCGCCCGGAAATCGACGTGCAGGATGCGCGGGTCATCGATCAACGGGCTTTCGATCGCCGCGGCGACCGACTGGGCGATGCTCTGGACGAAGGCAGGGCCGAGCTCCCTGAAATCCATGGTCCAGTTGGTGATGCCGCCATAGAGTACCGCCGTGATCGCCATCGTCGACGGATGCACTTCCATCGGATCCCGATGCGGCCAGATGCACAGGGCGTCGGGATAGGCCTCGAACAGCTCTTCCAGGACGAACTGATGGTAGGTGCCCTTCACCACCCAGTGCCGTGGCTCCTGCCGCCACTGGAGATGCTGGAGGAACTCGCGGTGGAACCGATAGGCCCCGCCGATATTGCCCGCATCGAGGATCATCGCCAGGGCGGGCACGCGATAGAGCAGGGTCGGATAGGCGTTCTGGAAATCGAGGGTGAAGATTTCCTCGTCCTCGATCAGGCAGTGGCCGCGCTTGTCCCAATAAGGATGCATGGTCAGCAGGCCTGGCGTCTGGGCGATCAGCTTATCGAGATCCCTGGCGGTATATTCGATCCGCTCGTCCACGACCGGCACTTCGCCCGGCGGCGGCGAGGGATCGTGGGTGTGCCACCAGAGCGGCGCGCGCGCATTCGGGTCCTCCGCCAGCAGCGAATGGATCAGCGTGGTTCCGGTCCGGGCGAAGCCGATCACGAAGATCGGCCTTTCGACCCGCTCGTCGGCGATGGCCGGAAGCCGCTTGCGGTCGGAGGCGAGGCGGAGCCGGGTAACGAGCAGCTTGCGCAGCTGGAGTTCGACGTCCTCCCTGCGCCCCTCGTCGAGGGGGCCTTGTTCGTTGAGCCAGGACACCAGCTTGCCGACGCGCCCGCGCAATCCGTCATCCAGCGTGTCGAAGGAGCCGCTGATGATCTGCGCGCTGTGGAAAAGCCGCTCGATGTCGATCGCAGCGCCGGCATCGTCGGCGCCAGCCTTGTTCCCGGGTGATCTGCTTCGCATCACGGGCATTCCTTCATCGCGGCGATCCTCGCCGCGTCGCCATCTTCACGCGAAGAGGCTGTCGCCGAACCTTTCGACATGGCGGATCAGGTCGCCATAGTGTTTCTCGAGGCTCATCAGCCGCCGGAAATAATGGCTGACCGCATATTCGTCGGTCAGTCCGTAACCGCCATGCACCTGGATGCCGTTGCGCGACACGAGCTGCCCGGCTTCGCCGACGACGATGCGGGCGGCCGACAGGGCGGCGGCGCGCGCGGCGCTCGGCCGGTCGCTGTTGGCGATCGCGTGATAGAGCATCGAGCGCGCCTGGTGCGCCGCCACGAACATGTCCGCCAGGATGTGCTGGATCGCCTGAAACGAGCCGATCGCGACGCCGAACTGCTTGCGCTCCTTGGCGTAATCCCCGCAGATCTTGATGCACGCCTCCATCGCGCCCACCGCCTGCGCCATCAGCGCCACGCTGGCGCGATGGACCGCCTCGTCGAGCACCGCCTCGCCGCGGTTGCCGCCGACCAGCAGGGCATCCGCCGGAACAGCGATCCCGGCAAGGCGGATATCCGCCGCGCGCGTACCGTCGATCAGCGGATAGCCGTCAGATTCGAGGCCGGGCGCGTCGGCTGGAACCAGAAACAGCGCGGTCCCATCCTCGCCATCGATGCTGGCCGAGACGATGAGCTGAGCGGCGCCCGCCCAATCGAGGGCCATCAGCTTCGTACCCGACAGGACGAAACCGTCCGCCGCGCGATGCGCGACGGTTGCGACCACTCCGGGCGCCAGCGGGTCGGCGCCAGGCTCCAGATGGGCGACGGCGATCCGCAACGTGCCGGCGGCGATTTCGCCCATCAGTTCGGTCGCGCGGGCCTCGTCGGCGGCATGCCGCAGGATCTGCGGGACCAGCACTACCGCGCTGACATAGGGCTCGGTGGCCAGCGCCTTGCCGAGCGCGATGTTGAGCAGGGCAACGTCCTCTATGCTGCCATCGAGCCCTCCCGCCGCCTCCGGCAGCGGCAGCGCGAGCCAGCCGAGTTCGGCGAACTGCGCCCAGCGGGCCTCATCGAAGCCGAGCGGGCCATGGCGCTGCTCGCGCCAATATTCGACGCCGGAGCTGTCGGCGAGCAGCCGTTCGGCGCTGTCGAGCAGCATGGTCTGGATGTCGGACTTGGCGAAGTTCATCGAGCGGACCTCACAGCCCGTAGGCCAGCTTGGCGAGAATATTCTTCTGCACCTGTTTCGAGCCCCCGTAGATCGTAGCGGCGCGTGCGATCAGCGCTGCGGTGGTCCGGCCAGGGACATAATCAGGCCAGATTTCGCTCGGCGCCGGGGCCTGCGGCGTCGGCTCGAAATAGCGCAGCGACTGGGCGCCGAGCGCGTCGACCTGCAGCATGGTGATCTCCTGCTGCAACTCCGAGCCGCGGATCTTCAGCACCGAGGCGGCGGCGGCCTCGGGGAATCCGATATCCTCATGGGCGAGAACGCGCAGCACCGACCATTCGAGGGCCAGCAGGTCGGCCTGCACCCTGGCGAAGCGTGCGCGGAATGCGGGATCGTCGCAGGCCCTGCGGCCGCCAGTGCTTTCCGACCGGGCAATCTGCTTCGCACGATCGAGCTCGCGCTTGCTCCAGTAGATGAAGCTCGATGTGGTCCGTTCATGCTCGAGCAGGAATTTGGCATAGCTCCAGCCCATGCCGGGCTCGCCGACGAGCTGGTCGGCCGGCACCTCGACATTGTCCAGGAACACCTCGCAGAGATGCGCTTCACCATTGATCTGTGGGATCTGGCGCACGGTGACGCCGGGACTGTCCATGCTGATGATCAGGAAGGAGATGCCGCGCTGCGGCTTCACCGTCTTGTCGGTGCGAACCAGAAAGAAGCCCCAGCGCGCATGGGCGGCGCCGCTGGTCCAGATCTTCTGCCCGTTGACGATATATTTGTCGCCCACGAGTTCGGCCGAGGTGCGCAGCGATGCGAGGTCGGAACCCGAACCTGGCTCGGAGAAGCCCTGGGCCCAATAGGTCTGGCCCTCGCGGATCATCGGCAGGAAGCGATCGCGCAGATATTGCGATCCATAGGTGAAGATCACCGGTCCCAGCATGTGGGTGCCGCCCCAGTCGAACTCCGGTGCATCCGCGGCGTAGAGCTCCTCGTTGAATATGAACAGCTGCTGCGGCGTCCAGCCGCATCCGCCGAACTCGACCGGCCAGTGCGGCACCGCGCGGCCATGGGCATTGAGGATGCGCATCCATTCCTGCTGGTCCTCGATGGTCGCGTTGTTCTGGATCTTGGTGCGCTGGCGCTGCTTGATCTCCGGCGGCAGGACCTCGTCGATGAACCCCCTGACCTCCTTGCGGAAATCCTCCAGTTGCGGATCGTAACGCAGTTCCATCGAATACTCCGGCGCTTGGACGCGAACATGTGCATCCCTGCACATGCCGCCGGCCCCATCGCCACGCAAGGCGAGCGGCCAGCTCCATCATCAATGCGATGGAGCGCGCCCGTGGTTTGACAGAATCCGTCGCGACCGGCGCAATGGCTTGATGCAGGACAAGGACAGCCTTGTGTGGATTTCGGGCGCGACCGAGGGGATCGGCCTCGGCTTGTCGCGCAATGTCCCCTACCCCTCCGCGCGAGTGATCAACCTGTCGCGCCGCGCCCACCCTGCGATCGAGAGCCGCTATCTCGATCTTGCCGAACCATCGAGCTGGGACGCGGCCGGCACCCATTTCGCCGCAACGCTGCGCGACTTTCGCGGTGCGCGCGCGATCTTCATCCAGAATGCTCACCTCAAGGGGCTGACCGGCTTCGCCGGCGAAGTGCCCGCCGAGGACTATGCCCGCGACGTGACCGCGAACATGGCGGCACCGATCCGCCTTGGCGAAGCCTTTGTGCGCGCCGTGATCGACAGCGGGTTCGACGGCGAGGCGGGCCTGGTGATGATGTCCTCGGCGTCCGCACGGTCGCCCTATGAAGGCCAGTCGGTCTATTGCGCGGGCAAGGCGGCGCTCGAGATGTGGGTGCGGGTCGTTCGACGCGAACTCATCCAGCGCGAACGGCACAATATCTGGGTGACGGCGGTCAGGCCCGGCTTTGTCGACACCGGCCTGACGCGACAGGTCGCAGCGCTGGCCGACCATGATTATCCGGTCGCGTCGGCGCTGCGCGGGCGGATCGAGCGCGGCGAGGGTGTGCTCGATATCGATGCGGCCGCGCGGCAGATCTGGGCGGCGCTTCCGACGGATCAGTCGCTGCTGCTGTTCGGCGAACAGGTCCAGGCCGAACGCTTTGGCGGCGCGACCTGAACCCGGATCAGCGTGCGGCGGCGAGGATCATGTCCGCTGCCTTTTCGGCGATCATCACGGTGGCGGCATTGGTGTTGCCGGAAACGATATTCGGCATCACCGACGCATCGACCACGCGCAGCGCTTCCACGCCGTTGACCCGCAACGCCGGCGAGACGACCGCATCCGCGCCGGGCCCCATCGCACAGGTGCAGCTCTGGTGATAGCCGGTCGATCCGCTGGACTGCGCGAAGGCCAACAGCGCCGCATCGCTGTCGATCGCCGCTCCCGGAGTCAGTTCATGCCCGAAATAGGGCGCGAGAGCGGGGCTGTGCATGATCCGCCGCGCCCAGCGCAGCGATGCGACCTGGGCGCGCTGGTCGGCCTCGTCCGCCAGGAAATTCGGCCGGATCGAAGGGTGATCGCGAAACTCCGGCGTCTTGAGGTGAACCGACCCGCGCGACCGCGGGCGCATCACATAGCCGCCCACCGTCATGCCCGGCTCGCGCTCCATCGACATCACGCCATTGTTCGCCAGCCCCTCGAAATCGACCGTCGCCGGGCTGGCGAAGAACTGTATGTCGGGAAGGTCGAGCGCAGGATCGGACTTGAGGAAGGCGGTCAGGTTCGATCCGCCGAGCGCGAGCAGGCCGCTGCGCGTAAACGCATAGCGCACCAGCTGCCCCATCAGGCGCAGCCCGCGCGACATTTCGTTGAAGCCGGCGGTGCCGGGCTTGAGCCGGGCGCGCACCATCGCCGCATAATGATCCTGCAGGTTTTCGCCCACCTGCGGGCGATCCACGATCACCTCGATGCCCAGCTCGCGCAGCCGCCGTCCATCGCCTATTCCCGACAGCTCGAGCATTTGGGGAGAAGCGATCGCGCCGCCCGCCAGGATCACCTCGCGCCGTGCGCGCACCTGCCGGCACAGGCCGTCGCGGACATATTCGACGCCAACCGCCTTCTTGCCTTCGAACAGGATGCGGGAGACGTGCGCGCGGGTCAGAACCGAGAGATTGGCCCGCTTCATCGCGGGATGGAGATAGGCGACCGCCGTCGACACGCGCACCCCGCGGCGGGTGTTGAGCCGCACGCGCGAGACTCCCTCGCGAGTCGTGCCGTTGAGATCGTTGCTGACCGGCGCACCCGCCTCCTCGAACGCGCGGGTCATGACGTCGAGCATCGCATGCCGGATCGGCACGTCGCTGATGTGCAGTGGGCCCGGCTCCGCCTCGGCCACCTGGCCTTCGCCATGCTGATGCTCGATACGCCGGAAATAGGGCTCCACATCTTCCCACGACCAGCCGTCGCAGCCGAGCTGGCGCCAGCCCTGATAGTCCTCGGGAAGGCCGCGCACCCACAGCATTCCGTTGATCGAGGAGGAACCGCCCAGCACCTTCCCGCGGGGGATGGCATGCTGCCGCCCCTTGGTGCCGGGGTCCGGGTCGGACATGTAGTTCCAGTTGACCTTCGGGTCCTTCAGCATCCGGGTGAAACCGGCCGGAAGATGGATGTTGACGTCCGCGATCGCCTGCGCCGGATCGAGCAGGTTGCGGCTCGGTCGATCGTCGGCGCCGGCTTCGAGCACGACGATCCGATAGCGGCCGCCGGCGCTCAGGCGATCGGCCAGGACACAGCCCGCCGATCCGGCGCCGATGATCACATAGTCTGCCTCGGCTTCAGCCTCGACGCGCCCAACGGCTCCGCCCGCCATGCCCCGTTCTCCTTATCCGCACGCGGTGTGCCGCGAGAGTGCGGGAATGCTCAAGCATATTGAGCGCGCGGCTGCGGACATCGCCAATATGATGGATGCGCCGGGGCCATCTGCAAGTTGACGAAGGGAACGCTATGTCGGACCCCGCTGGTATATTCGATGAGTTGGGACGAGGCGCATGACGGGGCTTTTTTCGCTCGAGGGGCGGACTGCGATGGTCACGGGCGCGTCGCGCGGGCTGGGGCGGGCGATCGCCCTCGGCCTGGCCGATGCGGGTGCCTCGTTGGTCCTCGCCGCGCGCGACGAGGGGAAGCTCCGGGGCGTGGCCGATGAAATCCTGGCGCGGGGCGGCAAGGCGCGCTTCATCGCCTTCGATCTCGCGGATCTCGCGGCGGTCGAAGCGGCGGCGGCCCGACTGCTGGGGGAAGACGCGGCGATCGACATCCTCGTCAACAATGGCGGCATCGCCGAATGGGGCGCATTGCACGGATCGCGGCTCGATCACTGGGAGCGGACCTTCGACGTCAACGTCTCGGCGGCCTACCTGCTGTGCCGCGAGCTCTCCAAGCCGATGGTCGCGCGGAAATGGGGGCGGATCATCAATTTCGCCTCCTATGTGGCCGACACCGGGCGCCCCAACCTGTCGGCCTATGTCGCCAGCAAGCATGCCGTGCTCGGCCTGACACGCGCGGTAGCGGCCGATCTGGCACCGCACGGCATCACCTGCAACGCCATCGCGCCGGGCATCTTCGAGACCGACATGGCGGCGCCGACCGCCGGCCATCCCCAGCGCGCCAAGATCTTCCGCGATGCCATCGCGTTCGGCCGTTTCGGCGATCCCTCCGAGATCGTCGGCCCGGTGCAGTTCCTCGCCTCGGAAGCATCGCGCTTCGTCACCGGCCACATGCTGCCGGTCGATGGCGGCATCGCCAACATCCTGTCTTTGCCGGTGCTCGTCGAAGGCGGATCGCTGGAGTGAGCACCGGCACCCTATCCCGTGATGCGGCGGAGATCGCGGCCCTGCGCCGCCTCACAGCCTCGCCTGCCCAAAAAGGACCCCCGATGACCGACATGCTGGTAAATCTTGCCAATCCCGAGAAGCTGTTCATCGGCGGCGACTGGGCTTTGTCATCGGGCGAAGGCGGTATCGACATCGTCTCGCCGTCGACCGAGCAGATCGTCGGGCGGGTCGCAAGGGCGACGACGGCGGACATGGATCGTGCGGTCGCGGCCGCCCGCCATGCATTCGATCATGGGCCCTGGCCGCGGACGTCGGGTCCCGAGCGCGCGGCGGTGCTGCGCCGGATCGCCGATGAAGTGCTGAAACGCGCCGATGATTTCGCGCGGGCCTGGTCGCTGCAGGTCGGCATCCCCTATGCCCAGTCGTCGCAAAGCGCGCCCTTTTTCGCCGGCTATTTCACCTATTATGCCGACCTCGCCGAACAAGGCTTCGAGGACGTCCGCCCGTCCATCCTTGGCGGCCACTGCATCGTGGTGCGCGAGCCGGCAGGGGTCGTCGTCGCCATCGCGCCGTGGAATGCGCCGTTGGCGACGATGCTGCTCAAGGTCGCCCCGGCGCTGGCCGCCGGCTGCACGGTGATCGCCAAGCCGTCGCCGGAAAGCCCGCTCGAGGCGCTGATCCTGGCCGAGTGCATCGCCGCTGCCGGCGTTCCGGAGGGTGTCTTCTCCGTGCTGACCGCGGACCGCGACGTTTCGGATTATCTGGTCCGCAAGCCCGAGGTGGACAAGGTCAGCTTTACCGGGTCGACCGCGGCGGGCCTGCACATCGCCTCGGTCTGCGGCAGCCGCATGGCGCGCGTCACCACCGAACTGGGCGGCAAGTCGGCGGCGATCATCCTCGATGACGCGAAGGTCGAGGCGGTGGTCGCCGGCATCATGCCGAACCTCGTCGGCCTGTGCGGGCAGCAATGCGCCGCGTTCAGCCGCATCCTCGTCCCTGCGGCGCGCAAGGCCGAGCTGACCGAGGCGATCGCCGCCGCCATGCAGGCGGTGCAGGTTGGCGATCCGTTCGATCAGGCGACGCAGATGGGGCCATTGGTGACCCGTGCCCAGCATGGCCGCGTGTTCGGCTATATCGACAAGGGCAAGGCCGAGGGTGCCCGGCTCGTGACCGGCGGCCGCCGCCCTGCGAATCTCGACATAGGCTGGTTCATCGAACCGACGCTGTTCGCCGATGCGAACAACGACATGGCGATCGCCCGGGAAGAGATATTCGGCCCGGTCGGCACGATCATCGCCTATGACAGCGAGGAGCAGGCGATCGCGATTGCCAACGACAGCATCTATGGCCTGTCCGGCGGCGTGTTCACCGACAGCCCCGATCGCGCCTATGCGATGGCGCGGCGCATCCGGACCGGAAATTTCGGCCATAACGGACGGGTGATCGACTATACCCTGCCCTATGGCGGCTTCAAGCAATCGGGCGTCGGCCGCGAAGGCGGGATCGAGGGCCTGCACGGGCTGACCGAAGTCAAGGCGATCTTCATGTCCGAGCTGCCCTCGCATCTGCGGGTATGAGCACCCCCGCCGCACCACAGGCGCATGACGGCTGGCCCGACAACCATGTGTCGGTGCTGATACTCGAAATGCGCGCCGATCTGGGCGTCAACGATCTCCGGATCCGACGCTGGCGGCGGTGCAGATGATCGCGCCGCCGGCGATGCGCGGACGCTTCGGCGCCCCGACGATACTGTCCTCGAACCTGTTCGGCTTCGCCTTCGGCCCGATGCGGCAGCCGCTGGCGGTCGCCGTCTCGACATTGGATGAGGTGCGACTGTGAGCAGGACCATAACCGCGCTGCTGCGCGACGCAGCAGCGCGCTACAAGGACCGGGCAGCGCTGTCGTCCTCCGTCGACGGGGCCATCAGCTACCGCGATCTCGACCGCCGCGCCGACGAGGTCGCGAAGGCGATGATGGCGGACGGCGCCGTGCCGGGCGACCGCGCCGCGCTATGGGCGCCGAACATGTGGGAATGGGTCGCCGCCACGGTGGGCATCCAGCGCGCCGGCGGCGTTATGGTACCGCTCAACACGCGGCTGAAGGGCGGCGAGGTGGCCGACATCATCCGGCGAGGCGGGGTTTCCCGTCTTTTTGCGATCGGCGATTTCCTGGGCCGCTATTATCCGGAAATGCTGCGCAGCGAGACGATGCCCTCGTTGCGCCGCATCATCGTGCTGCGCGGCGCGCCGGACCAGTTGGGGGCGGGCGAGGAAAGCTGGGCCGACTTCATCGCGCGCGGCCATGCGACCAGCGACGCGGCCCTCGCCGAGCGGGAGGCAGGCGTCACGCCCGACACGCTGGCCGACATCATGTTCACCTCGGGCACGACGGGAGCCCCCAAGGGCGCGCTGTTCGACCATCGTCGCTCGCTGGGCGGCGGCCGCGCCTGGGTGAACATCTCGCGCCAGACCGCCGAAGACCGCTATTGCGTGTTCGGCCCCTTCTCGCACAACGCGTCATACAAGGCGGGCTGGGTGGCGGGGCTGATGACCGGCAGCACCGTCTACTGGCCCGACGCCTATGATGCCGCGTCGATCCTGGACCTGATCGCGAACAACCGCATCTCGGTGATGCCGGCGCCGCCCACCGTCTTTCAGGAGGTGCTGGCGCATCCGCATTGGCGCGACTGGGATATTTCCAGCTATCGCTTCCTTTCGACCGGGGCGACCGTGGTGCCGATCGAGCTGATCAAGCGGCTGCGGGCCGAGACCAGGATCGCGGAGATCACCACCGGCTATGGCATGACCGAATGCGCTGGATCGGCGACCCATACCCGTCCCGGCGATTCGGTCGAGCGCGTGGCCTACACCGTCGGCGCCGCCATTGCCGGCACCGAGATCAAGATCGTCGGCGCGGATGGCCGGGCGGCGGCGGTGGGCGAACCAGGCGAGGTGCTGATCCGCGACGACAAGCTGCTGATCGAATATCTGGACAATCCGGAGGCGACGCGGGCGACGCTCGATGCCGATGGCTGGCTGCGCTCCGGCGATGTCGGGATATTCGATGCCGAAGGCTATCTGAAGCTGACCGACCGGCTCAAGGACATGTACATCGTCGGCGGGTTCAACGTCTATCCGGCCGAAATCGAGAAACAGATGACCGGCCTGCCCGGCATCCACCAGTCCGCCATCATCGGCGTGCCGGACGCCCGGCTCGGCGAAGTCGGCCATGCGTTCATCGTGCGATCGGCTGGGTCGACCATCACCGCCGAGGAGATCATCGGCTGGAGCAAGGCCAACCTCGCAAATTACAAGGTGCCGCGCGGCATCACCTTCGTCGATGCATTGCCGATGAACTCCACCGGCAAGGTGATCAAGTTCGCGCTTCGCGAGTTGCTGAGATAGGGAATCAGCCCGGCATGTCCCAGACGCTGCTGATCGAGCCTGCGGGCGAGGCCGTACTGCTGCTGACCCTCGACCGGCCGGCCCAACGCAACGCCATCGACCGGGAATTGTGCGACGCCCTCTCCCGAGCGTTGGCCGCCTTCCGCGACGAGCCGCGCTGGCGCGCCGCGATCATCACCGGGCAACCGCCGGCCTTTTGCGCGGGTCTCGATCTCAAGGCTTTCGCCGCACCCGACGCACCGCGCCATCGCGTTACCGCGCTGATCAATTCCATCCCCGAACTCGGAAAGCCGATCATCGCTGCCGTCAACGGCGCGGCCTACACGGGCGGCCTGGAACTGGCGCTCGGCTGCGACTTCATCCTGGCGAGTGAGGATGCGCGCTTCGCCGATACCCACGCGCGGATCGGCGCGGTTTCAGGCAGCGGCATGGGATCACGGCTGCCCCGCGCGGTCGGCCAGCGTTTCGCCAAGCAGATGATGCTTGCCTGCCAACCGATCGACGCCGCCACCGCATTGAGGGTCGGGCTGGTCAACGAAGTGCTTCCCGCCGATCGCCTGCTACCGCGCGCGGTGGAGCTGGCATCGGCGATCGCCGGGCATGGCCCGGACCTTGTGCGGATCGCCAAGGACGTTGTCGATCGGGGCAGCGCCGCAACCTTGGGCGAAGCGGTCATGATCGAGCGCGACGCCCTGGCCAGGCTGAAGGCCGAGCGCGCAATGCGTTGGGACGGGGGCGGCGGGCGCGGCTGACGTCCCCGTCGTTTCGTCTCAGATGCCCCAGACTTCGGCCGCATTGGCGCCGACGATCTTGCGGGCAGACGCTTCACCCGCCCTGTCGAAGATGCTCTTCACCACGGCTTCGCTGTTGCCGACGATGCTTTCGGGATGCGGATAATCGACCGACCACATGATGCGGTCGGCGCCGATCCGCTCGATATTCTCTATGGCGACGTCATCCTGCATGAAGGTCGCGTAACAATTATTATGCCAGTACCAGCTCGGCGCGTGCGCGATCTTCGGGCGCAGCTCGGTGGCGTAGTCGCGGGCGATCTTGTCGGCATTTTCCAGCGTCGCGGGCACCCAGCCGGCGCCCCCCTCGGTGAACACCAGCTTCAGGCCGGGAAAGCGATCGAAGATTCCCGAGAAGACGAACTGGCCGAACAGGCCGGTGAACGGCATCAGGTTGGCGTTGAGGTTCGCACCCAGCGAGCCGCGCCCGGAAAACTGGATATAGGCGCCGATATGGATCGAGAGCGGGAAGCCGCTATCCTCGATCGCGCGCCACATGACGTCCATCGCCGAGCTGTTGTACCGCACGCCCTTGGGGTTGAGCGGAATCTCGATCGCCTTGAACCCGAGTTCCCTGAGCTTCTGCAGATAGTCGGCTGTCATCTCGGGCCGGAAGAAGGTGGGCAGATAGGCGACCGGATAGAGCCGCGTCGGTGCGGCCTGCTTCCAGTCCGCCATCCATTCGTTGAACACATCCATGCAGCGGACGAAGAAGTCCTTGTCCGCCATGCGGATCAGGCCGGCGGCGCGGCCATGATAGACAACCGAGGCCTCGACACCCTCGGCATCCATGTCGGCCAGGCGCTTCTCCACGTCCCAGAAACCCTCCCGGCCCTCCGGAAAATCAGAGGGCAGACCGGGGACGTCGTAGGACTCGTCCCCTACGGTCATGTGAAAACCGCCCTCGTCCTTCCAGAATTTGGGTGCGCGATCCTTGTCGGCGCCCTTCAGCCGCTCTTCCCAAAGGTGCGGCGCCTCGATGACATGATCGTCGCTCGAGATGAGGCGCACGCCATCCGGCCGCTGCCAGCTGGCGGCGGGGATGATCCGGTCTTTCGGCCAGGGTGTGGGTATGATGCTGTTCATCTTTGTCCTCGCTGCCTCGACTGCAGACGCGAGAGGCGATGTGCGGGATCGGCTGGGATCGACCGCGGCCTCACGAATGTCGGCGCCTGCAAGCGGGATATTAGCGAGGCATCACACCGACAATGCCCGGGCCGCCACTTTGCCGCGGCACGCCGCTAGGATCAGAAGTCTGATGCTTTTGCAGGCCCTGTTGTCACTTTACGACAGGAACTCACGCAGCCTGAATTGCCAGTTCGCCTGATCGGCGCGCGGAACGGCGACGTCTTTGACGATATCCTCTGCGACCGATCGAGTGGGTCGGCCGGGGCGTCCCCGAAGGGGAGATCCAGACATTACGGAAGTTAGGATATTGGTGCGCGAACGGCACCATGACGCGTTTCGAAGGCGATACCAGCGCTCGTGCGCGAGACCCGTCGCGCGGGCCCTGACCTCAGGCGGCGACCGTCGTGCGCGCCTGGTGCATCGCCTCGGCCCGGCGCTTTAGCGCCCGCGCGGTATCGTCGAACGCGCGCTTCACCCAGCCTTGGGTGAAGTTCATCACATGGATCGCGTTCTCGCCGAAGAAGGCGTCGGTGGACAGGTAGCGGCAGCGATCCGGGCCGAGCGGGGCGATGACCTGGTCCCGCCGCGCCTCATAAGGGAATTCGGGCGTGCCGGGCAGCTCCCAGGACAGAAGATGCTCGGGCTCGAACGCGCAAAGATATTCGCACCACTGAACGAGCTGGCCCGAGCCGGTATAGTCGACCAGCGTCATGTTCACCGGCGCGCCCATCTCCAGCGTCGAGTCCGCGCGGACGCAATAGGGGTTCCATTCGCCATAGCGCGGCAGGTCGGTCAGGACTTCCCAGACGATCGCGGCCGGCGCGTCGATCTCGACGGGGTCGGAAGCGACGAGCGTGCGGCGGTCATATTGAGCGAACGGATCGAACGTCATGGGCTCACTCTCCTGCGAATGGATCGCCTCGATTATGCTGCGGACAGTAGCAGGCGCGTACCGCTTATCAACCGGGCCGGCAGGCGGCGATCAGGCGAGCGTCAGGACGCTGGTCAGGATCGACCGCACGAGGTCGGTCTGCCCGCGCACGCCCATCTTGGTATAGATGCGCTTGGAATAGCTCCGCGCTGTTTCCAGCGTGATCGACAGCTTGTCGGCCGCCTCCGCCAGCGAAGCGCCCTGGCTGATGAGCAGGGTCAGCCGCGCCTCGCTGGGGAGCAGGCCGAACAGTTCGGCGATCTGTTCGTGCCGGCGCGCGCCGAACCGCGTCTCGCCCTGCAGGAACGCGATCATGACCGATGTCCTGTCGGGCGATGCCGGAACACCGGAAAAGGGCGTCAGCATCATGTTGAGCCAGGGATCGTCCGACACGCAGATCGCCTGGGGCCGGGCGGATCCTTCCGTCGCGATGGCGGCGATCGCCGATTGCAGGACGCCGTTCACCGACGGGCGCATCGCCGCCAGCCGGCCGTCCTTGCCGACCTTGAGCGCGTCGCTGTGGTCGAGGATCGCGGAGGCATGCGCGCTGGTCCTAACGACGGTGCCGGTCGCATCGAGCGTCAGCCAGCCGATATTGAGCCGCGCGATGATGCTGTCCGCCGCCCGCGCATGGAGCCGTTCGCCTTCGAGCGCGATGTGATTGCGCAGCGAGCGGCGCAGATGCACTGACAGCCGGGCGAACAGCGCGGCATCCCGTTGGTCGAACGGCTTGTCCCTGCGTGCGATGAACATCCATCCGGTGACGCCGCTCGGCTCCGTGACGCGCACGACTTTCATGTGGCGGACGCCGCGCGGCTCGAGAATCTGCTCGCGATAGCGCCGATGATAGTCGTTGGACTCGTCGAACACGTCGCTCAGGTCGTAGACCTGCCCCTCGCGCAGGTTCACGCCCATCACGGGATCGGAGCGGTAGAAGCTTTCCCGGTAGAATCGGTGCACCTCGATCGGGGCATCGTCGCCTGCGAACAGCTCGACCACGCCGCCCGGTCCGCGATCCGGCGGCTTGAAGATGATCCCGGAATAGACGGCGTCCAGTTCGGAGCGCAGCATTTCCAGGAACGTCGTCCATGGCGGCGTTTCGAAGGGGCCGTCGTGCAATGCTGCGATCAACTGGTCGGCGACATCGTCCATGACGCGTCGACCCTCCCATATGGGGACACCGTCGTCCACATGATTCGCTATCGTCCCGCCATTCTCCGTCGCCGTCGACCCGAGAGCGGGCGTCGGCGCGAAAGCAAGCGAGAGTGGAGAGCGATGTCAGACACCGATTCCTATGCGCAGCTCTGGAACGAGCACACCAAGGTCCTGGCCGACATCCGCGCCCAGTGGTTCGCCTCCGGATGGGCGGAAACGCCGGAGGAGCGGGACCGGGCGATGTTCCATGTGATGTCGATCGAACATACCGGCTTCAACGTCTTCGTCGGGCCCCGGCAGGATTATCCCTTCTTCAGCAAGACGCACGCCTTCCATCATCCCATCCTCTTCACCTGGGGCCTGTGCTGCCCGGACTTCCACTACCAGTTCACCTTCGCGGACGGTGCGGGCACGTACCGGATCACCGGCAAGACCGGCACCACCCGTTGGAGCGAGCTTCACGTGCAGAGCGAGTTCTGGGGCGATCCCGGCTTCCGTCAGGTCGGCATCATGGAATTCGACAAGATGCATGTCGAAGCGAACGGCAGTTTCGAGATCATCGTCTCACCCGACAAGCATGAGGGCAACTGGCTCCAGACCCAGCCGGGCGAGAACCAGCTCCTCCTCGTCATCCGCGACGCGATGTACGACTGGACGAACGACATTCCGGCGACGGTCCAGATCGAGCGCCTGGACGGCCTCGACAAGCCCCGCCGCCAGGTCAGCGACCGCGACCTCGCCACCCGCATCCGCAAGCTGACGAACTTCGCCCGCGAATCGGCGCGCCACTGGATCGGCCGCAACGACGAGGTCGTCGGCGACGTGGGCGTCAACGCCTTCTGGACCGGCAAGGAACAGAATCTCGGCGGCATCCAGCATGCCGCCTATCATTTCATGCTGTTCGACTTCGCCGAGGACGAAGGACTGCTGTTCGAGTTCGACCCGCCGAAGACCTCTAAATTCTGGGCGTTCCAGCTCGCCAACCTGCAATATGACACGATCGATTATCTCAATAACCAGTCCTCGCTGAACGCCATGCAGACGAAGGTCGATCCAGACGGCAAGGTTCGGATCGTCGTGTCAGCGCGCGATCCGGGGATCGCGAACTGGATGGATACGGTCGGCCATCTGCGCGGCGTCTGCGCATCGCGCTGGGTGTGGTGCGATCCAGTGCCGGAACCGGTCGTCAAGAAGGTGAAGCTCGCCGATCTGCCCGGCCATCTCCATGCCGGATCGCCCAAGGTCTCGGCCGAGGATAGGCGCGCGACCGTGGCCGCGCGCGGTGCGGGCATCCGCCGCATGTACGGCATTTGAGAGGCAGGATCGATCCATGTCATTGCCCACCGTCGCGGAGCTGATGCGCGCCGCCGAACTCGAAACCGCGCTCGACGACTGGGCGCTCGACCATGTCGGCACGCCCGAGCGCCTGTTGACGACATTCGTCGACGATCTGAACCGGACGTCGAGCCTGCATGCGCGCGGGGAGGAGCGTTTCTATCGCTTCCTGATGGACATCCTCACCTCCCGCCTCAAATATGTCGCCGATCGCAAGCGGCATGCGGGCTGGCGGGAGGAGAAGGTCGAGGCGCCGATCTTCATCCTCGGGCTGCCCCGGTCGGGCACGACCTTCCTCCACAATCTGATGGGGGCCGACCCGCTGAGCCGCGCGCCGCGCCTGTTCGAGATGCATTATCCCTCGCCGCGCGCGGACGACCCGCTCGCGCGCGGACTGCGGGAAAAGAAGTGCCAGGAGCGGCTGGGCGATCTCGGCCTGCTCGACGAGGACTGGCTGGGCGTCCATCCGATGGGCGCCAATCGCGCGGAGGAGTGCCTGTTCTTCTGGGAGCTGCTCCTGGCCTCGGCGACGTTCACCGCCCTGGCAGAGTTGCCGACCTATCAGGATGTCCTGTTCCAGCAGGATTTCCGCGCCATCTATCGCGAGCAGCGGGACTTCCTCAAATATCTCCAGCATGGACTGTCGCCTCGCCGGTGGGTGCTCAAGACGCCGCTCCACGTGCGATTTCTCGAGGAGATCATCGAGGTCTTTCCCGACGCGATGTTCGTCCATTGCCATCGCGACACCGCAAAGACCTATCCATCGATCGCCAACATGGCCGCGGTTCTGCGCAGCAAGTTCGCGCCCCTCGCCCCCAGCGCCAAGAGCATCGTCGGCGATTATGACGATACCTGGGAAAAGGCGCTGGAGTTCCGGCGCAGGCCCGGCATGGCCGAACGCTTCGTCGATGTCCGCTTCCTGGATTTCCGGGCCGACCCGATCGGCACCGTGCGGTCCATCTACGACCGGCTGGGCCTCGATTTCAGCGACGACCGCGCGGCGGCGATGGAGGCGTGGCTCGCCAGCGATGCGACCGAACGCTCCGGCCGGACGCACCATCAATATTCGCTGGCGGACATCGGCATGACGGAGGGCGACATCGACCGGCTCACCGGCGATTATCTGTTGGCTTTCGACGTTCCGCTGGAGCGCCAGGGTGCGGTTTGAAATTCGGCCTCGGCGGTCTGATCGTTCGATTTACTGAGAGAGAGGATTTGAAATGGCAAAGCTGAAGGACGGCGTCGCACTCGTCACGGGCGGCGGGCAGGGCATGGGCCACGGCATCGCGCTCCGCTTCGCGCGCGATGGCGCCAAAGTCGTGGTGGTCGGCCGCACCCAGGACAAGATCGACCGCACCGTGGCGGAAATCCGCGATGCCGGGGGCACGGCGATCGCCTGCCTCGCCGACGTCTCGATCGAGGAGGATACGCGCCGGATGGTCGAGATGGCGGTATCCGCCTACGGCCGCCTTGATTTTGCCGCCAATGTGGCGGGCGTGGCGCACGCGCCCAACTACATGCACAAGCTGACGCTGGAGGAGTATGAGGACGACTTCGCGGTAAATTCGCGCGGCGTCTTCCTGTCGATGAAGTATCAGATCCAGCAGATGCTGGAGAATGGCGGCGGATCGATCGTCAACGTGACGTCGGGATCGGCGATCAACGGCTTCGCCTTCTACAGCATTTATTCGGCGGCCAAGCACGCGGCGGTCGGCCTGACCCGCGCGGCGGCGCTCGAATATGCGGACAAGGGCATTCGCGTGAACAGCGTGGCCCCCGGAGCGATCGCCACCCCGATGCTGACGAACAACGACGAATCGACGCTCGCGCCGATGCGCGATTCGATCGCGATGAAGCGGTTCGGCACGCAGGAGGAGATCGCGGCGGCCACCGTCTGGCTGTGCTCCGACGAATCGAGCTATGTCACCGGATCGGTCCTGCCCGTGGAGGGCGGCTACACCGCATCCTGCATCACCGTCGTATCTGCCGGCGTCCATCCGGTAGAAGGCTGAGGCGACGCGACGAGCGGCTTGAAGGAGGGGCGGGATGCAAAGGTTCGACGGAAAGATCGTGCTGGTCACGGGGGCAAGCTCCGGCATCGGCAAGGCGGCGGCGATCATGCTTGGCGACCGGGGCGCGCACGTCCTGGTCGCCGCGCGCCGGGCGGCGCAGTCCGAGGGCACCGTCGAGCATATCCGCGGCGCGGGCGGGGAGGCGACGTTCGTCCAGATGGACATCGCCGAAGCCGCCAGCGTCGCGGCCGGCTTCGACCGTATCCAGTCGTCGTTCGGAAGGCTGGATGCGGCCTTCAACAACGCCGGCATCACCAACGACTTCAAGGCGTTGAGCGACACGACCGATGCGGAGGTCCGCTCGCTGATCGAGACCAACCTCTATGGCACGGTCGAATGCATGCGGCACGAGCTGCGCCTCATGCGGCCGGCCCGCAAGGGCGTGATCGTGAACACCGGCTCCACCGCCAGCATCGCGGGGTCGGGCTATCTCGCGGTCTATGCGGCGACCAAGCATGCGATCGTCGGTCTGACCAAGGCGGCGGCGCTCGAATATGCTGGGGAGGGCATCCGGATAAACTGCCTGTGCCCCGGCGGCGTGAAGACCGAGATCGCCGCCGTCGCCATCGAGCGCGATCCCTCGCTGGAATCCTTCATCGCCAAGAAGGTGCCGTTGCAGCGGATGGCGGACCCGAGCGAAATCGCGGAGGTCGCCTGCTTCATGCTGTCGGATGCGGCCAGCTTCATGACCGGTTCGGTCGTGCTCGCGGACGGCGGGCAGACGGTGGGGTTCAGCGTCGCACCCGAAGAATGACGCAGAGGACGACGGAGGGAAGTTGATGAGCAGCGCAGCAAGGTTCGTGGACAAGGTGGCGATCGTCACCGGCGCCGCCACTGGCATCGGACGGGCGACGCTCGCCCGGCTGGCGAGCGAGGGCGCGACCCTGCTTGCGGTGGACGTCAACGCGGATGCGCTGGCCGAATCGGTGGACCAGGCGCGCGGCGCAGCAGGCCAGGCGGAGCGGGTGGCGTCAGCCGTGGCGTCGGTCACCGACGAGGCGGCGATCAGGCAGGCCTTCGCTGCGTTCGTCCAGCGCCAGGGCAAGCTCGACGTGCTGATCAATGTCGCCGGCGTGCTGCGCGCGGTGCACAGCGTGGAGGAGACGTTGGAGGACTTCGTCCGCATCCTCCAGATCAATCTGGTCGGCACCTTTCTGTGCTGCCGCGAGGCGCTGCCCTATCTCCTCGAATCGAAGGGCAACATCGTGAATACCGCTTCCACCTCGGCTTACTTCGGCCATCCCTACATGGCGGCCTATGCTGCCAGCAAGGGCGGGGTGGCCGCGCTCACTCACACGTTGGGCTGGGAGTATATCAAGCGCGGCGTGCGCGTAAACGCCGTCGCGCCCGGCGGGATCGCCACCCCGATGACCGACGCCATGGGGGCCGGCGGGTTTCCGGAGGGCGCGGACATGTCGCTCTTCGCGCATCTGTCGCGGCCGGATGGGATCTATGGTTCGCCGGAGAACGTCGCCAGCATCATCGCGATGATCGCGTCCGAGGACGGCGCGTACATGAACGCGGAGGTCGTGCGGGTTGACGGAGGCTATCATGGCTGACGACGGATCGCCGCGGGAACGGCTTTCACTTGCGAGTACAGCGGATGCCTGAAATCCTCATCATCGGCGCATCGGGTCTGACCGGTTCGGCGGCGCTCAAGCATTTTGCCGCCAAGCCCGGCTGGAAGGTCACGGCCGTTTCGCGGCGGCGGCCGCTGGTCTGTCCCGATCATGTCGAGCATATCCCGCTCGACCTGCTGGACGGTGAGAAATGCGCCGAGATCTTCGCCGCGATGCCGGGCGTGACCCATATCGCCTATTGTGCCGTCAACGAGCAGCAAGGGAACATGATCACCGGATGGCGCGACCCCGAGCAGTACGCCAAGAACATGGCGATGCTGCGCAACGTGGTCGATCCGATCGTGTCCACCGCGCACGGCTTTCGCCACATCGGGCTCGTCCATGGCTTCAAGGCCTATGGCTCGCATCTCATCGAGCGCACGCCGCCCATGCCCTACAAGGAATCACTCCCGCGCATCGACCAAGAAAATTTCTATCACCAGCATGAGGACTATATCCGGGCGAAGCAGCAGGGCGCGTCCTGGGCGTGGACGATTATCCGGCCGGGCATGATCGTCGGCGAGGCGGTGGGCGCGAACATGAACACCTTCCTAGTGCTCGCCCTGTTCGCGGCGCTCCGCAAGGAGGCGGGGCTGCCCCTCCTGGTGCCGGACGGGGCCAGCATGATAACCGATATCGCCGACGCCGACCTTCTCGCGCAGGGGCTCGACTGGGCGGCCGGGGCGGAGAATGCGCGCAACGAGGCGTTCAACCTCGTCAACGGCGACGTCTTTTCGCTGCACGACGCATTTCCCATCGTGGCGGAGGAACTGGCCATGGAGCTGGCCGCGCCCCGGCCGTTCGACATTGCGGAGGAGGTTCGCACTCTGGCGCATCTCTGGCCCGGCATGGTGCGCAAATACGGGTTGAAAGCGCCTGAGGATCTGGACGCGTTGCTGGGCGAATCGCTTGCGGTGGGTGGCGGCTGGACCTATCCGCTCGATCCCGCCCATGTGGTCCGTTACGGCCTCTCCAGCACCATCAAGATCCGTCAGGCGGGCTTTCACGACTGCATGGATACGGCGGAGATGTTCCGGAAATATACGCGCCGGTTCCAGCAGCTCAAGATCATCCCGGCTGTCGCTGACGCCGGATCATGCTGATACGTGCCAATAATATGGTCCATCCAGCCCATCCCAGAGAGCTCTCGAACCGCAATGCCGCATCTTGCGGTCAGTTTTTTGTCGGGCGGAGACGACCGTTAGAGAAGGCCAGAATCAGGTAGCAATCAGAGACTGGAACTGACTTCAGGGTCGTCGACATGTGGCCGCAAGCGGCGCAGAACTGCGCCAATTTCAGCCGCCCCCGAAGAGAAAACCCAGTGATTACAAGGATGTGATGACTGTTTTGGTGCTCTCGAGAAGACTGAACCAGTCTCTCCTGCTGACCACAACCGCTGAAATCTGGAAAATTAATCACGACGTTTCCGTGAGCTACATGTCTTGAACGTGCGAACCAAGATGGAGAGACAAGTTCGCTCGCGGACTGAAAGGTCACCCGCCGTCAGCGCGCGCGACCTGCTTCGGTTCACGCGACCGAGGGTCGTTTACCCGGCAAAGCGGGATATAGGCCAGGCGGCGTGGACAGATTGAGCCAGTATCTGTCGGTGGCGAGATAGACCGTTAGCGATGTATAGCCTCTGCCGTCTTTAGGCATGCCGGCCTTCATATTCCTGCTGCTCGTCAATACGTTGAGAGACTGCGTGCTGGACAGGGCGTGCAAGAAGAGCTTTCTGATCCAAGTCGCTGGCCCCCACAATTATCACCATCGGCGTCAACGTTCTCGTTCGCTGAGCAGTCAAGGCAGCCAGATGAAATGACTGAACGACACCCTGCTCACGGAAATTTGTCCGCGCCGCCTAAGAAGTTTTGATCCATTGCGGAGCAGTGACGTCATTCTTGACTAGGAGATACCTAAATCTTGAGTCATATCTGAAGATTCCAAAGCTCTGAAACGGGGGGTGTCTTGCAGGAGGTTATCACTGACCTATCGCAGTCCGAAGGTGGTAAGAGGTTGCTCATCAACCTGCTCGACGGGCTGATGCACAAACATGTCGATGATCACGGAGCCCGCACGGTCATCGGGGCGCTACAACCATATGGGGGCGATGCCGCGACCGCATGGTGCAAGCACAAGCTCAACATAAGTTCGGTGATCTTTGCCGAGCCCGACAATTTCCAATATCAAGGTCCGCCGGCCCATTATTCGCCGGCCGAGTGGATGACGATCAAGTCGATGACCGACCTGATGTATCTGCTACGCTCGGCGCCCCTCGATACACGCCAACAGCAACGGCTCAGGGTGAACGATCCCGACGGGGCTCACCAGAACCTTGAGGATGAATATTATATCCGCTTTGCCGAGACGCTGAGTGATGAGCAGGACGCAGTCACCTTTCTCCTTGCAAAGGCCTTCCTGCGGGCTGGTGCAGCAGTCCCGAGGCCCGCGCCAAGCTGGTATTCACGCTGGTGCCAATGTGACTTTCGTGATCAGATCGATCGACCGTCATCCCAGGCTTCGGGACGCTTCCGCGACTGGCTCGGGCTGAATTACGGGCTGAGTGAACCCCTTTTCGTCATCCGCGCTCGCACACCTCTGCCGGTCAAGGATATGAAGGCGCATCGCCCAACGCCTTGGGATGGTTTCGACAATCCCCTGTACAAGCATCGCGCGCCCGCTTTCCGCGAGAGCGAGGGCTGCGGCTCGACCGCGGACATCGAGAAGCTGCGCATGGCCGCTGAGCCCAGCGACATCGAGGGTGGACCCGAGATAGTGTCGCGAGGCGTCCGTTTCGATCCGGCCCGGTTCGTGTGCGAGTATCTGGGCATGTCGCCCTCAGTCGGATACGGAATAAACGAAGCACCTTTCCACAAGGTCCTGCTCACCGCGGGGAGAACGATGGACGACGTACTCCGACAACTGCTTGATCGTCTCGCTCCGCTGGCCAGCGTGCCCGCATGACCTATTCGATTGCCGGAATTCCCGCCCTCGACAACCATCTCACCAGCCTGCGCTCGGACGAGGTTCTCCAATGGCTTCGCCGGGGGTTCGCGGTGCTCGACAGCATCGACCTGGATGAACGCCGCCGCGCCTTCCTGCCGCTCGAGCTGCATCCCGATCGAGACCTGCTGGGCCAGCTCGGCACAGCGCTGCGAGAGGCTGAGCAGGAGAAGCTTCGTGCGACCGAGCGTCTGCGCAGCATCGTGACCGATCATCTCGCGCATCCCACCGTAGTGGTCGACGAACCGCCCGAGCCTCTGCGCCGCTTCTGGCAATTGCTGGCCGCAATCGGCTGCCCGGCCGCGATTTTCGCGCTGGCGAGACAATTTCTCGAAGAGCTGCTCGCGGCCCGCCCGCCCGCGCTGTTCGAGCACCATATGCCCCGTCCGGCCTTGCGCCTGCTCATCGAGGCCATCGTGAGCACCGTTGCCTCGGCCAAACCGATCAGCCAGGGACAGCTCTCCTTCTTTGATTTCATCAGAACGAAGGGTGAGTTCTGGCATCCTGGATTCATCGACATCATCGTCGATTGCCAGTTCGCGCGCGCCAAGCATCTCCACACCGACGAGGAGCTGGCCGTGCGCCGCCTGAGCGCTTGGGCGAGGCTGAGGGAGGCGCTCGATCCCGAGCTCAGCCAGCGCTGCGCGCCTGGGATGCCTGCGGGCCGGGCGATGCTACGGAGCATCGCACGCTATCTTGCACAGCCGCACAACGCCGCGACGACCGTTCAGGAAGCGACCGAGCTGCAGCACTTCCTCTGGAGCCTCGACGGCGTCAATCAGGCCAGAGAAGTTTTCGTCAGGCCGACCGATCCGACCGCACTGTGGGCGGATGCGGAGGAACCCTGCATATGACCGGTCCCTCCTCCAGCCAGTATTTTCGCGCGGCCCGCGCGCTGCGCACGGCTCTCGCCAGCAACCGTGACGACACCGATTTCGCCACGATCCCGCGACGCATCATCTACCTGATCGATACCAATGTGGCGGTCAGCTATCTGAGCGATCTCATCGAGCGCGAGGATCGGACGCCGAGGATGGACCGTTCGCCGGTCGGCAGCCTGATGCGACCAGAAGCTGCGGATCTCAGCGATGCGCTCACCTATCGTTATATCTTTTCGGGGCGCCTGCCGGGGATGCAGGATGGCGAACAGGCCTTCATCACCCAGCCACATTGGGACGAATTGATCACCAATCTCCGAGGAGCGGCCGACAGGCATATCAAGGCCATTCGTCGCCTCAGCGACGACGAACGAACGAGGTTGCGTGGGGTCAAGGACAATCCCAAGGCGCTGCTCGAAACGGCCAGCGAAATCGGTCTGGACCGGATTATCGATCAGATCCGGGCGGCCGCGAGCTACCGCAAGCGGCTCCAGGCGACGCTCGCCCGTCCCAACGCCCGGCTCGCCACCCTTGACCATTCCGAATTTTGGTCGGGCGTCAGCGACAAGGTCAGTGTCGACGATGTTCGCGAGTGGCATACGCTGCTGACCCGGGCGGGGGTCGAAAAGCGGCGCGTGGGCGAACGCAACATCATGCATGATGCCCGCACGCTGGCGATCATCGAAGCCCTTTACCGGGAAAATCCAAGGTCCATAGGCGAGCGGGCCCAGCTTAGGTTCGTCTTCGTGACCGCCGACTCGACGATCCGCGACGCATTTCGCTTGCGCCGTCGCGAGCTGGCCGCGCAGGGCATTCCGGATTTCGTCCGGACACCGCTGGTCTATCATCCGCTGCTCAATTTCTCGGCCATGCATCGGACCATGTCGACGACCAGCCAGGTGAAGGAGCCGGTGCGACAGGTCTTTCTTGATGTCGCACAAGCGATCGAAGCCCTGTTTCCGCAGGTTGACGGCAAGGCCGAGTTTGCCGCGCATGACAGCCACGACAACCATTTTCGGTTCCGCGACAACATCGACCGCTGGTCGTCGGCCGCCGAAAAGATCGCGACGGCCAATGTTCGGCTGTTCACGGGTGACACCAATCTTGAGCCGTCGGTCGAAGAGATCGCCAGCTATTTTGAAAGCGAGGATCTCTTCGTGGCGGTGGGCAAGGACGTGCATGCCACCATCAACGACATCGAGCAGGATCACGCTCGGCAAATGGTCGCCCAGAGCTTCGAGCGGTTGGTCGAGGCTCTTCGCCAACCCAATGGCCTCGGCCTCGAGCGGCGGGCCCCAATCGCCTTTCCAGCAGGATTTGATCTGCTCCAGCGTGTCCATGCCGTGACCCGCGTCGATATCGGCGCCACCACGACACTCGATCATCTGCTCGAACAGGTCGCGAAACACAGCAAACATGGCGACACGTCGCCAATTGTGACCAATATCTCGGAGGCGCTCAACCGCGACTGGAAGGACCCCAGCATCCAGCTGCTCGCCGCGACAATCTATATGCTCGCCGGAGTCTGGGACTCGGCTATCTCCTGCGCGGATCGCTGCATGCACACCGCCCTTGCCGGCGGAGCGCGAACGCCGCTGCTTCGGGAAGCGCGATATTGCAAGGCGGTCTCGTTGCGCATGCTGCTGCGTAGCGGACGCGAAATCGAAATCGCCCGCCAGGCGCTCAACGAGAATCTCGCGGTACGCCGAGGCGAGCCCCTGATCCTGCTGCGAGATACGGTCGAGCGGGCGACGCTCATGCTGTCCGCGTGCATTGTCGATACCATCGACAAGTTGAGCGAACCAATTGACAGCCGGCCGCGGCGGTTTGGATCATTGCTTCCAGAGGAACAGCTGAAGGCGATCTTCGATGCGGAAGTTGCGGAGCTGGATCTCGCCATCGAGGAACTCAGCAGCGACTTCCTCGGGGTGAGCAGCGACGTTGCACTGTTCAGTTCAGTGATGGGCCAGGCGGCGATAAACCGGCTTGGGGCCGAGCTGTACCGTGGCTATTTCGGTGATCAAATCTCGGGCATGGCACCCCAGCTCAAGGAACAGCATAAGCGTACCATGGCCATTTTGGGAGAGCTCGCGGATAGCTACAGGATGCCTCTGATGGGCAGCATTTATACCGGTGCGGTGAACGTCGAGCTGGACTTGGGGCAGAACCCTCAGGCGGTGATCGCATATCTCGACGCCCGCCAGCCCTATATCCGCATCGCGCAGGGCGACATCCTCGAATATGATTTTCTGCGGGCGCGGATGGCGGCGAAGGCGAGTGGGGCGCTGCGCGTTGCATAACAGGTCCGGAGACAGCATCGAAGTCCCGCAACATGCCGGAGGCAAACGAACCGATCAGTCAATGTCGTGCCCGCTCCATCAACCGGCCAGCGCAATGATGCCGGCAGAAGTTTTGGTAGATGTTCTAGCGCCCAAAAAAAGCGAGTTCCCGCGTTCGAACGAGACTGCGAGGATAGTATTTACTCCGGGCACGAATCTCTTACCGCACCTCGGCCATCGTGCAGTCAGTTTTTTGACGGCCTGAGACGGCGGCCAGAAGAAGCCAAAATGAGGCGACGATCAGAGACGAAACTGTCTTCAGGTCAGCCGACCTGCACACGTAAACCGCGCAGAACTGCGCCATTTTCGACGGACCCCCGAAGGGAAAATCTAGTTATTACAAGGCGTTAGGACTGTTTGGTGCGGTCGAGAAGACTCGAACTTCCACGGCCTTTCGGCCACAACGACCTCAACGTTGCGCGTCTACCAGTTCCGCCACGACCGCACACCGAGTAGAATCCCGGCGGGCCGGGATGCTGGTAGGCGCGTGCCACTAGCAAAGCGGACAGAGGCGCGCAATGGGCTATCTTTGCCGCGGCCCGGCGGGCCTGCACCGCGGTCAGTAGAGAAACATCGGCATGCCCTCGACATGCGTCAGCTTCGGCCGATAGCGCGCGGCATCGTACAGCGCTGCGACATCGACAATCTTCGTGCCGCCGAGCAGCGTATCGATCGGGACGCTGGCATAGTTGCCGTCCCGCAGCGCCAGCATGCATCCGGTCTCCTTCGCCTCGATCTTGCGGACCGCAAGGCCCCCGAAGGCGAAGCCTACCATGCGGTCGAGCGCATCCGGATCGCCCGAGCGCATCAGATAGGCGAGCTGCTGGACGATGGTGCCCTGCCCCGTCTGCTCCTCGATCAGCAGCGCCAGCCGCCGGCTGACCGCCTGCTCGCTGCGCCGGGTCGCCGACAGCTGGCGTTCGCCGGCCGCCGCTGCGTCGCTGGTCAGTGTGGCGCCCTCGGAGATCACGCACATCGCATAGGCGCCGGGCCGGCTGCGGCGGTCCTCGGCCAGCAGCGGCAGCAGCAGCTCCGGATCGGCGGGCACCTCGGCGATGACGGTGCGATCGACCTGGGCGAGAAAGCCGGCCAGCAGCGCGGTCTCGCCCGAGCGGCGGCCGAACAGCTCGACGACGGCGATCCGCTCATGGCTCTCCGCGGTCGTGCGCAGCGCGTTGATCGCGTCGACCGAGCGTGTGATCGCCGTGGAAAAGCCGATGCAATAGTCGGTGCCGAACACGTCATTGTCCATCGTCTTGGGGATTGAGACCACCGGGAAGCCCTGCGTCGACAGATGGGCCGAGAAGCGCAGCGTGCCGTCGCCGCCGAGCGTGATCAGCGCGCCGACGCCAAGCGCATCGAGCACGCCCAGGACATGCGCGGTCTGGTCGCCGCCGGGCGCAGTGCGCGGATCGGTGCGCGAGGTGTGCAGCATCGTGCCGCCGACCCGGTCGATCCCGCGCACCGCCTCGCGGTCGAGCACGACGCTGTGCGCGGCGATGCTGTCGGTATCGGCGGGGTCGATCTCCAGGAAACCCTGCCAGCCGCGCTTGAACCCGATGACGTCCCAGCCGCGGTCGAGCGCCGACAGCGTGATCGAGCGGATACAGGGATTAAGGCCCGGCACGTCGCCGCCGCCGGTAAGAACACCTATTCGCATGTCATCACGTCCTCAAGGGCACATCGTCATTCCAGCGAAAGCTGGAATCTCTCTGCCTGCTCCGTTCTGGCGAAGAAAAGCGAGATTCCAGCGTTCGCTGGAATGACGGAGAAAGGGTCAGCCGAACTTCGGCTTAGCTGCCGGTCGGACCTATGAAGCTCAGATGGAGATTCTTGGCTCCCCGCGGGATGTCGACCGCCGCGCTGTCGAACTCGGCCGAGGCGCCGGGGGCGAGCATCGGCACCGGGCGGGTGATCGTCCAGCTATAGACGGTGCGGCCCTGGGTATCGCGCAGCTCGGCGCGAATATCCCGGACGGTTTGCGGAATGTCGGTCGGATTGACGATCCGGCCGGTAACCGCCAGCAGCTCATTGCCGCTCGCGGTTTCGCGCCGGTCCGGCTTGCGGGTCATCTCGATCACCAGCGGCACCGGCGCCGGGGTGATGCCGAGCCGCTCGGCGAGCTTGTCGGGACCGACCGCGACCACCGCGCCGATCGCAGCCAGCAGCAGCAGCGCCACGATCACCGACAGGATGGTCAGCAGCTTGCCGATATTGCGGCGCGGCCGCGCCACGACCATGTCGTGGATCGGCGCTACTTCGCCGGGTCCGTCATAGCGCGCCTGAACCTGGTCTTCCGGCTGCTCGGTGCCGGGGACCGCGGGCGGCGGCACTGGCTCGACCGTGGCCGCCGGCGGCGCAGCCGAGACGTCGAACAGGTCGCGGGCCGCGGCGGGATCGACCGGCGCCGGTTCCTGGAACCAGCTGTGCCGGCAATTTGCGCAGCGCACCTGGCGGCCGGACGCGCCGACGGCCGAGTCGGGTACGAGATAACGGGTCTGGCAGGCGGGGCAGGACAGGATCATTGGTGCCGACCCTAACCCCGACCGGACTCCCGCTGCAAGCATTTGCGGGCACGCGATGGCTGTGCCATGGCGAGGGCATGCGGAAGGAGCGGATCCGATGAGGCCGGGGGCCGCCAACATCGTCCAGTTCGAGAATGTCGGGCTGCGCTACGGCGTCGGCACGGAGACGCTCAGCGACATCAGTTTCAGCCTGGCGGCAGGCGCCTTCTACTTCCTCACCGGCCCCTCCGGCGCCGGCAAGAGCTCGCTGCTGCGGCTGATCTATCTCGCCCAGCGCCCGAGCCGCGGCCTGATCCGGATGTTCGGCGAGGATGTCGTCACCCTGCCGCGCGCGCGCATCCCCGGTTTCCGCCGCCGGATCGGCACGGTCTTCCAGGACTTCCGGCTGATCCCGCACCTGTCGGCTTATGAGAATATCGCGCTGCCGCTGCGCGTGAACGGCGTGGCCGAGGCCGATATCGACACGCCCGTGCGCGAGATGCTCGAATGGGTTGGCCTGTCGGGTCGCGCCCATGCCAAGCCCGCAACGCTGTCGGGCGGCGAGCAGCAGCGGGTCGCGATCGCCCGGGCGGTGATCGGCCGGCCGGAAATCCTGGTCGCCGACGAGCCGACCGGCAATGTCGATCCGGAGATGGCGGAGCGGTTGCTCTACCTGTTCGAGGCGCTCAACAAGCTCGGCACCACCATCCTGGTCGCAACCCACGACCTACACCTCGTCCCCCGCGTCGACGATGCCCAGATCATCCGGCTCGACAAGGGCCGGCTGTCCGATCCCACCGGCGCGCTGCGCTACCCGCCGAAGCGCGGCTGATGGCGTTGTTCGGCAGGGGATCGGGCCACTGGCTGACCAGCGCCGCCGGCCGCAGGCTGCTGCCCGAGGGCTGGCTCTCGGGGCCGATGCCATGGGTGATCGCGATCATGATGTTCCTGATGGTGCTGGCCGCCGCCGCCGGGCTGGCGCTGGGCTTCGCCGCGCGCGGCCTTGACGATCATATGTCAGGCCAGATCACCATCCAGATCGTCGATGCGAACAAGGCGCGGCGCGACGATGCCGCCGCCCGGATCGCCGCGGCGGTCGGGAAACTGCCCGGCGTCGTCTCGATCCGCCGCATCGGCGACGCGGAGATCACCGAGCTGCTCCAGCCCTGGCTCGGTGCCGGCCTTGCCGACAACGACCTGCCGGTGCCGGCGATGATCGACGTCGCCTTCGCCCCTGCCGCGGACCGCGGCATCGAGAAAGCGGGCGCGGTGGTGCATGCGATCAGTTCGCGCGCACGGATCGACGCGCATGCGCAGTGGCTGGCGCCGCTCGCCGGACTGATCGCATCGCTGCGCTGGCTCGCCGGCGTGCTCGTGCTGCTAATGGCGGCGGCGGCGGCCTTCACCGTGGTGCTCGCCGCTCGCGCCGCGCTGAACACGCACCAGGCGACCATCGACGTGATGCACCATCTCGGCTCGAGCGATGCGCAGATCGCGAGCCTGTTCCAGCGCCGCATCGCCACCGACGCGCTGTTCGGGAGCCTGGTCGGCCTGCTGCTCGCCAGCCTGGTGATCTACGCGGTCGCTGATCGCATCGCCGAGGTCGGGTCCGACCTGCTCGGATCGGTCGAGCTGCCGCCGGTCGCCTGGGCGATACTCGGGCTGCTGCCGATCGCCGGCACCTTGCTGGCGATGGTCGCGGCACGGCTCACGATCATCGTCGCATTGAGGCGCCGGCTATGATCGTCCGCCCCCTTGCCCTGGGCCTGCTGCTGTGGATCGCCGGATTCATGGCCTTCGCGCTGTTCCTGCCCCAGCCGGCCGCCAACGGGATCGCGACCGACGGCATCGTCGTGATGACCGGCGGGCGCGGGCGGGTGGAGCGCGGACTCGCGCTGCTGGCCGAGAAGCGCGCGCAGCGGCTGCTGATCTCCGGGGTCGACCGCCGGGTCCGGCCGCAGGAGATCGCCGTCCAGTTCAAGGCAGCGCCTGCGCTGGTCGACTGCTGCGTCGATCTCGGCCACGAGTCGGTCGATACCCGCTCCAATGCCGAAGAGGCGGCCGGCTGGATCGCGCGCAACCGCTACCGGTCGATCCGGCTGGTCACTTCCGACTGGCACATGGTACGCGCCCGCTACGACCTGGAAACGATGACGGCCGACGACCTCACCGTCGTGGCCGATGCGGTGCCGACCGAACCCGGGCTGGTCGACCTGGTGCGGGAATATAACAAATATCTGCTGCGGCGGATCGCGGGGCTTATCGGAATATGATCACGGCGCTGCGCTCGGCCTTGTTCGCGCTCATCTTCTATCCCGGCACGCTGATCGCGGTGCTGAGCGCCTTCCCGCTGGTGCCGGCGGGGTCACGGGTGCTGCGGCGCCACGCGATGATCTGGGGCGGCTTCCACCGCTGGTGCGCGCGCCTGCTGCTCGGCATCCGCACCCGCATCGAAGGCGACGTGCCCCTGGGCCCCTATCTGTTCGCCTCGAAGCACCAGTCGATGTTCGAGACGCTCGACCTGCTGGTGATCATCGACGATCCGGCGGTGGTGCTGAAGCGCGAGCTGGCGGACATGCCGCTGTTCGGCCAGGTGGCGAAGCGCGCGGGCGTGATCCCGGTCGACCGGTCGGGATCGGCCAAGGCCCTGCGCCGGATGATGCGCGCCGCGATCGACGCGCGCGACAGCGGCCGCTCGATCCTGATCTTTCCCGAGGGCACCCGTGTCGCCCCCGGCGAGCAGCCGCCGCTCCAGCCGGGCTTCGCCGGCCTCTACAAGCAGCTCAAGATCCCGGTGGTGCCGATCGCGCTCGACAGCGGGCGCCTCTGGGGCCGCAATAGCTTCCTCAAGCGGCCCGGCGTGGTGACGATGCGCTTCGGCGAACCGATCCCGCCCGGCCTGCCCCGCGCCGAGATCGAAGCACGGGTCCATGCGGCGATCAATGTTCTGGAGATCATCACCTGAGCCGCTCCTGAACAGGAGCGGGAGCTTAGACCCGAAACCGTTCACCTGAATCGTCATCCCAGCGAAAGCTGGGATCTCACTTCTTGCTACCCTGTTGAAGACAAGGGAGATTCCAGCTTTCGCTGGAATGACGCAGCGGTTCGATGTGGATGAGCTCGAGCCTAGTGCGACCGCCCGAAATCCGCTGCGGCGTCGTCTTGGCCCTGCTCGATGATCGAGCGCCGCACCGCGCGGGTGCGGGTGAACAGCTCGAACAGCGCATCGCCGTCGCCCCAGCGGATCGCGCGCTGCAAGGCGGTCAGGTCCTCGGAGAAGCGCTGCAGCATTTCGAGCACCGCATCCTTGTTCGACAGGAATACATCGCGCCACATCGTCGGATCCGACGCGGCAATGCGGGTGAAGTCGCGGAAGCCGCCCGCCGAATATTTGATCACCTCGCTCTGGGTGACCTCCTCCATGTCTGACGCGGTGCCGACGATGGTGTAGGCGATCAGGTGCGGCAGGTGGCTGGTCACCGCGAGCACCAGGTCATGGTGCTTGGGGTCCATCGTCTCGACATTGGCGCCGATCCTGCGCCAGAATTCCTCGACTCGCTCGACTGCCAGCGGATCGGCGCCCTCGGGCGGCGTGACGATGCACCAGCGGCCGTTGAACAGGGTCGCAAAGCCCGCCTCGGGGCCGCTATTCTCGGTGCCCGCGACCGGGTGGGCGGGGATGATCGTGGCGCGCGGCAGCGCTTCGGCCAGCGCGGCGAGCACGCTCGCCTTGGACGAGCCGACATCGCTGACGATCGCCTCGGGCGGCAGGTCGTCGGCGATCTCGGCGCCGACCGCGCCCATCACGCCGACCGGCACGCACAGGATCACCAGGTCGGCATCGACCACCGAGGCGCCGGCGGTGTCGGTGACATCATCGACGAAGCCAAGCTCGACGGCGCGCTCGCGCACGTCCGAGCTGGCATCATGGCCGGTCAGCCGCACGGTCGGCATCGTCGCCTGCACCGCGCGCGCGATCGACGAGCCGATCAGCCCCAGCCCGATGATGGTGACCCGCGCGAAGGGCAGCATCAGCCCGCCGCCTCGACGAGCCGGCGCAGTGCCGCGGTCAGGCCGGTGATCTCGTCCTCGGTGCCGATCGTGATGCGCAGGCCGTGCGGCAGGCCCTGTCCCGGCAGCCAGCGGACGATGTACCCCGCCTCCATCAGCCCATGATAGGCGGTTTCGGCGGTCAGCTTGCCCTCGAACAGCACCAGCGAGAAGTTGGCCTTGCTCGGCACAGCGCGCAGGCCCTTGTTGCCGAGACTGGCGATTTCGCCCTCGAACCAGGCGCGCCATTGCAGGTTATGCGCGCGGCTGTTCTCGACGAAGGCGGTATCGCCGAGCGCGGCGATCGCCGCCATCTGCCCGGCGGTCGTGACGTTGAACGGCGCGCGGATCTTGTGCAGCGCCTGGATGACGCCGGCCGCAGCATAGCCCCAGCCGATCCGCTCCGCGGCGAGCCCGTAGATCTTCGAGAAGGTGCGGGTGACGAGCACATTATGCTTGTCGCGGGCGAGCGCCAGCGCACCATCGGCATCGGCGGGTTCGAGATATTCGGCATAGGCCTGGTCGATCACCAGCAGGCAGTCCGCCGGGACCGCCGCATAGAGCCTCGCGATATCCGACGCCGGCGAGTAGGTGCCGGTCGGATTGTTCGGATTGGCCACGAAGATCACCCGGGTGCGCGATGTGATGTGCGCGATCAGCGCATCGATATCGGTGGCATAATCCTTGTCGGGAGCGACGACCGGTTCGGCCCCGACCCGGCGCGCCGCGATCGGATAGACCGAGAAGCCATAGCGCACGAACAGCACTTCGTCGCCCTGCCCGGCATAGGCACCGGCGGCGAGGTGGAGGATCTCGTCCGAGCCGGTGCCATAAATGACGCGCGCGGGATCGAGGCCGTTTGCGGCGGCGATCGCCTCGCGCAGGTCCGCCGCCGATGCGTCGGGATAGCGGTCGAGCGAGGCGGCGCCGGCGATGAAACCGGCGCGCGCGGCGGCGCTGGTGCCGAGCGGGTTTTCGTTGGAGGATAGCTTGGCCACCTTGCGGCCGTCATCGGTGGTCGACCGCCCCGGCACATAGGGCGCGATCGCATCGATCCATGGCTTGGGCGCGAGCGTCTGTGTCATGGAGCTGCGCTTTAAGGGCGATGCGGGGCGGCTGCAATGGCGGGCTGTCCGTCCGGCTTTCCTCGTCATTCCCGCGAATGGCGGGAAGACGGCAGGGGAAGCAGCGTTGACAGCCCCCGAGCCCCGTCCTAGCCCCCAACCCCCATGACCGACGACAGCCGTTTCGGCCTTGCCCGTTCCGTGACCTTGGCCGGCCCGCTGCGGCTGGACGGCGGCACGCGGCTGTCACCGGTCGAGATCGCCTATGAAACCTATGGCGCGCTGAACGCCGACCGCTCCAACGCGATCCTGATCTGCCACGCGCTGACCGGCGACCAGCATGTCGCCTCGACCCATCCGCGGACCGGAAAGCCGGGCTGGTGGACGCGGATGGTCGGCGCCGGCAAGCCGATCGATCCGGCGCGCCACTTCATCATATGCGCCAATGTGCTCGGCAGCTGCCTCGGCAGTTCGGGGCCGGCGAGCATCGATCCGAAGACCGGCGCCCCCTTCGCGATGCGCTTCCCGGTGATCACGATCCGCGACATGGTCCGCGCGCAGGCGATGCTGCTCGATCATCTCGGCGTCGATACGCTGAGCGCCGTCGTCGGCGGCTCGATGGGCGGCATGCAGGTGCTGCAATGGGCCGCGACCTATCCGGATCGCGTCCGCTCGGCCGTCGCCATCGCCAGCGCGGCGCGCCATTCGGCGCAGAACATCGCCTTTCACGAGGTCGGCCGCCAGGCGATCATGGCCGACGCCAAGTGGCGCGGCGGCGACTATTATGCCGACAATGACCCGCCCGCGGCGGGGCTCGCCGTGGCGCGCATGGCGGCGCACATCACCTATCTGTCGGAAGCGGGGCTGACCGAGAAATTCGGCCGGCGGCTCCAGGCGCGCGCCAACAACAAGAATGGCGTCAAGAGCTTCGGCTTCGATGCCGATTTTCAGATCGAATCCTATCTGCGCCACCAGGGGATCAGCTTCGTCGATCGCTTCGACGCCAACTCCTACCTCTATATCACCCGTGCGATGGACTATCTCGACATTGCCGAGGAGCATGATGGGCTGCTCGCCAACGCCTTCCGGGGCGCGGCGACGCGCTTCTGCCTGGTCAGCTTCGACACCGACTGGCTGTATCCGACCGCGGAATCGCGCGCGATCGTTCATGCCCTCAACGCCGCGGGTGCGCCGGTCAGTTTCGTCGAGCTGAGCTCGCCCTTCGGCCACGACTCCTTCCTGCTCGACGTTCCCGAGCTCAACCGCGTCGTCGACGGCTTCCTGCGCGCGGGAGAGAATCGGTGAGCGTGCTGCGCCCCGATCTCGCGATCATCGCCGATCATGTCCGCAGCGGCGCGCGGGTGCTCGACGTCGGCTGCGGCGACGGCGAGCTGATGGACGTGCTGCGCACCAAGGGCTGCGACGCGCGCGGCATCGAGATCGATCCGGCCAATGTCTCGCGGGCGGTCGGGCGCGGCCTGTCGGTCGTGCAGGGCGATGCCGATGCCGACCTCGTCAACTATCCCGACAACGCGTTCGACTATGCGATACTCAGCCAGACGCTGCAGACCGCGCGCGTGCCCGACAAGGTGCTGACCGAGCTGATGCGGATCGGCCGCCACGCCTTCGTGTCCTTCCCCAATTTCGCCTATTGGCGGGTGCGGCTCAGCCTCGCCTGGGGCGGGCGGATGCCGGTGACGCCGGCGCTGCCGGTAAGCTGGTACGAGACGCAGAACATCCACCAGCTGACGATCGACGACTTCCGTGCCTTCGTGAAGGAGCGCGGCATCACCGTCGAGCAGGCCTGGTTCCTGACCGGAACGCGCCGGCGCGGCGACGCCGCGGCGAACCTGCGCGCCGAACATGCGGTATTCCTGCTGAAGCGGTAACGCGATGCCGTGTTACCGGCCTAACACTGGACAACAGCACCGCCGCTGATAGTTTCCGACGAAACCATTCAGCCAGGGGCACCTGCTCATGAAATTGTCTTCGGTCACCGGATCGCTCGCCGCCGCCGCGCTGCTCGGGGCGCCGCTCGCCGCGCAGGGGGTGGTCCCGGTCTTCACCGCCGAACAGGTCCGGGCCACGATAGGCTTCCTGTCGGACGACCTGCTCGAGGGACGCGACACCGGCAGCCGCGGCCATGAGATCGCCGCGCGCTATGTCGCCAGCCGGTTCGAGGCGCTGGGCCTGCAGCCGGGCGGCGACGACGGCAGCTGGTATCAGCGCATCACCCTGCAGCAGACCGACCGCGGCGAAACGCCGGGCACGCTGACCGTCACCGGGCGCGGCGGCGCTACGCAGAGCTGGAAACATGCCACCGACGTGCTGATCGGCGTCAGCGCCAACGAACCGCATCTCGACCTGTCGGCGCCGCTGGTCTTCGTCGGCTATGGCATCGACAACAAGCGGCTGGGCATGAACGACTATGCCGGGCTCGATGTGAAGGGAAAGATCGTCGTCTCCCTGCGCGGCTTTCCCAAGGGCATGCCGGGCGAGGAGGCGGCGCATGCCGCCGCCACCAAGCGCCAGGCCGCACAGGCCCATGGCGCGATCGGCATGGTCTCGATCGGCACCATGATTTCGATGAAGACACGGCCCTGGGCGCAGATGGTCCACTTCGCCGACGAACCCGATTTCACCTGGGTCGGCAAGGACGGCAAGGCGTTCGACGAAGCGCCGAAGATCAGGATCGGCGCGTCGCTGAACGAGCCCGCCGCGCAGGCGGCCTTCGCCGGCGCACCGCAGACGCTGGCGGCGATCCGCGCCGTCGCCGATCGGGCCGGCGGGCGGCCCCGGGGCTTCCCGCTGAAGACCAGCATGCGCATCCAGGTCGACAACGTGACGAAGCGGGTGAGCAGTCCCAATGTCGTCGCGATCCTGCCCGGCAGCGATCCGGTGCTGAAGGCCGAATATGTCATCCTGTCGGCGCATCTCGATCATATCGGCATCACCCCGCCGCGGCCCGGCGACACGCCGGACACCGACCGGATCAACAACGGCGCGCTCGACAATGCGGCCGGCATCGCGACCATGCTCGAAGTGGCTCGCGCCAGCGCTTCGGCATCCGATCGCCCGCGCCGCTCGATCATCTTCCTCGCCTCGACCGGCGAGGAAAAGGGCCTGCTCGGCGCCGATTATTATGCGCGCCATCCATCGGTGCCGATCGCCGCGATCGTCGGCAATGTCGATCTCGACATGCCGCTGCTGCTCTACCGCTTCACCGACGTGACCGCATTTGGCGCAGACCATTCGACCCTGGGGCCGATCGTCGCCAGGGCGGTCGCGCCGATGGGGATCACGCTGTCGCCCGATCCGATGCCCGAGGAGAGCATCTTCGTCCGATCCGACCATTATATGTTCGTCAGGCAGGGCGTCCCCGCTGTGTTCCTCGCCACCGGCTTCGCCAATGGCGGCGGCAAGGCGTGGCGCAAATTCCTGTCGGGCGCCTATCATCATCCCGACGACGACATGAATCAGAAGATCGACTGGGAGTCCGGCGCCCGCTTCGCCGAGGCCAATTACCGGATCATGCGGGCGATGGCCGATGCCGACAGGCCGCCCTCATGGTATGACAAGGACTTCTTCGGCGACACCTTCGCGCCCGGCGCGCCGCGGGCGCCCCGGCCCTGAAGCAGCAGCGGCGAAGATGACCGCGCAACCGTTCGGAGCGTGATGCCGTATCTCGGTCGTATCCACCCCCCGGATACACTCTCCAAAGGATGCCCAATGAGAAAACAGACCCTCCTGTCGCTGGTCGGCGCCGCCATGCTGATGAGCGGCACCGTCGCGTTCGCCGAGAATCCGATGGTCGGCGGCGCCGCGATGTATCCGGCCAAGGACATCATCGACAATGCCGTCAATTCGAAGGACCACACCACCCTGGTCGCCGCGGTGAAGGCGGCCGGCCTGGTCGAGACGCTGAAGGGCGCGGGGCCGTTCACCGTGTTCGCGCCGACCAACGCGGCCTTCGCCAAGCTCCCGGCGGGCACGGTCGAGACGCTGGTCAAGCCCGAGAACAAGGCGACGCTCACCACGATCCTGACCTATCACGTCGTTCCCGGCCGGATGACGGCAGCGGACATCGCGGCCGACGCGGCGGCGCATGGCGGCAAGGCGACGCTGACCACCGTTCAGGGTGAGACGCTGACCGCGTGGAAAGGCGGCGACGGCGCCTGGTATCTGACCGATGCCAAGGGCGGCAAATCGAAGATCACCATCGCCAATGTCATGCAGGCGAACGGCGTCATCCATGTCGTCGACACGGTGCTGATGCCCTGAGCCTGTTGCTGACCGCCTGTTGCTGACCGCCAGTTGCGCGAAGCATCGAAAAGCCCTCCCCGCGTCGCCCGCGGGGAGGGTTTTCGTCATTTGGCCCAGAGCGTCATGTCGAAATCGTCGGCGGTGATCCAGCCGTTCGAATAGTTGACGAAGAACAGCACGAACAGCACGGCTGACAGGATCGTCGTCCACAACACCGTGCGGCCCACCGAAAAACGCGGCGTCGCGCTCTCGACCTGGCCGGGCACATGCGCCTCGGGCTCCTCGCTGGAGCGAAGCCGGAAGGGCAGCACCAGGAACAGGCATCCCCACCAGAAAAGAACGTAGATCGCGGCGATCGAGCTGAGTTTCATTGCTGCACCTTGCACACCTTGCCCGGCTCATCTTGGGAGCCTGCGCTTCATCCCATCACAGCCATCCTGGGTGTGATGAGCGGACGGGATTTCTCACACCCGGATGATCGACACCTCGACGACCGGCTTCTTGCCCGTCCAGGCGGTTGCGCGGCGGCGCACCGCAAGGCGGATCGATTCGCGCAGCTTGGCCTCATCGCGACCGCCCTTGGCCGCCGCTTCCGCCGCAGCGTCGCGCGCCTCGTCGAGGAAGTCGGCGCGATCCTCCTCCACCGGCAGGCCCTGCAGCAGGATCGCCGGATCGCCCTTCAGGTTACCGCGGCCGTCGATCGCGACGGTCACGCCGATCAGGCCATATTGGGCGACCCGCCGCCGCTCGTTGATCGTGGTGCCGTCCGCCGGCAGGATGACGTCGCCGTCGAGCACCAGCCGGCCGACCCGCTCCTGGCCGATCGCGCGCGGCCCATCGGGAGCCAGCCGCACCACCGTGCCGTTCGACTGGACGATGCCCTTGGGCACGCCCTGCGCCTTGGCGAAACGGGCCTGCTCGGCCATGTGGCGAAGCTCGCCATGGACCGGCAGCATGATCTCCGGACGGATCCACTTGTACATCTGGGCAAGGTCAGGGCGGCCGGGATGGCCCGAGACATGAACCTCGGCCTGCCGTTCGGTCACCATGATGACCTTCTTGGCGGCCAGCGCATTCTGGATGCGGCCGATCGCCAGCTCGTTACCGGGGATCTGCTTCGACGAGAAGACCACCGTGTCGCCTGCCGACAGCTTGATCGGATGGCTGTCGAACGCGATCCGCGACAGCGCGGCACGCGCCTCGCCCTGGCCGCCGGTGGCGATGATCATCACCTCGCGACCCGGCAGCTTCATCGCCTCCTCGACGCTGATCGTCGGCGGGAAGCTCTTGAGATAGCCGCTCGACTTGGCGACGCGGATGATGCGGTCGAGCGAGCGGCCCGAGACGCACAGCTTGCGGCCGGTGTCCTTGGCAACCTCGCCCAGCGTCTGCACTCGCGCCGCGTTCGAAGCGAAGGTGGTGACCAGCACGCGCGCCTCGCAGGCGCCGATCACCTCGTCGAGGCCCTTGCGGACATCCGCCTCGGAGCCGGCGGCTTCCTCGTTGAATACATTGGTCGAATCGCAGACCAGCGCGAGGATGCCCTTGTCGCCGATCGCAGTGAGTTCCTCTCCGGTCGACGGTACGCCGAGCAGCGGCTGCTCGTCGATTTTCCAGTCGCCGGTGTGGAAGATGCGGCCATGGGGCGTTTCGATCAGCAGCGCATTGCCCTCGGGGATCGAATGGGCCAGCGGCACATAGGTGAAGCCGAACGGCCCGAGCTGGAAGCTGCCCTCATTGTCGATGATGTTGAGCTCGACCTTGCCGGCGATGCCCTCTTCCTCGAGCTTGCCGCGGATCAGCTCCGCTGTGAACGGCGTCGCATAGAGCGGCACGCCGAGATCGGCCGCGAGATAGGGAATCGCGCCGATATGATCCTCATGGCCATGGGTCAGCACGATGCCGAGCAGATCGTCGGCGCGCTCCTCGATGAAGGCGAGATCGGGCAGGATCAGCTCGACGCCTGGATAGCCGGGATCGGCAAAGGTCAGGCCGAGATCGACCATCACCCATTTGCCCTGGGTGCCGTAGAGATTGACGTTCATGCCGATCTCGCCGGAGCCGCCAAGCGCCAGGAAGAGCAGTTCGTTACCGGGTTTCGTCACGTGGAGATGTGTCCAATCCTATCAGGCGGTTCCGGCAGACGGACGTCTGCCGACCGAAAACCGCGGTAAAGCCAATGCTGCTATTTCCTGTCGCCCTGCCGAGCGTATAATATGCCGAGGCCCTGGATCGTCAGGTCGGACTCGATGCTGTCGAACACGCTGCTGTGGCGTTCGAACAGGGTGGCCAGGCCGCCGGTGGCGACAACCTTGGCCGGGCGGCCCACTTCGCTCTTGATGCGGGCGACCAGCCCTTCGATCATCGCGACATAGCCGAAATAGATGCCGATCTGCATCTGGTCCTGCGTGGTGCGGCCGATCACGCTGCTGCTGGCCGGCGCTTCGATCGCGATGCGCGGCAGCTTCGCGGCGGCCGCGACCAGCGCATCGAGCGACAGGTTGATGCCGGGCGCAATGATCCCGCCCTTATAGGCGCCCGAATAATCGACCAGGTCGAAGGTCGTCGCCGTCCCGAAGTCGATCACGATCAGGTCGTCCTGATAGAGCTTGTGCGCCGCGATCACGTTGACGACCCGGTCCGCGCCGACGCTCTGCGGCTCGTCCACGTCCAGGACGATCCCCCACTCGACCGGCGCACGACCCGCAACCAACGCATCGACGCCGAAATATTTGGACGCGAGCACCTCCAGATTGTGCAGCGCCCGCGGCACCACCGTCGCGATGATGACCGCTGTGATCGCCGACCGTTCATAGCCTTCGAGGCTCAGCAGCTGGTGAAGCCAGACCGCATATTCGTCCGCGGTGCGGCGCGCGTCGGTGGCAATCCGCCAGCGCGCCTTGATCGCGCCGTCTGCATCGAGCAGCGCGAACACGATATTGGTATTCCCCGCGTCGATCGCAAGCAACATAGTCGGTCGAATCCCCTGTTCGGCGCGCGCTATAGCAGGAAAATGTCGCCTGCGTGCACTACATGGAGTCGGCCGTCGGCAGCCCTCAGGCGAAGGGCTCCGTCACCTTCGAGCCCGTCATAGAGGCCGTCGAGCGTGCCTTCCAGCGAGCGGACGCTGAGCGCGGTTCCCGGCGGGTGGGCACGGGCGTGCCAGCGCGCAAGCACCACGCCCAGGCCCTCGTTGCGCCAGCGCGCCAGCCAGCCGGCGAAACTCGCCGCCAGATCGGCGACGAAGTCGCCCGGGTCGGGGGCGGACAGCCCCAGCGCCGCCAGGCTGGTCGCCGGGCGATCGACGGCCTCGGGGTGATGGGCGAGGTTGACGCCGATGCCAACGACCACGGCGTCGTCGACGCCTTCGAGCAATATGCCGGAGATCTTGGCCCCATCGGCAAGCAGGTCGTTCGGCCATTTGATCATCAGCCTGTCCGCGCCGAGCCAGCCCTGCAGCAGCGCATCGAGTGCCACCGCCGCGACCAGCGCCAGCGTCGGAGCGGACGGATCGCCGGCCATGCGCCGCACCAGCGTGCTCGCATAAAGATTGCCAGGCGGCGAGACCCAGTGCCGCCCTTGCCGCCCGCGCCCGCCTTGCTGGCTGTCGGCGCGCAGCCACGCCCCCTCGGGCACGCCATCGCGAGCAAGCGCGGCCATGTCGTCATTGGTCGAGGCGGTGACGGCGACGTGGCGGATCAAGGGGTTGCTCACAGCCGCCCCTTATCCGTCTGGTTCGAGCGAAGTCGAGAACCCGATCCGAGCGAACAGCGAGGAGCCCCCACATTCGTTCGGAGGTGCCCTTCGACTTCGCTCAAGGAAAGCGGAGCCGCTCGCGGGCATGCTCAGAACAGCGATCGCGCCGCCGCCATGCTGGTGGCGTCGAGCAGCGGGATCGCCAAATAGCCGAGCGGCGAGACCGCCAGCGCGGACAGGACGATCAGCCCGCCTTCGATCTTCGACGCCGAAGGCGCATAGTCCGCCGCGGGATCATCGAAGTACATCGTCTTGACGATCTTGAGATAATAGAAGGCGCCGATCACCGAAGTGGCGATGCCGATCATCGCCAGCGGCCAGAAGCCGGCCCGCACCAGCGCGTCGAACACCAGGAATTTCGGCCAGAATCCGAACAGCGGCGGGATGCCGGCGAGGCTGAACATGAAGATCGCGAGCGCCGCGGCGAGACCGGGGCGCGAGCGCGACAGGCCCGACAGGCTGGCGATCGTCTCGATCGGTTCACCATCGGGTGCGCGCATCTGCAGCACGCAGATGAAGCTGCCGAGCGTCATCGCGACATAGACCGCCATATAGGTCATCGTCGCGGCGACGCCGTCGGCGGTGCCGGCCGCGAGGCCGAACAGCGCGAAGCCGACATTGTTGATCGACGAATAGGCGAGCAGCCGCTTGAAGTTGCTCTGCCCGATCGCCGCGACACCACCAAGGATCGTCGATGCCAGCGCCGAGAAGATCACGATCTGCCGCCAGCTGTCGGTGCCCGATCCCATCGCCTCGACCGCGACCCGCATCAGCAGCGCCATGCCCGCGACCTTGGGAGCCGAGGCGAAGAAAGCGGTGACCGGCGTCGGCGCGCCTTCATAGACATCGGGCGTCCACATGTGGAACGGCACCGCCGAGATCTTGAAGGCGAGGCCGGCGAACACGAACACCATGCCGAAGGCCTGGCCGACCGTCATGCCTTTGGCCAGCGAGTCCGAGATGCCGGCGAACAGCGTGGTGCCGGTGAAGCCGTAGAGCAGCGAGATGCCGTAGAGCAGGATGCCGCTCGCCAGCGCGCCGAGCACGAAATATTTGAGGCCCGCCTCGGCCGAGCGCCCGTCGCGGCGCATGAAGCTGGCCAGCACATAGGCCGAGAGCGACTGCAGCTCGAGCCCGACATAGAGGGTCAGCATGTCGCTGGCCGACACCATCATCCCCATGCCGACCGCGGAGAGCAGGATCAGGATCGGATATTCGGCGCGCAGCTGCCCGGCGCGGCCGAAGAAGCCCGGGGCGATGATCACCGACACGGCCGCGGCGATATAGATGAGCAGCTTGGCGAAGGCGGCGAAGCTGTCGGCCATGTACATCCCGTCGAAGCCCGGTCCGCCATTGCCGGCGGGTCCCAGCAGCGAGAAGCCGGCGGCGGCGAACAGCGCGACCGCGCCCCAGCCGATCGCGCGCGACAGGCCGTCGCCGCCGAACGCCGCGACCATCAGCAGCGCCATGGCGCCGAGCGACAGGATCAGTTCGGGCAGTGTGAGCGCGAGCGAGGCGGTCATCGGGATCATCTAGTGGGCCTCCGCATGCGCAGCGGCAGCAGGATGGGGGGTGCCGATCGCGACCTTGGCGTCGCTGTGCGGCGCAGTCGGCGCGAGCCGGGCGAGGATCGCACCGACATCGTTGCGCATCGGGGCGAGGAAGCTCTCCGGATAGACGCCCATCCACAGCACGGCGAGGCCGAGCGGCACCAGCATCGCCAGTTCGCGTGCGGTCAGATCCGGCATCGCCGCGACATCGGCCTTGGTCAGCGCGCCATAGACGACGCGGCGGTAGAGGTAGAGCATATAGGCGGCGCCCAGGATGATGCCGGTTGTCGCGACGAAGGCGACCCAGCTCGAAATTTCATAGGCGCCGACCAGCGCCAGGAACTCGCCGACGAAGTTGCTGGTACCCGGCAGCCCGACCGACGCCATCGTGAACAGCAGGAACAGCAGCGCATATTTCGGCATGTTATTGGCAAGCCCGCCATAGCGGCTGATCTCGCGGGTGTGCAGCCGATCGTAGATCACGCCGACGCACAGGAACAGCGCGCCGGAGACAAGGCCGTGGCCCAGCATCACCATCAGCGCGCCTTCGAGGCCTTGCCGGTTGAACGCGAACAGCCCGATCGTGACGAACGCCATGTGCGCGACCGACGAATAGGCGATCAGCTTCTTCATGTCCTCCTGGACCAGCGCAATCAGCGACGTGGCGACCACTGCGACCATCGACAGGCCCATCACGAGCCACATCAGCTCGGCGCTCGCGACCGGGAACATCGGCAGCGAGAAGCGGACGAAGCCATAGCCGCCCATCTTCAGCAGCACGCCCGCCAGGATCACGGAGCCCGCGGTCGGCGCCTGCACGTGCGCATCGGGCAGCCAGGTGTGGACCGGCCACATCGGCATCTTCACCGCGAACGACGCGAAGAAGGCGAGGAACAGCCAGGTCTGCGCCGAGGCCGGGAAGTCATAGGCCATCAGCGTCGGGATGTCGGTGGTGTCCGCCTGGTTCGCCATCCACAGCATCGCGATCAGCATCAGCACCGAGCCGAGCAGCGTGTAGAGGAAGAATTTGTAGCTGGCGTAGATCCGATCGGCGCCGCCCCAGATGCCGATGATCAGGTACATCGGGATCAGGCCGGCTTCGAAGAAGATGTAGAACAGGAATAGGTCCTGCGCCGCGAACACGCCGATCATCAGCGTTTCCATCAGCAGGAAGGCGGCCATATATTCGGGCACGCGCTTCTCGATCGCATCCCAAGACGCGGCGATGCAGATCGGCATCAGGAACACCGACAGCACGATCAGCAGCAGGGCGATGCCGTCGATGCCGAGCGCCCAGGCGAAGCGCCCGAACAAAGCGACATGTTCGGTGAACTGCCATTGTGGCCCGCCGACTTCGTAGCGCGTCCACAAGATCATGCCGAGCAGCAGATCGAGCATCGTCGCGATCAGCGCGATCCAGCGCGCCGCTTTCGCTCCCGCGAACAGGCAGGCGAACGCCGCCAGCAGCGGCAGCGCGATCATCAGGGAAAGGATCGGAAAATCCATTGCGTCAGCCCACCATCGCCCAGGTCGCGGCGGCGGCGAGGCCGAGCAACATCACCAGCGCATATGTATAGAGATATCCGGACTGGGCGCGGCGCGCGAGCGCGCCGGTGCCCGACACCACGGCGGCGATGCCGTTCGGACCGAAGCGGTCGATCGTGCCCTGGTCGCCCTTCTTCCACAGCACCCGACCGAGCCAGAAGGCCGGGACGACGAACAGCACATGGTAGAGTTCGTCGAAATACCATTTGTGAAGCAGGAAATCGTACAGCACGCGAAACTGCGCGGTGAAGCGCGCCGGGATCGTGCGGTCGGCGATATAGGCCCAGTAGGCGATCAGGAAGCCGAGGATCATCACGATCGTCGCCGACAGCTTGGCGAGTTCGGGGATGCCATGCATCGCGTGCATCAGATGCTCGTTGAACGCGACGCTGCCCGCCCAGAAGGTCGCACCGCGCTCTGGATCGAGGAAGAAGGGCGCGAAAGACCAGCCGGCGAAGATCGCGCCGAGCGACAGCAACGCCAGCGGGATCAGCATCGTCGCCGGGCTCTCATGCGGATGATAGCCGGCATCGCCCTCGACCGTGTGGTGGTGGATAGCCTCGTCGGTGGAGGGCTCGTGGCCCGCATCCTCGGTTTCGGGATCGGCTTGCTGGTCATGACCCTGATGATGGCCATGGCCATGGGCGTCGTGCACCGCATGCTGGATATGCTCGGACCCCGCCCAGCGCGGCGTGCCGAAGAAGGTGAGGAAGACGAGCCGCCACGAATAGAAGCTGGTCAGCAGCGCCGCGAAGACGGCGACCGCGAAGGCGATGCCGCCCGACGATGAGCCGCTGGCGAACGCCGCCTCGATGATCGCATCCTTCGAGTAGAAGCCCGCGAAACCGAACAGGCCGGCCACGCCGACGCCGGTAATCGCCAGCGTACCCGCCATCATCGCCGCGAAAGTCCACGGAATCTTCCGCCACAGACCGCCATAATAGCGCATGTCCTGCTCATGGTGCATCGCATGGATCACCGACCCGGCACCGAGGAACAGCAGCGCCTTGAAGAAGGCGTGGGTGAACAGGTGGAACATCGCCGCGCCATAGGCGCCGACGCCCGCCGCCATGAACATGTAGCCGAGCTGCGAGCAGGTCGAATAGGCGATCACGCGCTTGATGTCGGTCTGGGTGGTGCCGACCGTCGCGGCGAAGAAGGCCGTGGCCGCGCCGACGAAGGTGACGACATGCATCGCGGTCGGGCTGACCTCGAACATCGGCGACAGGCGGCAGACCATGAACACGCCGGCCGTCACCATTGTCGCGGCATGGATCAGCGCCGACACCGGGGTCGGGCCTTCCATGGCGTCGGGCAGCCAGGTGTGCAGGCCGAGCTGCGCCGACTTGCCCATCGCGCCGACGAACAGCAGCAGGCAGAGCAGGGTCATCAGGTCGACGCGGTAGCCGAGGAAGCCGATCGAGGCATCGGCATAGCCCGGGGCTGCGGCGAGGATCGCCGGGATCGACACGGTGCCGAACACCAGGAAGGTGCCGAAGATGCCGAGCGAGAAGCCGAAGTCGCCGACGCGGTTGACCACGAAGGCCTTGATCGCGGCGGCGTTGGCCGACGGCTTCTGATACCAGAAGCCGATCAGCAGATAGGAAGCGAGGCCGACGCCTTCCCAGCCGAAGAACATCTGCACCAGGCTGTCCGAGGTGACGAGCATCAGCATCGCGAAGGTGAACAGCGACAGATAGGCGAAGAAGCGGGGCTGGCTGTCGTCCTCCGCCATATAGCCCCAGCTGTAGAGATGGACGAGGCTCGAGACGCTCGTCACCACCACCAGCATCACGGCGGTCAGCGCGTCGACGCGCAGCGCCCAGTCGACCGACAGGTCGCCCGACTGGATGAAGGTGAGCACCGGGTGAACGCCCGCCGTCATGCTGCCGGTGAGGAAGCCGATGAAGATCGGCCAGCTCATCGCGCAGGACGCGAACAGCGCGCCGGTGGTGATCGTCTTGGCGACGACATTGCCGAGCATGCGGTTGCCCAGGCCCGCGACGATCGCCGCGAGCAACGGCAGGAAGACGATGGCAGTTATCATGCGGGCATTCCCCCACGCGTCATCCCAGCCCTTCGACTGCCTGCAAGGCAGGCGCTCAGGATAAACTTCAGCCGAAGGCTGAAGGCTGGGATCTCGGGAGAGTGGCGCGCGCTGGAGACGCACGAGATGCCAGCCTGCGCTGGCATGACGGAAACGGACATGCCGGTGATCACCCCTTCATCCGGTTGATGTCGTCGACAGCGATCGTGCCGCGGCCGCGGAAGTAGATGACGAGGATCGCAAGGCCGATCGCGGCCTCGCCGGCCGCCACGGTAAGCACGAACATCGCGAACACCTGGCCGACGAGATCGCCCAGATAGGCCGAGAAGGCCACCAGGTTGATGTTCACCGACAGCAGGATCAGCTCGATCGCCATCAGGATGATGATCACGTTTTTGCGGTTCAGGAAGATGCCGAACACCCCCATGACGAACAGGATCGCCGAGACGACGAGATAATGCTGGAGGCCGATCATTGTGTGACGACTCCCCCAAAAACCTCGTCATGCTGAACTTGTTTCAGCATCCACTCAGCAGCCTCCCGGGCACTCCCGTGGCGCGGTGGATCCTGAAACAAGTTCAGGATGACGCTGGCAACAGAATTCACAGCTCCACCCCCTGGCCGATGGCCGGCTTGACGTTGCGGGTTGCGTCTTCGGGGCGGCGCATGTTCTGGGCGCTGATATTCTGCGCCTTCACACCGCCACGGACCCGGTGGGTAAGGACGATGGCGCCGATCAGCGCGACCAGCAGCACCAGCCCGGCGCCCTCGAAGATATAGAGGTAGCGGGTGTAGATCAGGGTGCCGAGCGCTTCGATGTTCGGCACTTCGGCCGGCGTCGGCGCGATGCGCGTCGCCATGTCGATGCCGCCCGCCTTCCACGCGCCGACCGCGAAGATCATCTCCGCGGCGAGCACGATCACCAGCAGCACGCCAAACGGCAGATATTGCGCAAAGCCGGCGCGCAGCTCGGCAAAGTCGATGTCGAGCATCATCACCACGAACAGGAACAGCACCGCGACCGCGCCGACATAGACGATGACGAGCAGCATCGCGATGAACTCGGCACCGACGAGCACCATCAGCCCGGCCGCGTTGAAGAAGGCGAGGATCAGCCACAGCACGCTGTGCACCGGATTGCGCGCAAGGATGGTGAGCGTCGCGGAGGCGATCACCAGCGTGGCGAACAGATAGAAGGCGATGGTCTGGATCATCGGGCGGTCAGATCCCAATTAAAAACCACCCGCTCGTCCTGAGTAGCCATTGAGCCTGGCGAGATGGCGTATCGAAGGAGATCCTTCGACACGGGTCCTCGGCAAGCTCGGCCCCTGCTCAGGATGAGCGGAGATAGTGGAGCGATGGCGGCCATTACCGGTACGGCGCATCGGCGGCAAGGTTGGCCGCGATCGCCGGTTCCCAGCGGTCGCCGTTCGCGAGCAGCTTGGCCTTGTCGTAGATCAGCTCCTCGCGCGTCTCGGTCGAATATTCGAAGTTCGGGCCTTCGACGATCGCATCGACCGGGCAGGCTTCCTGGCAGAAGCCGCAGAAGATGCACTTGGTCATATCGATATCGTAGCGCGTGGTGCGGCGGGAGCCGTCCTCGCGCGGTTCGGATTCGATCGTGATCGCCTGCGCCGGGCACACCGCCTCGCACAGCTTGCACGCGATGCAGCGCTCCTCGCCATTGGGATAGCGGCGCAGCACATGCTCGCCGCGGAAGCGCGGGCTGAGCGGGTTCTTTTCATAGGGATAGTTGATCGTCGCCTTGGCCTTGAAGAAATATTTCAAGGTCAGCCAGTGCGCCTTCACGAACTCCCAGAGCGTGAACGACTTGATGATGTGCGAGACGCTCATCAGAAGACTCCGTAGCGGGTGACTTCGAGCCAGCCCGAGACCAGGACGACCCAGAACAGCGACAGCGGCAGGAAGACTTTCCAGCCCAGCCGCATCAGCTGGTCGTAGCGGTAGCGCGGCACCGTCGCCTTCACCCACGAAAAGACGAAGAAGAAGAACATCAGCTTGGCGAAGAACCAGATGATCCCGGGCACCATGTAGAGCGGCGCCCAGTCGACCGGGGGCAGCCAGCCGCCCCAGAACAGGATCGCATTGAGCCCGCACATCAGGATGACATTGGCATATTCGCCGAGCCAGTAGAGCGCGAACGCCATCGACGAATATTCGGTCTGGTAGCCGGCGACGAGCTCGCTCTCCGCCTCGGTCAGGTCGAACGGCGCGCGCGCCGTCTCCGCCATCGACGAGATCAGGAACACCACCGCCATCGGGAACAGCAGCGGATTGAAGCCATAGCCGTTGATGAAGCCGAAGATGTGCGCGCGCTGGCCCTCGATGATCGCCGACATGTTGAAGCTGCCGGTCCACAGCACCACCGAGATCAGCACGAAGCCGATCGATACCTCATAGGACACCATCTGCGCGGCTGCGCGCAGCGCCGAATAGAAGGGATATTTGGAATTGGAGGCCCAGCCGGCGATGATCACGCCATAGACGCCGATCGACGAGGCGGCGAGCACATAGAGCAGGCCGACATTGATGTCGGCGACCACCACGCCCGGCGAGAAGGGGATCACCGCCCACACCACCAGCGCCACCGTGAAGGTGATGATCGGCGCGAGTAGGAACAGGCCCTTGTTCGCGGCCGACGGGATGATGGTCTCCTGGAGGAACACCTTGGCGCCATCGGCGAAGCTCTGCAGCAGGCCCCAGGGGCCGACGACGTTCGGCCCGCGCCGCAGCGCCATCGCCGCCCAGATCTTGCGATCGGCATAGATGATCATCGCCACTGCGAGCATCAGCGGCAGCGCGATGACCAGGATGCCGACGATCGTCGAGGTGAACCACGCCCATTCGAACGGCAGGCCCCAGCTCTGGAACAGCGCGGTCATTCCGCCGCCTCCGCGAAGCTTTCGCCGTGGAGCAGTTCGGCCGAGCAGCGCTGCATCGTATCGCTGGCGCGGGCGATCGGGTTGGTCAGGTAGAAATCCTTGATCGGATAGCCGACCGGTCCCGACGCATCGGCGGCGAGCGACGGCGGCGCCCAGGCATAGTCGGCGAGTCCCTCGGCGCCGAGCGCCGGAACCTCGGCCGCCATCGCGGCGCGCAGGGCGTCGAAGCTGTCGAACGGCAGCCTGTGGCCGAGCACGTCACTCAGCGCGCGCAGGATCGCCCAGTCCTCACGGGCATCGCCGGGCGGGAAGACGGCGCGGTCGCTGCGCTGGACCCGGCCTTCGGTGTTCACATAGGTGCCGGCCTTCTCGGTATAGGCCGCGCCCGGCAGGATCACGTCGGCGGCGGCCGCGCCGGCATCGCCATGATGGCCGATATAGACCTTGAAGCTGTTGCCGAACTTCGCCGCATCGACGTCGTCGGCACCGAGCAGGAACAGCAGTTTGGGCGCCGCCGCGACCAGGTCGGCGAGGCCGCCCTGCTGGCCATAGCCGAGCATCAGCCCGCCCATGCGCGCGGCCGCGAGGTGGACGACATTATAGCCGTTCCAGCCCTGCTTGATCAGGCCGAGCGAGCCGGCCAGCGCCAAGGTCGCGCCCTGGGCGCCGGCCTTGAGCCCGCCGCCGCCGAGAATCAGCGCCGGGCGCTGGGCAGCGGCGAAGGCATCGGTGACGTCGCCGGGCAGCTTGCCGAGCAGGCCGAGGTCATTGCCGAGCCAGGTTGCCGGATAAGTGAGGTTCACCTCCTCGCCGACCGCGAAGACCTTCGCCCCGCGCTTGAACGCCTTGCGGACGCGGGTGTTGATCAGCGGCGCTTCCCAGCGCAGGTTCGAGCCGACGATCAGGATCGCGTCGGCCGTCTCGATCCCCGCGATCGTGCTGTTGAAATTGACCGCGGCGATGTTCGACACATCATAGTCCATGCCGGTCTGGCGGCCTTCGAGCAAGGTCGAGCCCATCTTCGCCAGCAGCGCCCTGGCGGCGTACATCGTCTCGCAATCGAGCTGGTCGCCGGCCACCGCGGCGACCGACGAGCCTGCCTTGACCGCCTTGATCGCGGCGAAGGCTTCGGGCCAGCTCGCCTCGACCAGCTTGCCGTCCTTGCGGACATAGGGCTTGTCGAGCCGGCGGCGGACCAGGCCGTCGATGGCGTGGCGCGTCTTGTCCGACGCCCATTCCTCGTTCACGTCCTCGTTGATCCGCGGCAGCACGCGCAGCACCTGCCGGCCGCGGCTGTCGAAGCGGACATTGGTGCCGACCGCGTCCATCACGTCGATCCCGGGGGTCTTCTTGAGCTCCCACGGCCGCGCCTCGAACGCATAGGGCTTGCTGGTAAGCGCGCCGACCGGGCACAGGTCGACGACATTGCCCGAAAGCTCGCTGGTCACCGCCTGCTCGAGATAGGAGGTGATCTGCATATTCTCGCCGCGATAGATCGCGCCGATCTCCTCGATGCCGGAGACCTCCTCGGCGAAGCGGACGCAGCGGGTGCACTGGATGCAGCGGGTCATCGTCGTCTTGACGATCGGGCCCATATATTTGTCGGTGACGGCGCGCTTGTTCTCGTGGAAGCGGCTCGCACCCTTGCCATAGGCGATCGACTGGTCCTGCAGGTCGCATTCGCCGCCCTGGTCGCAGATCGGGCAATCGAGCGGGTGGTTGATGAGCAGGAACTCCATCACCCCCTCACGCGCCTTCTTCACCATCGGCGTCTGGGTGAACACCTCCTGCTTGTCGGCGGCGGGCAGCGCGCACGACGCCTGCGGCTTGGGCGGGCCGGGCTTCACCTCGACCAGGCACATCCGGCAATTGCCGGCGATCGACAGCCGCTCATGATAGCAGAAGCGTGGTATCTCCTTGCCCGCGGCTTCGCAGGCCTGAAGCACCGTGGCGCCAGCGGGGACTTCGACCTCGATCCCGTCTACGGTGAGCTTGGGCATCAGTATTTTCCTGCGACGGATGCGGAGGGGGCCTGGGTCGACAGCCGGTACATGACTTCGGCGATCAAGCCACCCAGGATCGACTTGCTGAAACTGATCTTCATGCCCTCCGGCAGGCAGGGGCCGAGCAGCGGCGCCAGCGGCTTATAAGCTTCGCCTTCCTCCTTGCTGCCGACGGGCGGCAACAGGATGGCGCGGCTCACCGCCGGATCGGTGCGAACGACGCACTCGGTGAAGCGGCGAAGTCCGATATAGTTGCGCGCAGCCTCGGGGTCTTGCCCAACGGTTTCCGACTCCAGGACGAGCGGTTCGGCGGGCAACACAGGCGCAGCCTTGGCGAATTTGTTGAGATACAGCGCCTGGAACAGGGCGCCACGCGCCAAGCGGAAGCTGTAGCGGATTTCGCCACCGCCTTCGATCTCACCGACCAGACATTCATCGGTGGCCACCTTGCGAAGTTGGTTATCGGCCTCCGGACTGTCCGGGAACAATGCAACCGCCTTGCGCACCGCGGGGAGATTGTCGCGTATCAGGCATTGGGAAAAGGCCAGCATCGTAGCGCGGCCGCGATCGGCGGGCGACATGAGGTTGTAAAGCTTCAACTCGGCCCGCTTGTTGTTCAGCCTCGAGGGCGCCACATTTTCGGCAAGCGCCGGCGTTGCGCCAAGCATCGCGAGCGCTCCGAGCACCAAACTCAAACGGCCCACCTTCACTCCGCCGCCTCCGCAAAGGCGCCGCTCTTCTCGGCGATCCGGCGCTCCACCTCCGGGCGGAAGTGGCGCAGCAGGCCCTGGATCGGCCAGGCCGCGGCGTCGCCCAAGGCGCAGATAGTGTGGCCCTCGACCTGCTTGGTGACGTCGAGCAGCATGTCGATCTCCTCGACCGCCGCGTCGCCGGTGCGCAGCCGCTCCATCACCCGCCACATCCAGCCGGTGCCCTCGCGGCACGGCGTGCACTGGCCGCAGCTCTCATGCTTATAGAAATAGGACAGACGGCTGATCGCGCGGACGATGTCGGTCGACTTGTCCATGACGATGACGGCGGCGGTGCCGAGGCCCGAGCCGAGCGCCTTCAGCCCGTCGAAGTCCATCGGCGCGTCCTTGATCTGCGCCGCCGGCACGAGCGGCACCGAGGAGCCACCGGGGATCACCGCGAGAAGATTGTCCCAGCCGCCGCGGATTCCGCCGGCATGCTTGTCGATCAGCTCCTCGAACGAGATGCCCATCGCTTCCTCGACCACGCAGGGCTTGTTCACATGGCCCGAGATCTGGAACAGCTTGGTGCCCTGGTTGCCCGCGCGGCCGATGCCCGCGAACCATTCTGCGCCGCGTCGCAGGATGGTCGGCGCCACCGCGATCGATTCGACGTTGTTGACCGTGGTAGGGCAGCCATAGAGTCCGGCACCGGCCGGGAAAGGCGGCTTGAGGCGGGGCTGGCCCTTCTTGCCTTCAAGGCTCTCGATCTGCGCGGTTTCCTCGCCGCAGATATAGGCGCCCGCGCCGCGATGGACGAAGACGTCGAAATCATAACCCGATCCGGCAGCGTTCTTGCCGAGCAGGCCGGCCGCATAAGCCTCCTCGACGGCGGCGAAGAGGACCTTCGCCTCGTAGATGAATTCGCCGCGGATATAGATATAGGCTGCGCGCGCGCGCATCGCGAAGCCGGCGATCAGCGCGCCCTCGATCAGCTTGTGCGGATCGTGGCGGATGATCTCGCGATCCTTGCACGAACCGGGCTCGGATTCGTCGGCGTTGATCACCAGGAAGCTCGGCTTGCCCGGCTTGGGCTCCTTGGGCATGAAGCTCCACTTCATGCCGGTCGGGAAGCCCGCGCCGCCGCGGCCGCGCAGGCCCGAGGTCTTGATGTCCTCGATGATCTGGTCCTGCCCGCGCGCCATCAGCGCCCTGGTGTCGTCCCAGTCGCCCCGCTTGCGCGCGGCCTCGAGGTTCCACGGCTGGAAGCCGTAGAGATTGGTAAAGATGCGATCCTTGTCGTCAAGCATGACGGCTGCCCTGAACAAGATGCGTCATCCCAGCGAAAGCTGGGATCCCACTGCCTCGATTGGCGGTGAGGGAAACGGAGATTCCAGCTTTCGCTGAAATGACGAAATTAGGAGCCGCCATCATGCCGATTTCCCGAACAGCTTCGACGCGATCAAGTACACCGCCACCCCGATCGCCAGCGCGATGGCGATGCCGAGCAGCTTGAAGGTCAGCTTGATGAGGATGACCGCCACGATGATCGTAACGATGATCGAGATCAGCGCGCTCATGCCGGCGTTCCCCAGCGTCCACGATAGTCGTGGTTCTCGGACACCATCTCCTTGAGCGTGGTCGGGCCGCCCTCGGGGCAGCTCGTCTTGCGCTCGATCTGGGGGCCGATCCTGGGCTGCTCGCCCTTGGCCAGCGCCTCGAGGATCGCCGTCGTCGTCTCGAAGGTCAGGTCTTCGTAATTATCGTCGTTGATCTGGACCATCGGCGCGTTGGCGCAGGCGCCCAGGCACTCGACCTCGGTCAAGGTGAACAGCCCGTCCGCGGTGGTCGAGCCCTTCTTCAGGCCCTTCTTATAACAGGCGTCGAGCACGTCGTCCGAGCCGCGCAGCATGCACGGCGTCGTCCCGCACACCTGAACATGATAGCGGCCGACCGGCGCCAGATTATACATGGTGTAGAAGCTGGCGACCTCGAGCACGCGGATATAGGCCATGCCGAGCTGCTTGCCGATATATTCCATCACCGGGATCGGCAGCCAGCCCTGGGTCTGCGTCTCCGCGCCAACCTGGCGCTGCGCCAGATCGAGCAGCGGCATCACCGCCGACTGCTGCCGCCCCGGCGGATAGCGCGCGATGATTTTCTGCGCCTGTTCGGCATTCTCGGCCGTCCAGGCGAACCCGCCCCAGCGCGCGCGCGTCTCGGCCTCGTCCGGGATATAGGCTGCGTCAGACATTAGCGGTCGACCTCCCCGAACACGATGTCGATGGCGGACAGCACCGCGGTGGTGTCGGCGAGCATGTGGCCCTTCATCATGAAGTCCATCGCCTGGAGATGGCTGAAGCCGGTCGGGCGGATCTTGCAGCGATAGGGTTTGTTGCTGCCGTCGGAGACCAGATAGACGCCGAACTCGCCCTTCGGGCTCTCGGTCGCGACATAGACGTCGCCGGCGGGAACGTGGAAGCCCTCGGTGTACAGTTTGAAATGGTGGATCAGCGCTTCCATCGAGCGCTTCATCTCGCCGCGCTTCGGCGGCACCACCTTGCGGTCGAGGCTGGCGATCGGACCTTCGGGCATCTCGGTCAGGCACTGCCTCATGATGCGCGCCGACTGCCGCACTTCTTCGACCCGGACCATGAAACGATCATAGCAGTCGCCGCGCGTGCCGACCGGAATCTCGAAGTCCATCCGGTCATAGACGTCGTAGGGCTGGCTCTTGCGGATGTCCCACGGGATGCCGGCGGCGCGGATCATCGGGCCGGAGAAGCCCCAGGCGATCGCATCGTCGCGGCTCACCGTGCCGATGTCGACATTGCGCTGCTTGAAGATGCGGTTGTCCGCGACAAGGCTGATCGCGTCCTCGAACAGCCGCGGCAGGCGGGTGTCGAGCCAGTCGGCCATGTCGGTCAGCAGCTTGAGCGGCACATCCTGATGGACGCCGCCGGGGCGAAACCAGGCGGCGTGCATGCGCGCGCCCGACGCGCGCTCGAAGAAGTTGAGGCAATCCTCGCGGACTTCGAACAGCCACAGGTTCGGCGTCATCGCGCCGACGTCCATGACGTGCGAGCCCAGGTTGAGCATGTGGTTGCAGATGCGGGTCAGCTCGGCGAACAGCACCCGCAGATATTGCGCGCGCAACGGCACTTCGAGCTGGAGCAGCTTCTCGATCGCCAGCACATAGCTGTGCTCCATCGCCAGCGGCGAGCAATAGTCGAGCCGGTCGAAATAGGGCAGTGCCTGGAGATAGGTCTTGTACTCGATCAGCTTCTCGGTGCCGCGATGCAGCAGCCCGACATGCGGATCGACCCGCTCGACGATCTCGCCGTCGAGCTCCATCACCATCCGCAGCACGCCGTGCGCGGCCGGATGCTGGGGACCGAAGTTGATCGTGTAGTTCTGGATCTGGACGTCAGGCGAGGCCGGCGCGTCGGTGACGCCCTGCGACGGCGGCACGTTGGTGCCCGCTTCCGGATAGGCGCGGAGATCGGTCATGCCGCCATCCCGTCGCAATGCGTCATCCCAGCGAAAGCTGGGATCTCATTGCCTTCGCTGAGATTGAAGAAAAGGGGGATTCCAGCTTGCGCTGGAATGACGGAGGAGGAGTTCACCATCATTTCTTCGCCCCGTCGCCCTTGGGATCGGCCTTGCCCTCGCCCGTCTGCGCGACGCTGTCGGTTGTCTTCGGCGTTCCCGGCGGCGGCGTGGCGGCGACCGGCGAGGGCGCGGGGCTGGCCGGTGCGGGCGCTGGCGTCGGCGCGCCCGGCTGGGTCGGCGACACCTTCTCGTCGCCCGGCAGGATATAGTCGGCCCCTTCCCAGGGACTCATGAAGTCGAAGCTGCGGAAATCCTGGGCCAGCTTGACCGGCTCATAGACCACGCGCTTGTGGACTTCGGAATAGCGCAGCTCGACATAGCCGGTCAGCGGGAAATCCTTGCGCTGCGGATGGCCGCGAAAGCCATAGTCGGTGAGGATGCGCCGCAGGTCGGGATTGCCGTCGAACAGCACGCCATACATGTCGAACACTTCGCGTTCGAGCCAGCCGGCGACCGGCCACAGTCCGGTCACCGACGGAACCGGCGTCTCCGCGTCGGTGCTGACATGGACGCGGATGCGATGGTTCTTCGTCAGGCTGAGCAGGCAATAGACCACTTCGAACCGCTCGGGTCGATCCGGATAGTCGACCCCGGCGATCTCCATCAGCTGCTGATATTCGAGCTCGTCGCGCAGGGTGCGGAGCACGTCCACGATGCTGTCGCGGCGCACATGCAGCGCGATCTCGCCGACGCAGATGCGCACGCCGAGCAGCCGGTCGCCCAGCGCGGCGGTGGCGGCTTCGACGATCCCGTCATTCGACGCGAAACGGGGAAAGGTGAGAGACGTGGCCATCGTTAACCCCTCACCGTTCGAGCGTCCCGACCCGGCGGATCTTCCGCTGCAGCTGCATGATGCCATAGAGCAGCGCCTCGGCGGTCGGTGGGCAGCCGGGGACATAGATGTCGACCGGCACGATCCGGTCGCAGCCGCGCACCACTGAATAGCTATAGTGATAATAGCCGCCGCCATTGGCGCAGCTGCCCATCGAGATCACATATTTGGGCTCGGACATCTGATCATAGACCCGCCGCAGCGCGGGGGCCATCTTGTTGCACAGCGTGCCGGCGACGATCATCACGTCCGACTGGCGCGGTGAAGCGCGCGGCGCGGCGCCGAAGCGCTCGAGATCGTAGCGCGGCATGTTGACGTGGATCATCTCGACCGCGCAGCAGGCGAGGCCGAAGGTCATCCACCACAGCGAGCCGGTGCGCGCCCACTGGAACAGCTCCTCGGTCGAGGTGACGAGGAAGCCCTTGTCGCTGACCTCCGATTGAAGCGCCTTGAAATAGTCGGCGTCGGGCGCGACGCTGATGTCGGAATTCTCGGTCGGGTGCGGATTCCGAGCCGGATCGAGGATCACTCCCATTCCAGCGCTCCCTTCTTCCACGCGTAGATGTAGCCGATCAGCAACTCGACCAGGAAGATCATCATCGACAGCCAGCCGACGAACCCGATACCGCCGAGCGATACCGCCCAGGGATACAGGAAGGCGGCTTCGAGATCGAAGACGATGAACAGGATGGCGATGAGATAGAAGCGCACGTCGAACTGGGCGCGGCTGTCCTCGAAGGCGGGAAAGCCGCATTCATATTCAGTGAGCTTCTCCGGGTTCGGCTTGTGCGCGCCCGTCAGCCGGCCAACCGCCATCGGCAGGAAAACGAAGGCGCTCGACAGGACGAGCGCCACGCCCAGAAACAGCAGGATCGGCAAATATCCGGCGGCGACTGTCGCCATGAAGGAAGCTCCGAGCAACGGGCCGGGAATCCGGCCTTTCGCGGGACGTTTAGGCCCGCTGCACCTGCTAAGCAAGACGGCGCGCCGGTGAGAATGAATCGCAAACAGCCGGGGCTTCCCGGGCGTCCATCTGCCTCGTCCTTCCATCCTTGGTTGGGAGGACGAAATTAGCGGATCAAAGCCCCTTCACCCCCTGCGCCACCAGCTTGTGCAGCTTGGTCGCAAGCCCGTCATTGGTCGCGAGATATTCGTTGCGTTCGTGCATCCGATCGCCGCCGCGGAAATCGCTGACGAAACCGCCGGCCTCGCGCACCAGCAATATTCCCGCCGCCACGTCCCAGATCTGCAGGTCTGCCTCCCAGAAGGCGTCGTAGCGCCCCGCCGCGACCCAGGCGAGATCGAGCGCCGCCGAGCCGAAACGGCGGATGCCCGCCACTTCCGGCGCGACCGAAGCGAAGATCGAGGTCCATTCGCGGATATCGCCATGGCCGAGGAAGGGAATGCCGGTCGCGACCAGCGCCTCGCTGAGGTCGCGCCGCGCCGACACGCGCAGCCGGCGGTCCTGCAACCAGGCGCCGCGGCCCTTTTCGGCCCAGAAGCTCTCGTCGGTGAGCGGCTGGTAGATCAGCCCCTGCGTCACCTCGCCGCGAACCTGGCCGGTGCGCGGCTCCTCCACCGCGATCGAGATCGCGAAGTGGGGCAGGCCGTGGAGGAAGTTCGAGGTGCCGTCGAGCGGATCGACGATCCAGCGCGGCTTCGACGGATCGCCTTCGACGATGCCGGCCTCCTCCATCACGAAACCCCAGTCGGGCCGGGCCCGCTTGAGCTCCTCATAGAGGGTCTCCTCGGCGCGCCGGTCGGCCATCGACACGAAGTCCGCGGGCCCCTTGCGGCTCACCTGGAGTTGCTGGACCTCGTTGAAGTCGCGCCGCAGCCGCGGCGCAGCCTTGCGCGCCGCGCGGTCCATGACGGTGATGAGACCTGAATGGGCTACCAAAGTACATCTCCGTTCGTGTCGAGCGAAGTCGAGACACGTTCTGCCTGCCAACGTCCCTCGACTACGCTCGGGACGAACGGCTTCGTTCGACGCTGATTATTCGGCGCGGCGGACATATTCCTGGCTGTAGACGTCGACGACGATCCGGGTGCCCGAGCCGATGAACGGCGGCACCATGACGCGCACGCCATTGTCGAGGATCGCGGGCTTGTAGCTCGACGATGCGGTCTGGCCCTTCACCACGGCGTCGGCCTCGACCACGGTCGCCTCGACGGTATCGGGCAGCTGCACCGAGATCGGGCGCTCGTCGTAAAGCTCCATCACCACGTCCATGCCGTCCTGCAGGAAGGCGGCGGCATCGCCCAGCAGGTCGCGCGGCAGGGTGATCTGCTCGTAGGTCGCCTTGTCCATGAAGGTCAGGGACTCGCCATCGGCGAACAGGAACTGGAAATCGGTGGTGTCGAGGCGGACACGCTCGACGCTCTCGGCCGAGCGGAAACGGACATTGTTCTTGCGTCCGTCGATCAGGTTCTTCAGCTCGACCTGCATATAGGCGCCGCCCTTGCCGGGCTGGGTGTGCTGGATCTTGACCGCGCGCCAGATGCCGCCTTCATATTCGATGATATTGCCGGGACGGATGTCCACGCCGCTGATCTTCATGGGTGTCACCTGGAGATGAGGATTTGAAAGAGCCGGCGCGGGCCATAGCGGCACCGGGCCGAATTGGCAATCTCGCCCGGCGACGGCTATCCGACCTCGGCCGCCGTCCTGGCCGTCCAGCGGTACAGCCAGACCAGCATTGCGATCACCAGCGCGGTGCCGGCCGCCATCGCCGCGCCCTCATGCCCTTCGCCGATCAGCGCGAGCGGGGCTCCGCTGCCGGTCGCGACGATAAGGCCTGCGAGCAGCACGCCGAACAGGCTCTCGCCGACGATGAAGCCCGAGGCGAGCAGCACGCCCATGCGCTGCGATACCGGATCGCGGCGGCGATCGTAATAATAGCCGATCACCGCACCGATCACGACCGGCAGCGTCGCCGACATCGGCAGGTAGATGCCGATGCCGACCGCGAGTGGCGGCAGCCGCAGCCAGCCGCGCCGACCCAGCCAGGCATCGAGCGCGACCAGCAGCAGTCCGACCCCGGCCCCTATGAAGATCATCCGCCAGTCGAGCCCCTCGCCCAATATGCCGCGCGCCAGCGTCGCGATCAGCGTCGCCTGCGGGGCGGGCAGCGGCGCCTGGGGCGTCGGCAGGCCGGTGCCCGGCAGTGGCGCGAAACCATAGGCGGCGTTGAGCAGGTCGAGAATCGGCGGGATCACCGCAGATCCGGCCAGCACGCCGACCATCAGCGCGACCTGCTGCTTCCACGGCGTGGCGCCGATCAATTGCCCGGTCTTGAGATCCTGGAGATTGTCGTTGGCGATCACCGCGCAGGCGAGCACCAGCCCGGTGACGAACAGCGCGAAGGCGACCAGCTGCGGCCCCGCGCCCGAGCCGGCGAGCGGCTTGACCGCCACCGCCAGCAGCAGCGCCGATCCCAGCACCGCGAGGATCCCCAACCCCGATACCGGACTGTTCGACGATCCGATCAGGCCGGCCATGTAACCGCAGATCGCGGCCACGAACGCCCCCATCGCCAGCACATAGACATAGAAGCCGAGCGACAGCGGCAGCGCGAAACCGGCGAGCGGGCCTTCGCCGGCGAAATACCACAGCAGACCGATGATCGGCGGCGCCATCGCCACGACGATCAGCGCAAGCCATCCGACCGGGATGTCGCGTTCCTCGACCGGCAGCAGTTCGGCGGACGCCTTGCGCGCCTTCGAGGCCGCCATCGCGCCGGCCATGCCGCGCCATAGCGGACGCGCCAGCTTGCCCATCGTCCAGATCGCCGCGGCACCGATCACGCCCGCGCCCAGGAAGCGCACGTCGCTGCCGAACACCGACAAGGCCGCCGCCTCGGCCGGTCCGGGCATCGCCGCCAGCGCGCTCAGGATCGGCGTCGCGATGCCGAAGGCGATGACCAGGCCGAGCCCCATCGCCAGCCCCACCGACAGTCCGACCAGATGTCCCGCGCCAAGCAGCGCGAAGGACAACGACGTCCACAACCCGGTGGCGGCATAGCTGGTGCCGATGCGAAACCAGGTCGATGCCTCGGCGGCCACCAGACGGGTTGCCGCAAGCAGCGCGAACCCCATCGAGGCGACCGAGCCCGCGAGGATGATCCTGAGCCCCGCCCCCGCTTCGGCGGCCCCCTCGCGCGTCCCGGTGCCGACGCGCAGCACTTCCGCGGCAGCAACGCCCTCGGGATAGGGCAGGTCCGATCCGGTCACCAGTGCCCGGCGCAGCGGCACCGACAGCACCACGCCCATCATCCCGCCCGACGCGCACAGCAGGAAGCTCTGCCAGAAGGGGAAGCCCTGCCACCAGCCGACCATGACGAGGCCCGGCAGCACGAAGATGATCGAGGCTATGCAGCCGGCCGCCGACGCCACCGTCTGCACGATGTTGTTTTCGAAGATGTTGCTGGTGCGCACGAGTCGCAGGATCGCCATGGAGATCACCGCAGCGGGAATCGACGTCGCGAAGGTGAGGCCGACCTTAAGTCCCAGATAGACGTTGGCCGAGGTGAAGACGATGGTGATCAGCGCACCGAGCAGCAGCCCGCGCAGGGTCAGTTCGCGGGCACCCACGCCGATTCCGCGGTTTTCCGACATTTCCTTATCCCTCGCCGCCAAGCTGCCAGCTTGGTCCTCGGGGCCGACTCTGGCAATCCATCACATAATCGATCTTGCAAGTGCGAGAGAGACAGAACGCAGTTGCAGCGGGCTTACACAGCTGAATATAAAATATCGTTCGTTCTCAATGCATTGATATTTTTTCATGCGAGACGTCGTTTTTCCCCTTGCGTTTTTTTGTTCGCACTTGCACAAAGAATGGGCCTTTCAGGCATCCTCTCCTAAAACTTTAAGGGCCGGCCCCCAGTGGACCGGCCCCTTTTTTTGCCGGTTCTTGAGGGGAAGCGGGCGGGCGTGGGGAATGGCGTCTGGATCGGGGAACTCAGCTCGCGCCGAGGATGAAGTTCCTGACTTGCGGGTAGATCTGATTGTCCCACTTGCGCCCGCTGAACACGCCATAATGGCCGACGCCGGCCTGGAGATAGTGGCGCTTCATGTGCGGCCTCAGTCCCGAGCACAGATCATGCGCCGCCGCGGTCTGTCCAACCGCGCAGATATCGTCGCGTTCGCCTTCGACGGTGAGCAGCGCGGTGCGCTTGATGGCGGCGCAGTCGACCCGCTCTCCGCGATAGTCCAGTTCGCCCTTGGCCAGCAACGCGCGCTGGAACACCCGGTCGATCGTCTCGAGATAGAATTCGGCGGTCAGGTCGAGCACCGCGAAATATTCGTCGTAGAAATCGCGGATCATCCTGGCCTGCTCCTCCTCGCCGTCGGCCAGATGCTGGTAGAGCGCACGGTGCTGTTCCTGGTGGCGCGCCGCGTTCATCGCCATGAAGGCGGTCAGTTGGAGGAAACCCGGATAGACCCGCCGCGCTCGCCCATCATAGCGCCACGGCACCGAGGAGATGACATTCTGCTCGAACCATTCGAAATCATGCTGATTGGCCAGATCATTCACCACCGTGGGATTGATCCGCACGTCGACCGGCCCACCCATCAGGGTCAGGCTGAGCGGCGTTGCCGGGTTATCCCTCTTCGACATCAGCGCGACGGCGGCAAGCGCCGGCACACAGGGCTGGCACACTGCGACCATGTGGACGGGTGGGCCGATCTGCTCGAGGAAGTGGATGACGTGATCGACATAATCGTCGAACCCGAAGCGGCCGGCGGCTAGTGGTATGTCGCGAGCGTTCTTCCAGTCGGTGATATAGACGTCATGGTCGCGCAGCAGGGTCTGCACCGTGTTGCGAAGCAAGGTCGCGAAGTGGCCGGAGATCGGCGCGACCAGCAGGATCTTGGGCTGGACGACCGAAGCTTCATCCTTGGCGAAATGGAGCAGGTCGGCGAACGGCGTAGCGGCGATCAGTTCCTCGCGCACCGCCACCTCGCTGTTACCTGACAGCGCAGTGTGAATTCGATAGGCCGGCCGCTCGGCGATGAGCTTGGTGTGAGCGACCATATCGAGCGCCGCGAACATGCTGTTGGCGAGCGGCTGCTTGCCCAACTGCCCGAACAGCGGCCGGGCGCTGAGCCCCGCGCTTGCGAACATGCGGAACGGCTCGCTCATGTCGGTCATGGTCTGGTAAAACTGGTACAGCATGACCGCATTGTCCCCCGAGCAGCAGTAGGCCATCTGCTCAACTTACATACGTTAACGACCTTATGCTGCACCGCCATAAAATTTTGACGCTTTCAATGAATTAATGTCATGATCGTGCCGAAGGGGGACATCGATGCCCGAAGCGATCCTGACGATTTCGAGCCGAAACTACTCATCCTGGTCGCTGCGCGGCTGGCTTCTGTGCAAGCTGGCGGGCCTCGAACTCGTTGAGGAGGCCGTGCCGATCGACGCGCCCGGGCAACGCGCCGAACTGCTGCTGCTCTCGCCCTCCGTGCTGGTGCCGCGGCTGACCCATGAAGGGGCCAGCATATGGGACACGCTGGCGATCGCCGAATATCTCCATGAGAGCTTTCCCGACGCAGGCCTGTATCCGGCGGACAAGCTTGCCCGCGCCCACTGCCGCTCGGTCTCCGGAGAAATCCACTCGGGATTCCAGAATCTTCGCTCCGCCTTGCCCATGAACCTGCGGGCGCGCCACGACAGCTTCCGCCTGTTCGCCGGCGCGCGCCCCGATATCGAGCGGATCCAGGCGATCTGGCGGGACTGTATCCAGCGCTATGGCGGACCCTGGCTGTTCGGCAATAAGCCCTGCGTCGCCGACGCGATGTTCGCGCCGGTCGCCACCCGCTTCATCTCTTATGCAATCCCGCTCGATCCCGTCTGCCGGAGCTATTGCGCCACGATCGGCGAGTGGCCGCTGATGCGGGAATGGACCAAGGCGGCGTTGGCCGAGCCGGAGGAAGTCGAGGAGCTTGACGCGGAATTCTGACGCGTCGTTCGGATCGGGCGTATCCGGAAGCTGCCGAATGGCAGCCGCGCCTTATTAGTGCGAAGCCAAGCGGGGCGTATGCCTGCGTCCGGCTTTTGAGGGATCATTTCCCTAACGCTCCGCCAGCCTGCGCTCCCATGCCAGCGCGTGCGCCACGATGGTGTCGAGGTCGTCGAGTTTCGGCCGCCATGGAGTCGTCGCCAGAATCCTGCCGTTGTCGGCGACGAGCGCATCGGGATCGCCGGCGCGGCGCGGTTCCATGCGACGGACGATGGTCTGGTTGGTCACACGATCGACCGAATCGAGCACTTCAAGCACGGAAAAGCCGCGGCCATAGCCGCAGTTCATCACGTGGCTGCTATCCGGTGCGGCAATCAGCGTGTCGAGCGCGTGGAGATGCGCGTCGGCCAGATCGGAGACATGGATATAGTCACGCACCCCGGTGCCGTCGGGCGTCGCATAGTCGGTGCCGAAGATCGCCACCTCCGCGCGCTTGCCGGTCGCCGCTTCGACCGCGACCTTGATCAGGTGCGTGGCGCCTGCGGTGGACTGGCCGGTGCGGCCCTGCGGATCGGCGCCGGCGACATTGAAATAGCGCAGCGCACAATAGTTGATCGGATGGGCGGCGGCGACATCGCGCAGCATCACCTCGGTCATCAGCTTGGACATGCCATAGGGGTTGATCGGCGAGGTCGGCATATCCTCGCGCACCGGAATCTCGTCGGGGATGCCATAGGTCGCCGCGGTCGACGAGAAGATGAAATGGCGTACCCCGCCGCGCACCGCGCTGTCGATCAGCGAGCGGCTGTTGGCAGTGTTGTTGTGGTAATATTTGAGCGGGTCCTCGACCGATTCGGGCACCACCACAGATCCCGCGAAATGCAGGATCGCGCCGATGCGGTCTTCGGCGATAATGCGGGCCAGCAGTGTCTCGTCGGCGATGTCGCCTTCGTGGAAGCGTGCGCGGGGATCGACGGCCCATTGGAAGCCGGTGACGAGATTGTCGATGACCGACACCCGCCACCCCGCATCGAGCAGCGCGAGCACGGCATGGCTGCCGATATAACCGGCACCGCCGGTGACGAGAACAGCGAAGGGTTTTGACGAAGAAGACATGAGCGCATGGTCTCCAGAAACGGCGGATGGAACGATGTTGCGGCGCAGCGAGCAGTTGGCAAGCCCTGGATGCCCCAACAGCAAGTCGGACCCTTTGTTCCGCCGCCATTTCTGCGGCGCGAGACCGATCGTCAGCGGCGGAAAACCGGCACCAGCCCCGCCGCAAAGGCAATGCGAACCGCTTCCGCGACGCTGCGCACGCCAAGCTTGTCCATCAGGTTCGCCCGGTAGATCTCGACGGTTCGCGGCGAAATATCGAGTTCATAGGCGATGATCTTATTGGCCTTGCCATCGATCAGGCCGAGCAGCACGTCGCGCTCGCGCGGCGTGAGCCGCTCGATATGCTCCCGCGCCTCCTGGATCGCATTCGCTTCCCGCTCACGGTCCTCGATCCGGGCGAAGCCATTGTCTAGCGCCGTAAGGAGCATGCGATTGTCATACGGCTTCTCGATGAAATCCATCGCGCCCGCCTTCATCGCCTCGACCGCCACCCCGATATCGCCCTGGCCCGTCAGCAGGATGGTCTCGAACCGGTCGTCGATCTGCTGCAGCCGGCGCAGGACCTCGAGCCCGTCGAGCCCCGGCATGTTGAGATCGAGCAGTACGCAGCCGGCCTCGACATAGGGAACGCGATCGAGGAAGGCCTCCCCCGACGCAAAGGAGGCGGTCGCGAAGCCGCCGGCGACATCGAGCAGCACCTCGACCGAGTGGCGGAGGGCGTCGTCGTCGTCGACGATGTAGATATGACGCGCCATCATGCCGGCACCTCCTCCATCACCGGCAAGGTGAAGCGAAAGATCGCACCACCGTCCGGTGCGGGCTCGGCGGACAACTGGCCGCCATGCGCCTCGACGATCCGGCGCGAAATGGCGAGGCCGAAGCCGAGCCCTTCGCGCTTGGTGGTTGCAAAGGGGCTGAACAGCCGTTCGAGCATCTCCGGGGCGATGCCCGGTCCCGAATCGCGCACCACTATCTCGATCAGATTGTCTCTCGCCATTGTCGTGGAAATCGTCAGGTCGCGTCGCTCGCCGCCATGCGCCGCCATCGCATCGGCGGCATTTCTTATCAAATTGACGAGCACCTGCTGGATCTGGATACGATCGCCCAGCACCAGCCGATGCTCATGCTCGAAGTCGTAGGAGAGGCGGACGCCAAAGCTGCTTGTATTGAACAGCGCCAGTGTTGCCGCCTCCCGCACCAGGCTGGCCAGCCGCTCGGCGCGCATGTCTGCCTCTCCCCGCAGGATGAAGGCGCGCAAACGCCGGATGATCTCGCCCGCGCGCGCCGCCTGGCCGCCGGCTGAACTGAGCGCGCTGCGCAGGCGCTGCACATCGGCACGGGGGTCGGCATCGAGCATCAGGTCGGCAGCCCCCAGGAAATTGACGATTGCCGAGAGTGGCTGGCTGAGTTCATGGGCGAGCGCGGCCGCCATCTCACCCATCATGCCCAGACGGGAAACCTGGGCGAGATCGTTGCTGAGGCGGTGAAACCGCTCCTCCGAAGCGATCGTAGCCCGCATGTCCCGCCCGATGATGACGTACATGCGGGTTCCCTCCACCGTCGCGTCACCGATCAGGAACGAAGTCGGAACGAGCTCGCCATCGGCGCGACGGACGTTGAGGGGCCGCGGCCAGACCGCTTCGCCGTCCTCGTTCACGGCATGGAGCATCTCGCAGCACATGGTCTCGTCGCCTCGTCCGTCTTCGATCAGGTCAAGCAGGTTGCGGCCGAGCAACTTGGCTTCCTGATAGCCGAACAACTGGCAGGCCGTCGTGCTGCAGGCACGGATCACGCCGTGCTCGCTGCACACGAACATCGCGTCGGGCACTGTTGCCAGGATCGCGCGCCGCTCGGCCTCGCCGGCGCGCAGCGCCCGCTCGCGCGCACGGCGCTCGGTCACGTCGAGGTGGGTGCCGAGCAGCCGCACCGCCCGGCCGTCGTCATCGCGAATGATTCGCGCCCAGCCTTCGGCGAGTCGCTGGCTGCCATCGGGATAAGGAAATTCGAAGTCGAAATGGGCACGATCCTGGCCTCCTGCGATCGCATCGTCGACGATCTCACGAACCAGCGCGTTGCTCTCCGCGCCCCACAGGAAACTCTCGCCGGGTCCGCGATGCGAATTCGACGCCCCTCCGAAAAACGCGCCATCGGTCGTCCAGATCGTCTCCCCCGTGATCAGGTCGATCTCATAGATGAAGATTCCCTGGACCGAGACGGCGGTGGCGAGCCGTGCCTCGCTGAGCCGCAATGCGGCTTCCGCCCGGCGCCATTCGGTCACGTCGGTCAGCGCGTTCACGGCCGAAAAGCGGCCGTCGGGATGGTCGAACAACTTGACGGCATGATGGATGATGAGCTCGCGTCCGTCGCGATGGCGGTGGACCGCGTCGAGGTCGCAGCGCCCCTCTCTTCTGAGCTGTCGCCAGAGTTCCGACTCCTCCTCGACAGTCCGGCTGTTCAGCAGCACCCGGGGGGATTGGCCCTCCGCTTCCTCGGCGCTCCAGCCGAAGAGCTCCTCGCATCCCCGCGACCAGTGCCGGATCACGTCCTGCTCGTCGACCACCATCACCGCCGCGAATTCCACCGCCTGCACCAGTTCCCGGCGCGCCAGCAGCAGCCGGGCACCGGGCCGCGTCCGCCACAGCCAGGTCAGCGCAGCCGCCGCCGATCCGCCTGCCACGACAAGCACCCCGACCAACGCACGATGCGCTGCGGCTTCCGGAGGACCCGACACGGATATCGCCTCGACGACCGCCGCTATGGCGACGGCGGCAAGCAGCATCGAAAGGCCGACGGTCGTGCGATCGACAGCCAATCGCGCCTGCACGCGATGCATGAAGTTCTGGGCCCGCGTCAGCCTGTCCTTCCCTTCCGGGTGTCAGCGGTAATTACCCTGCACGCGTAGCATCGCTGATTAAGTGCTCAAAGTCGCACATTTACGGCCTTTACGCTGAGCGGCTCTGGCCCTAGCCTAGCCGGTCGGCCGTCATCGCGAGAATGGCGTGCGCCCGATCAAGGTGCAGCCGCTCCACCATTTCTCCGCCAACGCGGATAGCGCCCTTCGACCGGTTTTCCGGATCGTCGAAGCCGGCGACTGCCGCCTCCGCCCAGGCGATCTCCTGCTCCGAAGGGCTGAACAGGCGGTTTGCGATGTCGATCTGGCGCGGATGAATCACCGTCTTGCCGTCGAAGCCATAGTCCCTCGCCTCGGCGCACTGCCGCTCCAGCCCCGCATCGTCGTCGAAAGCATTATAGACGCTGTCGAGCGCGGCGAGGCCGTAACCCTTCGCCGCCGCCACGGCCTGCGCCATCATCCCCAGAAAGGGGGTGCGCTCGACGGTGAGGCGGGCACCCATCTCCTTGGCGAGATCATTGGTGCCGAGCACGAAGCAGCCCGGCCGCGCCGCCATGGCCTCGGCGATCGGCTCGAGCCGAAAGATCGCCCGCACGCTTTCGATCATGGCCCAGAAACCCATCCCCGCATCCGCGGCCGCCATCGCAGCATGATAGCGTCTCACCGTCTCGGGATCGCCCACCTTGGGCGCCAGCACGGCATCTACCCCCGATGCGCCGGCCGCCGCGATATCGGCTGCGCCCCAAGGCGTATCGATCGCATTGACCCGTATCACCAGCTCGCGGCTGCCGAAACCGCCAGCTCGGACGGCGTCGACCGCATTGGCGCGGGCCTGCTCCTTCGCCTCGGGCGCCACCGAATCCTCGAGATCGAGGATGACCACGTCGCACGGCAGGCTGCGCGCCTTCTCGATCGCGCGCAGATTCGATGCGGGCATGTAGAGTGCGGTACGGCGCGGGCGAAAGGTCATGGTGGCGTCTCCTGTTTCACCCCGTTCCGGGGAGACAGGAAGAAGTCAATGGACGAAGCGGGCGACAACCTCGCGATAAGAGCGGCTGACCTTCACCTGCGCACCCGAATCGAGCACCAGGAAGCATTCGCCGTTGGTGTGCGGCTTGACCTGCCGGACCAGGTCCAGATTGACGATCGTCGACCGGTGGACGCGCTGGAAGCGGCGTGGATCGAGGCGCTTCTCGAGGTCCTTCATCGTCTCGCGCAGGATCAGCGTGTTGTCGCCGGTATAGATGCACATATAGTCGCCCGCCGCATCGATCCGCTCGATGGTATCGACGTCCACACGGAATATCTGGCCGCGATCCTTGATGTTGATCAGCTTCTCGAAACGATTCGAGGCCGGGGCGTCGTCGCCGTCGACGAAATTGTCGGCCGCGTCGGGGGCGACTTCGGCCAGCACCTCCTTGAGTCGGCCGGCTTCCTCGACGCCACGCTTCTCGGCGAGCCGCTGGCGGACCCGGTCGAGCGTGTCGGCGAGGCGCTGCTCGTCGACCGGCTTCAGCAGATAGTCCATCGCCTGCGCCTCGAAGGCGCGGATCGCGTGGTCCTGATAAGCGGTGACGAAGACGAACAGCGGCGGTTCGACTTCCATCAAGCCCTGGATCACCGAAAAGCCGTCGAATCCCGGCATCTGGATGTCCAGGAACACGAGGTCCGGCTTGTGGGTCTTGATCGCCCGGATGGCCTCCCGGCCATTCAGGCAGGTTTCGATGATTTCGACATCCTCGTGGGGGGCAAGCCTCAGTTGAAGGCCCTGGATGGCCAGCGGCTCGTCATCGACGAGAATGGTTCGGATGGTCATTCAAAATCCTTGCGCTGTTTCGCGGTCTGGAAGGGGATGTCGATCAGGACACCGAAGCCTTCGTCCCGGCCAGTCTGGACCTCAAATCGTTGATCGGTGCCATAGGCCTGCGCCAGTCTGTCGCGAATGTTCGCCAAACCGACGCCTGTTGAATAGGTGGGGCGTGCAGCACCGTCGGTCAACCCCGGGCCGGTATCGGATACGGTGATGATCACACGGCGCTCATGATCGCCCCCCATCACCCGGGCCTGAACGCTGATGTCCGCCCCTTCCTCGAGCGGCGTCACCGCGTATTTTATGGCGTTTTCGACGAGCGGCTGAAGCAGCAGCGACGGCAGCCGGACCTCCGATGCCGCCGGATCGATCTCGAAATGCGCTCGCAGCCGGTCCTCGAAGCGCATCTTCTCGATTTCGAGGTACAGCTTGAGCGTCTCGACCTCCTGGGTCAGGCTCACCGTGCCCTCGGGCTCGTTGGCGAGGGTGTAGCGCAGAAAGGAGGAGAGCCGCGACAGCATCGCATTGGCGCGCTGGGTTTCCTTGAGCAGCACCAGCGTGGAGATCGAGTTCAGCGTGTTGAACAGGAAATGGGGGTTGAGCTGGTAGCGCAGCATCGCCAGCTGCGCCGAAGACGCCTGGCTCTCGAGCCGCACCACCCGGTCGCTCTGCTGTTCGAGCAGCAGGTAGAAGTTGATGCCGTAATAGAGCGCCGACCAGGCGGCGAGCAGCGAGAAATCGAGCAGGATCGCGCCGAAGAACTGGATGCCCTCGGGCATTTCCTGCGGGCGGTAGAAAGTGGCGTGCGCCCAGGTCTCGATCGACGAGAAAATCGCAGCCGCGACCACCAGGATCAGGATCGAAACCGTCCAGGTTACTATCGGCTTCAGCTTGATCAGCCGGCGGAAGGCCGACGCCATCAACAGCGTGAGCGAATAGCCGGTTGCGGTGGTCAGCGCGGTGGGCACGACGAACAGCAGGCCCATATTGTTCGCCAGCCCGCCCAGGGAGCGTAGCACGAAATAACCGGTCCAGCCGGCCGACTGGAGTACCCAGAAGGCGTGATTCTTGTCGTCGAAGAACGGTTTTTCACCGAGGAAAGGAATGAGCATCCTGCTCCAAATAGCCGATGCCGACGCGTTTGTTTAGCCTCGCGCGCTCCTGGAGCGGTTCTCGGCCCGGTCGCACCGGGTCGAGCGCTCCAGATTGTCGTTTTACCGCGATTTCCAAGTCGTGAGACGATCCCATCTGCCCGGAAACCGCTCTACCCGCGCCGGAAGGGCATAAAATCCGCCAGGTTTTCGATGTTCGCCGCGATCGCGCGGCGCTCATGCTCGAGATAATCGGCGACCGCGCGGCGGAAATTGGGATTGGGAATATAGTGCGCCGACCAGGTTGCGACCGGCTCATAGCCACGGGCCAGCTTGTGCTCGCCCTGAGCGCCGGCCTCGACCCGCTGGAGCCCGCGCGCGATCGCAGCCTCGATCGCCTGATAATAGCATAGCTCGAAGTGAAGGAAGGGCACGTCCTCGATCGCGCCCCAGTTGCGGCCATAGAGCGCATCGGCGCCGATCAGGTTGAGCGCGCCGGCGATCGGCCTGCCGGCGCGCAGCGCCATGATCAGCAGCACCCGGTCGGCCATCCGCTCGCCGAGCAGGCTGAAAAAGGATCGGGTCAGATAGGGCCGCCCCCATTTGCGCGCGCCGGTGTCCTGATAGAAATGCCAGAAGGCGTCCCAGTGCCGCTCCTCGAGCGCGGCGCCGCTCAAATGGACGATCTCGAGCCCTTCGACCGCCGCGGTGCGCTCCTTGCGGATCGTCTTGCGTTTGCGCGACGACAGCTGGGCGAGGAAATCATCGAAGCATCGATAGCCGCGATTGGTCCAATGAAACTGCCGGTCGGCCCGGATCAGCCAGCCGGCCGCTTCGAACAGCGGCACCTGCGCGGGCTCGACGAAGGTGGCATGCGCGGACGACATGTCGTTGTCGCGCACCACCGCCTCGGCCGCCGCGATCAGCAGCGGGGCAAGGTCGGGATCGCGCAGCAGCAGGCGCGGGCCGGGCACCGGGCTGAACGGCACGGCGATCTGCAATTTCGGATAATATTGGCCGCCGGCGCGGTGCCAGGCATCGGCCCAGCCATGGTCGAACACATATTCGCCCTGGCTGTGGCTCTTGGCATAGGCCGGCAGGATCGCGGCCGGGCGGCCGTCGAGGCCATCGACCGCGATCGGCACCGGTTGCCAGCCGGTGCGCGCGACCGCACTGCCCGACACTTCGAGCGCCGACAGGAAATCATGCGAAACGAACGGGTTGGTGGTGCCTGCGCAGGCATCCCATTCGTCGCGATCGAAACTGGCCACCCCCTCCGCCATCCGGGCGGTGAGGTGTTCTACCATGCTGTCACCATCCCGGGGCCTCGAAGATGATCTGGTCGGTGGAGTCGGCGGCCMCCGCCTGCTGCTCGGCCGAGCTCACCGTCCAGGCCAGGATCGGGATGCCGCGCTTGCGCTGGCGCAGCGCGAAGCGAGTGGGCAGGTCCTCGACATCGATCGCCAGGAACTCGGGCCGCGCCCGCCACAGCGCCTTGATCTTCTCGGCGCCCTCCTCCTTGGCATATTCGCTGCTGTCCGACAGCATCAGCCCGCGCGTGATCCGGCTGCCATGCGATGCGAACCAGCGCGGCACCTCGCCATGGAGCGACATCACCGCGGCCTCGCCGCGATAGCCTTCGATCGCGTGACGCACGGCAACGCACAGCTGCGAAACATGGCCTTCGACGGCGCGCAGCTCGACGATGACCGGGGTGCGGCCCGCCACCACCGCAAGGATCTCGTCGAGCTTGGGGATGGTTTCCTCGGTGCCGTTGAGCCTGATCTGCGACAGCTGCTTGCTGGACAGGTGGCGGACCTGCCCGCTCTCGGCGGTCATGCGATCGAGGGTGGAATCCCGGAAGACATGGGCAAGCCCGTCGAGGCTGAACTGGACATCGATCTTGACGCCATAGCCATGCTCGACCGCGGCCTGCACCGCCGCCCGGCTATTCTCCGCGAGCCGGCTGCCGTGCAGCCCGCGATTGGCAAAGGGCGTGCGGGTCAGGTAGCCGACGCGGCGCGCGTCGGGAACCGGGAAGCGCCAGCGATCAAAGAGGCCGAACAGCGACAATCGCGTCGATCTCCACGGCAGCGCCGAGTGGCAGCACCGGCACCCCGACGGCGCTGCGGGCGTGGCGCCCGGCCTCGCCGAACACCGCCTGCATCAGCTCGGAAGCGCCATTGGCGACCTTCGGCTGCTCGGTGAAATCGGCGGTCGACGAGATGAAGGCGCCGAGCTTGACGATCCGCACGACCCGCGAGAGATCACCGCCCAGGGCCGCCTTGATCTGCGCGATCAGCATCACCGCGCAGCGCCGGGCCGCCTCGGCACCGGCGGACAGGTCGACATCCTGGCCCAGCCGCCCGAGGATCAGCGTCCCGTCCTCGCGAAACGGCAGCTGCCCGGAGATGTGGAGCAGGCCGCCGGCCTCGACCGCCGGTACATAGGCGGCAACGGGCGCAGCCGGGGCCGGAAGGACGATGTTCAGTTCGGCGAGGCGTGTGTCGATGCTCATGCGCTTTCTTTCTTGTACGCGTCGGCCAGCGTCAAGCCGACTCGCTGAAACGCGCGATGATCCACGGCAGCGCCTCGGCCCAGTCGTCGATGCGGGCATGCGCCTGCGGCGCCTTGGGGCGGTGGATCGCCACGCGCGGCTCCGCCACCATGTGCAGCCGCCAGACCTGCGGCGCGCGGCGGGCGACGGAGGCGTGATGATCGGGCAGGTCATCCACGAAGACCGTCGCGCTGGGCTGATATTCCGCCACGAGATCCGATACCGGCCGGCCCTTGCCGCCCTGGTTGCACTGGACGCGGTGGCGGATCCCGAGCGCATCGAGCTGGGCGACGCGGCTGCCGTGGAACTCGTCGGTCAGGTTGGTGAGGACGACGATATCGGCGAGCTCGGCGATCGTCGCGAGCGCGCGTGCGGCGTGCGGCACCAGCGTCTGGCGGTGCATCTCGGTGGTGAAGAAGCCGTCGAGCAGCGGCCAGATATGCTCCGGCTCGACGGCGCTGCGGTCGGCGCGGCGCGTGAGCGACCCGGTGAAATCGGCCCGCTCCATCGCGAAGTCGATATCATGCGCCTCCTCGAGCCAGTCGCGGAACGGCGCGACCATGTGCAGCAGCACCTCGTCGCAATCGGTGATCAGCAGCGGCCGATTCATGCCTGCAGCCGGTCCCTGGCGGCGACAAGCTCGGCGGGGCCGATTCCGATCGCCTCGGCGCAGGCGACCAGGTCGCGCTCATGGCCGGCGAGAAAATCGAGCAGCGCGGCGAGGATCGCCGGATCCCCCACCCCGGCGCGCAGGATATCGGGAGTCATCCCGGTCAGGTCGAGCAGCCGTCGTGCGCGGGCCGGATCCTCAAGCGTCCAGACAAGCGCCGAAAGCGAGAGCGACATCACGGCATCGTCCGGCGCACCACGTACTTTAGCGGGGTTTGATTCGGCCGGGGGCATGACTTACGATCTACAGTAGTTTAGATGGTGTAGCCGTGGCGAAGAAAGTCCTGATTGTCGAGGATAATGAGCTGAACCTTCGGCTCTTCCGAGACTTGTTGGAAGCCCATGGCGCCGAGGTCCGGACGGTTCGCGACGCGCGCGAGGCGCTCGGCGCAATCCGCAGCTTCCTGCCCCAGCTCGTGATCATGGACATCCAGTTGCCGCACATCAGCGGCGTTGAGCTGATCCGGCTGATGAAGGCCGAGGCGACCCTCGATTCGATCCCGGTGATGGCGGTGACCGCCTATGCCGGCAAGGGCGACGAAAGCCGCGTCCGCCAGGCCGGCGCCGACGCCTATGTCTCCAAACCAATCTCCGTAAGCCGCTTCGTTTCGGCGGTCGAGAGCCTCGCCGGGCCGTTGGGCGAAGGGTTCAAGCGGGCCAGCTGAGTTTTTGTCGAGGGTCTCCAAACAAAACGCAAACGCCCGCCGTTTCACGGGCGGGCGCTAAAGCCTGTCGAGCTGCCGGGCCGGCGCGCCGGCCTCGCGCTTACTTGATCTTGGCTTCCTTGAAATCCACATGCTTGCGCACGACCGGATCATATTTGCGGAAGCTGAGCTTCTCGGTCTGGGTGCGCGGATTCTTCTTGGTGACGTAGAAGAAGCCGGTATCAGCCGAGCTGACGAGCTTGATCTTGACAGTGGTCGGCTTGGCCATGACCCGAAACCCTTATGGATATAAAAAAGTAAAGCGGCGTCGCCGCCGCTGATCGGACGGCCCCTTAGCGGCGGACGATCGAAAGAGTCAAGCCAAACCGCGCCGCGGTGGTGAGGTAGTTTGATGCCCGGGGTTATGGAAAGCTGACATCGACCCCATACGGGCTTAGCGAAAATAACCTCGACCCCAATTGCCGCGTGGCGATCTCGTGGCGCTAGATGTTGGGCAGTTCGAAAATAAGGTCTGATCCGAACCGAATGCCACTCGACACCGGGTTACCTCAGCCCCATCGAATTCGAACTCGAAGCTGGGGTAGCCTGAATGAGCCTATCTCGGTGTCCATCAAACCGGCAGCAGCTCGGTCGATGCATGTTTGGATCGAGGCGGCGCATGGGATAAGCAGGCTTCAACCTGCGTAGGCACCCCCACGACACATGGTCGACAACGTTGAGCAGGCGTTAGCGAGACCAACCGAGGATGAGTCTCCATAACCCCATTTGAAACTGCCTCACCACCCGCGCCGCAACCCGTCGCGGCTGATCGACCGGTTCGATGGCACCGACGAAGGAAATTACCGCGACGGGCATGCGACCTTTTGCCACATTCGCCGTTGGAGAGCCGAATCGAACCCCCCGGAGGATCCATCATGGCCAAGAAACCGAAATCGCCGCTGGCGACGCCCACCGATCTGCAGAGCAACAGTGCGATGGGCGTCGCCGATGCTCTGAACGGCATATTGGCCGACAGCTTCGCGCTCTATTTCAAGACCAAGAACTTCCACTGGCATGTCTCGGGCCCGCATTTCCGCGACTATCATCTGATGCTCGACGATCAGGCGACGCAGATTCTCGCGACCACCGACGTGATCGCCGAGCGGGTCCGGAAGACCGGCAACACCACCCTCCGGTCGATAGGCGACATCGCGCGTCGCCAGACCATCCGGGACAACGACGCCGAGTTCGTCGCTGCGGGCGACATGCTCAACGAGCTGCGCGACGACAATCTGGCGCTCGTCGCCAAGCTGCGCCAGGCCAAGGACATCGTCGACGCGGCGAAGGACAATGCCACCAGCGGCATCCTCGACGACTGGACCGACCAGGCCGAGGAACGCGCCTGGTTCCTGTTCGAGACCGCCCGCAACGGGTAGGTCGCGGCTCGCTTGCGGGCACGCTTGACCTCCATCCCGGCTGCTCCTACCTCCTCCTCGTCATCCGGGGAGTAGCCGGCCGCCTTCGGCGGGAATCGCGTCAACATGCTTGGGGGAGACCTCATGGCGCGACCAGGGCCATCGGCTTCCCGCCAGTGCGCCTCGGCAAGACCGATGACACCGCACCCCTGCCTGCCGGGCGGGGGGGCGCGGTGTCGTCCGTCATCTGCCAGCCCGGCCCGGAACATGCATTGAACATCATCATCGCTTCTACATTGCTCGTCGCCCTTGCCGAGATCGGCGACAAGACGATGCTGCTCGCCATCATCCTCGCCGCGCGCTTCCGCGCGCCGGGGCAGATCATCGCTGGCATATTCGCCGCCACCATCGTCAATCATGCGCTGGCCGCCTGGGCGGGCTCGGCGATCTCGGGGCTGCTCGACGGCTATTGGTTCCGCCTCGCGGTGGCGATCGGCTTCCTGGGCATGGCGGCGTGGATCCTGATCCCCGACGGGATCGACGAAAGCGAAGCCGTCGCGCCGTCCCGCCACGGCGTGCTCATCACCACGGTGATCGCCTTCTTCATGGCCGAGATGGGGGACAAGACCCAGATCGCCACGGTCGCGCTCGGCGCGCGCTACCATGCCGTGGAGCTCGTCGCGATCGGCACCACGCTCGGCATGATGGCCGCCAACGTCCCGGCGGTGTTCCTCGGCGACCGGATCACCCGGATCGTGCCGATGCGGATCATGCGGATCGCAGCGGCGATCCTCTTCGCGATCCTGGGCGGGCTGGCGTTGCGCGAATTGCTGTGAATGGGCGCCTGGTGTCCGCATTTCCGAGCCGCCAGGTGATTCCACCCGACGGGAAAATGCTCTAGGCGGAGCCATGTCGCTCTACACCATGCTCCGCCCGCTGCTGTTCACCCTCGATGCCGAGCGGGCCCACCGCGCCACCATCCGCGCCCTGCGGCTCAAGCCGGTGGCGGCGCCGCCCGCCGCCGACGCACGGCTGGCGAGCGAGGTCGCGGGGCTGCGCTTCCCCAATCCCGTCGGTCTTGCCGCCGGCTTCGACAAGGACGCACAGGTGCCCGACGCCATGCTCGGCCTCGGCTTCGGCTTTGTCGAGGTGGGAACGCTGACGCCCTTTCCCCAGGCGGGAAATCCGCGCCCCCGGCTGTTCCGGCTGGTCGAGGACGAGGCCGTCATCAACCGCATGGGCTTCAACAATGGCGGCCAGGCCGCGGCCTATGAGCGGCTGCTCCGCCGCAACAGGCGGCCGGGCATCGTCGGCATCAACATCGGCGCCAACAAGGACGCCACCGACCGAATCGCCGACTATGCCCATGGCGTGCAGGTGATGGCGGGCCTGGCACGCTACCTGACGGTCAACATCTCGTCGCCCAACACGCCGGGGCTGCGCGCCCTGCAGGATCGCGGCGCGCTCGACGCGCTGCTCGCCGCGGTAATGGACGCGCGGGCAGCAAGCGGTGCCACGCCGCCGATCTTCCTCAAGGTCGCGCCCGATCTCGAGCCGGCCGATATCGACGATATCGCCGAGCTGGCGAGCGCGCACCGGCTCGATGGCCTGATCGTCTCGAACACCACCATCTCGCGCCCGCCGCTGCGCTCGCGCCATGGCGGCGAGGGCGGCGGACTGTCGGGCGCGCCGCTCAGGGATCTGGCGCAGCAGCGGCTCGCCGATTTCCGCAAGGCGACCGGCGGCGCCATGCCGCTGATAGCGGTAGGCGGCATCGCAAGCGCCGACGACGCCTATGCCCGCATCCGCGCGGGGGCCAGCCTGGTCCAGCTCTATTCGGCGCTGGTCTATGCGGGTCCGGGGCTGGCCCGGCGAATCAACCGCGGGCTGGTGAAGTTGCTCGATCGCGACGGCTTCGACACGATCGGGGAGGCGGTGGGGGCAGGCTGAAGGATGTCCGTCATGCCAGCGCGGGCTGGCATCTCGTGCGGTCAGGGCGCGCATCATTCTCCTGAGATGCCAGCCTTCGCTGGCATGACGGCTTGGGCAGGCGACGAGGAGCCGTGAAGACTTGCCGCGCGTCCCGAATAGAATAAGCATGGCGCCATGCTGCACCGCGCCGTAGCCCTCCTTGCCCTGCTCACCCCCCTCGCCGCCCAGGCCGGTGGCATCGTCGTCGCAACCGAACCGCGCGCCGCGGCGGCAGGCCAGGAGATCCTTCGCGAAGGCGGTAGTGCGGCGGATGCCGCGATGGCGACAATGGTCGCGCTCACCGTCACCGAACCGATGGCGACCGGAATCGGCGGCGGCGGCTTCCTGCTCCACCATGACGCCAGGACGGGGAAGATCGAGACGATCGACGCCCGGGAAACCGCGCCGGCATCGGCAGGCCCGACGCGATTTCTGGGCGCCGACGGCAAGCCCCTGCCCTATATGCAGGCGGTGCCCGGCGGTTATTCGGTCGGCATCCCCGGCGCCATTGCGCTGATGGCGGAGAGCCATCGCCGCTGGGGCAGGCTCAAATGGGCGAAGCTGTTCGCACCCGCGATCCGCCTCGCCGAGCGGGGCTTCACGCTGCTGCCCGACAACCCGCCCGGCCCCTATGCCGTCCAGCCGACGCTCGCCGCCCGGCTCAGGCAATATCAGCAGCTGTGGAAGGATTTCCCCGAGGCACAGGCAATCTACTGGAAGAACGGCGCGCCGCTCGGCGCGGGCGACCATCTGCGCAACCCCGCGCTGGCGCAAAGCCTGCGCGAAATTGCCGCGAAAGGCCCCGCCGCCTTCTACAAGGGCGCGATCGCCAGAAAGATCAGTGCCGCCGTCGCAGGTTCGAAGCGCAACCCGACGGCCCTGACGCCGGTCGATCTCGCCGGCTACCGGGTCAAGCCCCGCCCGCCGATCTGCGGCCTGTATCGCGGCTACAGGATCTGCGGAATGGGGCCATCCTCGTCGGGCGCGATCACCGATCTGATGATGCTCGGCATGCTCGAGCGATTCGACCTGGCGGCGCTGGGCAAGGATTCGCCAGTGGCCTGGCATCTGATCGGCGAAGCGATGCGGCTCGCCTATGCCGATCGCGACGCCTGGCTCGGCGACACCGACTTCGTGGCGGCGCCGGTCGCCGGGCTGCTCGACCCGGCCTATCTCGCCGAACGCTCGAAGCTGATCTCGCCCGATCGCACCTTGGGCGAATACAAGCCCGGCACGCCGCCCGGCGCGGCCAGGCTCGCCAGCGCCGCCCCGCCGCCGGAGGAGGGCACCAGCCATCTCGTCGTGATCGACGACAGCGGCGACATCGTCAGCATGACCTCCACCGTCGAAGCGCCTTTCGGCAGCCATCTCGTCGCAGGCGGCTTCTTCCTCAACAACGAGCTGACCGATTTCGCCTGGATGCCGGAGGCCGACGGCAAGCCCGTTCCCAATCGCCTCCAGCCGGGCAAGCGGCCGCTATCCTCGATGGCACCGACGATCGTCTATGCGCCCGATGGCAAGCCCTGGCTCGCGTTCGGATCGGGCGGCGGGCGCACGATCATCATGCACAGCCTGAAGACGATGATCGGCACGATCGACTGGAAGCTGCCGGCCGCCGAGGCGATCCGCCTGCCCAACCTGTTCTTCAACGGCCCCGCGCTGGTGGCGGAGCGCAACAGCTATCTCGAAGCCATGATCCCCGATCTGGCCCGGCTCGGCGAAATCGTCACCCCCGGCGACATCCCGTCGAAGATCATGGCCGTCGAACGCACGCCCGGCGGCTGGGTCGGCGCCGCCGATCCGCGCAGCCCCGGTGTCGCGCTTTCGCAATAGAGCGGGTCTATTTCGCTCGATCCAAATGAATGTGGGAAGAGGGACAGGTTGGGATATAGTCCGCACCGGGCGGCCGAGACCCGCCGGGGCAGGAGAGACGATGCGCGCATTCGAGCGGTTTCCCAATCTGGTGACGATGTTCTTCGCGCGCGCTGCGCAGAAGGGCGATGCGCCGTTCCTGTGGGCCAAGCGGGGCGGCAGCTGGAGTTCGCTGAGCTGGGCCGAAGTGGCGCGGCAGGTCGCCTCGCTCGCCGCCGCGCTGAAGGCGGAAGGCCTGAAGGACGGGGACCGGGTGCTGCTGGTCTCGGAAAACCGACCGGAATTCTGCATCGCCGATCTCGCGATCATGGCGGCCGGCTGCGTCACGGTGCCGACCTACACCACCAACACCCAGCGCGATCACGCCCATGTCCTCGAGAATAGCGGCGCGCGCGCCGCGATCGTATCGACCGCGAAGCTTGCGCAGACCCTGCTGCCGGCGATCGTCCGCTCGTCGACCTGCGAGTTCCTGATCGCGATGGAGCCGCTGCCGCCGGGCGGCACGCGCACCCTGTCCTTCGCGGCGATGGCGGGCGATCCGGATGCCGACGTCGCCGCCGCCGCCGGACGCGTCGCCGACGTGCGCCGCGAGGATCTCGCCTGCCTGATCTACACCAGCGGCACCGGCGGGGCGCCACGCGGCGTGCGTCAGCATCATGGCGCGATCCTGTGCAATGTCGAAGGATGCCTCGACATCATTTCCAGGGATTTCGGCTGGGGCGACGAGGTGTTCCTGTCCTTCCTGCCGCTGAGCCACGCCTATGAGCATAGCGGCGGCCAGTTCCTGCCGATCGGCCTGGGCGGGCAGATCTATTATGCCGAGGGGCTGGAGAAGCTCGCCGCCAATATCGAGGAAGTGCGCCCGACGATCATGGTTGTCGTGCCGCGCCTGTTCGAGCTGCTCCGCGCGCGGCTGATCAAGACGGTGGAGAAGCAGGGCGGGCTCGCCCGGAAGCTGCTCGACAAGGCGATCGAGCTCGGCAGCCGCGAGCGACTGCGGCTGTCCGATTATCCCTACAAGCTCGCGATCGACCTGCTGCTCAAGCCGAAGGTCGCGAAGAAGTTCGGCGGGCGCATCAAGGCGCTGGTCTCGGGCGGCGCGCCGCTCAACCCCGAGGTCGGGCAATTCTTCGCCTCGCTGGGGCTCACCCTGCTGCAGGGCTATGGCCAGACCGAGGCGGGTCCGGTGGTCGCCTGCAACCGTCCCGGTGCGGGCATCAGGCTCGACACGGTCGGCCCGCCGATGAAGGGTGTCGAGCTTCGCATCGCCGAGGACGGCGAGATATTGGTGCGCGGCGAGCTCGTCATGCACGGCTATTGGCGCAACGAGGCCGAGACCGAGCGCGTGCTCCGCGACGGCTGGCTCTATTCGGGCGACGTCGGCTTCCTCGACGAACAGGGCCGGCTTAAGATCACCGATCGCAAGAAGGACCTGATCGTCAACGACAAGGGCGACAATATCGCCCCGCAGAAGGTCGAGGGGATGCTCACACTGCAGCCTGAAATCGCGCAGGCGATGATCTGGGGCGATAGGCGGCCCTATGTGGTCGGGCTGGTCGTGCCCGACCAGGAATGGCTCGCCGGCTGGGCGGCGGAGAAGGGCCTGACGCCGGAGCTGGCGAAGCTTCGCGACGATCCCGACCTGCACCGCGCGCTGATGAGCGCGGTCGACCGCGTCAATGCCGAGTTGTCGGTGATCGAGCGGGTGCGCCGCATCACCATCGCCGACGAACCCTTCTCGATCGACAACGAACAGATGACGCCCTCGATGAAGAACCGCCGCCACGCGATCCGGGCGGTCTACGGCGACCGGCTCGAGGGGCTCTATCGCGCCTGAACCGGTGCCGAGGCCCGGAGGCTCAGTCCTTGAAGATGCCGCTGACCGTGTTCTTCGCCGACGGGTTGGAAGCATTGCCCTTGGGCGGCGCTTCCTTCTTCGGCTTGCGGACTTCCTTGGTCTTCTTTTGCTGGCCCTTGGCCATGACATATTCCTCCGGCAGGGGGCGCTGGTCACGCCGCGAAGTTCATCGGTCGTTCGTCACCCACAACGGCACCGAACGCCATGGCATGCGGGTGATGTCCGGCGATGGTAGCACCGCGACGCCACGCTCGCGCAATTCGGTGGCCGTGTCAGCATAGCTCTGGGCCAGATCGACATATTGCTGGCGAATCAGCGGATCGCTCGCGGCGGCGACCGCGACCAACGCCTTGTTGCGCAACTGATCGAGCATCCTGGTGTCGCAGGGCGGCATGGACATCGGCGTACTCCAGCGGGCAAGCGGCAGCGACCGCTTCCTACGGCTGAACGCCCGAAGGGGCAAATCGGCGCCATGGTCAGTGCCGATAACCGGGGATATACTATTGCCACGACAGGTTGGGAGAGGGTGATCATGGCGGCGGAACGGTTCGAGCGGCATCGGCAGCCCTGGACGCCCGACGAGATCCAGAAGCTCCACATCCTCGCCAAGAAGGGGATGGCCCTGAAGGCAATCGCCAAGGCGCTCAAGCGCAGCGAGGAGTCGGTGAAGGATCGCGCGAAGGGCGACAGCCTGAACATCGCCAAGCTACGCTGATCTGCACCGTCGGACGCGGCACATCACCCCCATATAAGGGGTGACAGGAAAGGGGTCATAGCGGATGGTGCGGCGGAGTTGATTATGCGTGGGGGAAAAGATGGCGCGCAGTGACGAATCGACACCGGCAATTCGGCCCGGCGCGTCCGAACGGATTTTCCGGGCCTTGGCCGCCGAGTTCCCGCGGCTGCACGATCGCCAATCCTTTCTCGACAGCGCTTCGTTGCGCGCCTGGTTCGACAAGGACGGCGAACCGGGCCTGAGCGACCATGAACGCCAGGCGGTGGCGCGCGCGCTGACCCGTCTCGTCAGCGACGGCACCATTTCGGAGGTACTGTGGCCGCGCGGCCATGCCGACAAGATCCAGCTGCCCGAACAGGGCATGATCGCGGTTTCGGTCAATCTCGGCTCGATGCGCGAGGAGCGGCTCGCCTGGGAAAGCCACCGCGAAGGCGCCGAACCCTCTCAGGAACGGATCGTCACCGAGATCATCAGCCGGTCGCGCAAATGGATCGAGGACAATCTGGACGGCGGCAAGCTCCCGCTGCTGCTGACCAATGCCAGCATCATCCATGGCTCGAACGCCTTCGATATCCTGATCAGCGCGTCCTATCGCAATCCCTACAACCTGCTGCGCTACACCCGCGAGGTGGTGCAGGTGGTCAACCATGTCGCCGGAACGCACACGATGCTGGTGGCGCAGAATTACGGCTTCCCCAATTTCATCGGGGCGAAGTAGCGCCGGTTCTCAATTTCACCTCATCGTCACCCTGACGATCCTGCAGATCGACCCCCATGTCGACTGGGCCGATGTCATCGTCGGCAATCGCCATGGCTATGGATCGCCGATGCGCCGCGCCGCGCAATATGAATGGGCAATATCTCGCGTCCAGATGAGCGGCCGGCTCCCTCCGCGTCGCTCGACAGGGCCGCGATGCGTTCGGCGCAAGCGGTCCTGTTCATGTCGGTCCTTTCCTGACGGGCCATGGCATCATCAGCGCGAACTGGAGCCTCAAGCTCGTGCCGCGGCGAGGCCGATCGAGCTGAGAATGGACGAAGCCAACCGCAAAGGCGAGCATCCGCCCGCCCGTCCGGCCGCTGCGGCCGGCATATCATAGGTGTGAACAGGGCCACGGCAGCCCTTGTCATCGGTGCGACCGGGGGCAAAGGGTGATCGGTACGGCTTCAGGCAGAACCATGAGCAGACTCCCTCTCGAAAACATCCGGGTTCTCGATCTCACCCGTGTCCTGGCGGGGCCGTTCGGATCGCAGGTGCTGGCCGACATGGGCGCGGACGTTATCAAGATCGAGCGGCCGGTCGTGGGCGACGATGCCCGCATCTTCGGAGAGCCCTATCTTCGCGACGACGAGGGCAATCGCACGCGCGAAAACGCCTTCTACCTATCGGTGAACCGCAACAAGCGCTCGGTTGCGCTCAATATCGCCAGCCCGCGCGGCCAGGCTTTGATTGCCCGGCTGGTGGCGTCCTGCGACGTCGTCATGGAGAATTACAAGGTCGGTGATCTCAAGCGCTACGGCCTCGATTACGAGAGCCTGAAGGCGATCAACCCGCGGATCATCTATTGCTCCGTCACCGGCTATGGCCAGGACGGGCCGCTGGCCTCCAAGCCCGGCTATGATGCGGTGTTCCAGGGCGAGTGCGGGCTGATGAGCGTGACGGGCGTGCCCGACGGCAAGCCGGGCGCCGGTCCGATGAAGGTCGGCCCCAGCATCATCGACCTGTTTACCGGCCTCAACGTCGCCAACGCCATCCTTGCAGCGCTCTACCATCGCGACGCGGGCGGCGGCGAAGGCCAGTATATCGATATCGCGCTGCTCGATTGCGGCGTGTCCGCCCTGTCGCATTATGCGCAGATCTACCTGACCTCGGGCGAGGTTCCGGTGCGGCGCGGAACGCAGGGCAATGGCGGCATGCCCACCAGCATGTTCCCCTGCAGCGATGGCGCGATCATGATCACCTCGGGCAACGACCGGCAATATGTCGCGCTGTGCGATGCGGTCGGGCATCCTGAACTGGCGACCCATCCGCGCTTCCATACCAATGTCCTGCGCGTGCAGCATCGCGACGAGATCACCGAGGTGTTCAACGCCATCTTCTGCGAGCGCACGGTGGACCATTGGCTGGAGAAACTGGGCGCGGCGGGCATTCCCAGCGGCCCGATCAACGATCTCGAACAGGTGTTCGATTATCCGCAGGCGCTGCACCGCGGGCTGCGCGTCCGCGCGCCGCACCCGCTCAAGCCGGATTTCGAAGTGGTCCGCAGCCCGCTCAACTTCTCCGCGACGCCGATCACGGATTATCGCGCCCCGCCGATGCTGGGGGAGCATACCCGCGAGGTGCTGGCGAACGAGCTGGGTCTGAGCGAGGCCGATATCGCTGCCCTCGCCGACGAGGGCGTGATCTGATCGTCACCCGATTCTCCGGGATCATGGATTAGCCGCTCCAGGCCATTGTCACCGAGCCTTCCTGGTTGTCAGATGCGTCCATCTGACGGAGATTCGCTCTGGACGAGGAAAGATGATCGGGATCAGCTTCGTGAGCACGGACGGAGAGGTGACGACCGTCGCGGCCGAGTGCGGCTTTTCGCTGATGGAAGTCGCGAAACGCAACGGCATTGCGGGAATCGTTGCCGAATGCGGTGGCGCGTGCGCCTGCGCGACCTGCCATGTCCATGTCGATGCCACGTGGCTGGAAGTCGTCGGCGCTCCGGGGCCGAACGAGGCCGACATGCTGGACTTCGCGCATGATAGGCGTCCCGATTCGCGGCTGTCCTGCCAGATACGGATTTCCCCCGCTCTCGATGGGCTGGTCGTCAGGGTGCCCGACGGCCAATATTGAGGGGGGGCAGCCTCGCCCCGCCGAGGCTTCAGACGCGTTCGACTGCCATCGCCAAGCCCATGCCGACCCCGATGCACAGCGCGGCCAGGCCACGTCGGCCGCCGCTCCGTTCGAGCTGGTGGACCAGCGTCATCGCGAGGCGCGCGCCCGACATGCCGAGTGGATGGCCGAGCGCGATCGCTCCGCCATTGGCGTTGACGTGCGGCGCGTCGTCGGCAAGCCCCAGTCCGCGCAGGACCGCGAGCGACTGGCTGGCGAAGGCCTCGTTGATCTCGAGGGCGTCGAAATCGCCGATCGTAAGGCCAAGGCGCTCCATCAGCTGCCGGGCCGCAGGCAATGGTCCGATGCCCATGATGCGCGGCTCGACGCCGGCCGAGGCCATGCCGAGGATGCGCGCGCGCGGCGTTAGGCCATGCGCTCTGGCCGCCGCCTCGCTAGCGATGATCATCGCCGCCGCCCCGTCATTGATCCCCGATGCATTGCCGGCGGTCACCGTGGCATCGGGGCCGAACAACGGCTTGAGCCTGGCCAGCGCTTCCATCGAGCTGTCCGCGCGGGGATGCTCGTCGACCGAGACTTCCGCTGTCTCGCCTTTCCTGCGGCCCGGCACTGCGACCGCCACGATTTCTTCGGCGTGGAATCCGTTCGCTTGCGCGGCGACCGCGCGCTGCTGGCTGCGCAGCGCGAAGCCGTCCTGGTCGGCGCGCGAGATGCCGTGCTCCTGCGCGACATTCTCGCCGGTGCGCGGCATCGTCTCGGTGCCATAAAGTGCGTCGAGCGCGGGATTGACGAAGCGCCAGCCCATCGTCGTGTCCTCGATCTTCTGGCCACGCCCGAAAGGGCCATCGGCCTTGCCCATCACGAAGGGCGCGCGCGTCATGCTTTCGACGCCACCGGCGATGGCGAGTTCGAGCTCATCCGAGCGGATCGCCCGCGCCGCCTGTCCGACCGCTTCGAGGCCCGAGGCGCATAACCGGTTGATGGTCACGCCCGGCACCGAACATGGCAGCCCGGCAAGCAACAGGCTCATTCGCGCCACGTTGCGATTATCCTCGCCCGACTGGTTGGCGCAGCCGTAGAAGACCTCCTGCAGCGCCGTGGGATCCAGCCCTGGATTGCGGGCGAGCAGGGCACGCATCGGCACCGCGCCCAGGTCGTCCGGCCGGACTCCCGCCAGAATGCCGCCATAGCGGCCGATCGGGGTACGGACGGCGTCGCAGATGAAGGCGTCGGGCATCGGGCGAACCTTTCGGATTGATCTGCCGGGCCTTCGAACCTTGGGGTCGATGCTGTCAATTGCGAGCGCAGCGCGCGGCGCGCCCATCACCTATCCGTAGAGATGCGCACGCGCCGGAGTCGGGCCTTTCGGCGGCCCACTCCGGCGCGGCTTCATCGCAGATCTTCGATCGATACCCAGCCCTTGCTGCCATAGGCATCGTTCACCTCGACGAACAGGCCTTGGCGAACACCCGTCGGCTTCAGCACCGTGCCGCTGCGCAGAGCCCGCACCGCCTGGCCGATAGCGGGCTGGGCGTAGAGCTTCGTGTCGACCGCGGTGGTGTAGGCGGGAGTCGTCGATACCGGCATGGCGCCGGCGGGCTTCACGCTCACCAGTGCTGCCCGCTGTGCGACGACGGCGTTGAACGCGACCACGAAGGCGCTCGCCAGCATCTGGCCGTCCTTCGAAGTAGCGTAGCCGCTGCCGACATAATCGCCATAGCCGCGGGCAATGATGTTCGCGCGGGCGGCGTCGGCATAGGGATTGCCGCCGAAGCCACCGAGACCGCCGATCGAGACCTGGGTCTTGCTCTGCTCACCCGATCCGTTGACGATCGTCTGGCCGGTCGCCGGGTTGATCACGCGCAGGCCGGCGGCCACCGTCTTCTTCTTGCCGCCGAAGCCGCCCAGCATGCCGAGCGCCTGGCCTCCAAAGGGGATGCCGCCCATCATCCGGCCGGCGGCGCCCGAGCGGACCAGGCCCTCGGTCAGCGCGGTCTGGGCGAGCCCGATGCCCTTGTCGACCTCCTCCTTGTCGCCGGCGATGGCGTTGACGAGGAAATCGGCGGGCGCGCCGCTGCCGTTCGCCTGCAGCGTGAAGCAGCCGCTCTGCACCGCCATCGCCGCGATCAGGTCGCGCGGGCTGTTCAGCCCATATTTGGTCCAGCCCTGGGTGTCGCCATCGACGACCGCGATGCTGCCGATCGCGGCATCGCATTTCGCCAGCGTCACCGGCGCGTCGGCCGCAAGCGCGGACGTGGCAGAAAGCGCGGCCGCCATCGGCGCCAATATGACGTTCTTCATGATCATGAACCCCCGTTCCTCTCCAGGCCGGAGCATAGGCTCTTCGTTCCCCCGAATCGCATTCCGGCCACGGCCGAGACTATCGAAACGCCCCGCCTTGGCTATGATATAACGCACTGCGGGACAGCGACGGGCGATGGGCTTTTGCGTCGCGCGCGATGCGTTGCTATGGCGCGCGCGGCTTCCTCTCTTCGTGATTGAGATTTTCGTGACCGTTCCGATCGACCGCATCCGCAATTTTTCGATCATCGCCCATATCGACCATGGCAAGTCGACTCTGGCCGACCGCCTGATCCAGCAGACCGGCGGGCTCACCGAGCGCGAGATGTCGGCACAGGTGCTCGACAATATGGACATCGAGAAGGAGCGCGGGATCACCATCAAGGCGCAGACCGTGCGCCTCGATTACACCGCGAAGGACGGCAAGACCTATGTCCTGAACCTGATGGACACGCCCGGCCATGTCGACTTCGCCTATGAAGTGTCGCGCAGCCTGGCCGCCTGCGAGGGCGCGCTCCTGGTGGTCGACGCCGCGCAGGGCGTCGAGGCGCAGACGCTTGCCAATGTGTATCAATCGATCGAGCATGATCATGAGATCGTGCCGGTGATCAACAAGATCGACCTGCCCGCCGCCGAACCCGACAAGGTGAAGAAGGAGATCGAGGACATCATCGGCCTGCCCGCCGACGATGCGGTGCTCGCCAGCGCCAAGTCCGGCATCGGCATCGTCGAGGTGCTCGAGGCGATCGTCACCCGCATCCCGCCGCCCAAGGGCGACCGCGAGGCGCCGCTGAAGGCGATGCTGGTCGACAGCTGGTACGATCCCTATCTGGGAGTGGTCATCCTGGTGCGCGTCGTCGAAGGCGTGCTCAGGAAGGGCCAGCAGATCAAGTTCATGCAGCATGGCACGCTGCACCTCGTCGACCGGGTCGCGTGCATGCGTCCCAAGCTGGAGCAGCTCAGCGAACTAGCGGCAGGCGAGATCGGCATCATCACCGCGCAGATCAAGGAGGTCAGCCAGACCCGGGTCGGCGACACGATCACCGACGCCAAGAAGCCGACCGCCGAGGCGCTGCCCGGCTTCAAGGAAGTCCAGCCGGTGGTGTTCTGCGGCCTGTTCCCGGTCGACGCCGCCGATTTCGAGAAATTGCGCGACAGCCTCTACAAGCTGCGGCTCAACGACGCGTCGTTCAGCTTCGAGGCCGAATCCTCGGCGGCGCTGGGCTTCGGCTTCCGCTGCGGTTTCCTGGGGCTGCTCCACCTCGAGATCATCCAGGAGCGGCTGACCCGCGAATATGACCTCGACCTGATCACCACAGCGCCATCGGTGGTGTACCGGATCAAGCTCGCGCACGGCAAAGGCGAGATCGAGCTGCACAACCCCGCCGACATGCCTGACATCATGCAGATCGCTGCTATCGAGGAGCCGTGGATCGAAGCGACGATCTATGTCCCCGACGAATATCTCGGTTCGCTGCTGAAGCTGTGCCAGGACCGGCGCGGCATCCAGAAGAACCTTACCTATGTCGGCGGCCGCGCGCAGATCACCTACGAGCTGCCGCTGAACGAGGTGGTGTTCGACTTCTACGACCGGCTCAAGTCGATCAGCCGCGGCTATGCGAGCTTCGACTATCACCAGATCGGCTATCGCGAGGGCGACCTCGTCAAGATGACGATCATGGTCAACAGCGAACCGGTCGACGCGCTGAGCATGATCGTCCATCGCGGGACTGCCGAATCGCGCGGCCGCGGTATGTGCGAGCGGCTGAAGGACCTGATCCCGCGCCACCTGTTCAAGATCCCGGTTCAGGCCGCGATCGGCGGCAAGGTGATCGCCCGCGAGACGATCGCGGCGATGCGCAAGGATGTGACCGCCAAATGCTATGGCGGCGATGCCAGCCGCAAGCGCAAGCTGCTCGACAAGCAGAAGGAGGGCAAGAAGCGGATGCGCGAATATGGCAGCGTCAGCATCCCGCAGGAGGCCTTCATCGCCGCGCTCAGGATGGGGGACGAGGGCTGAGCAGGCGCATGGAGGACCAAATCCTCCATTGGGCGGCGCTTGAGTTCGCGCCTTGGCGGGGCGTGCGGCTGGATGGCTTGGCGCGGCGCCAGCGCAGTATTGCAGCAGCCTCGCCGTCGATCTTCCTGTTCCATGCCGCAGATGGACAGGTCGCTTTCGAAGCCAAGCCCGGCGCGGATCCGCTCCATCTGCAACGCGCGGAGCTTTATCGGGCCTTTTTCGAGCGCACGATCCGCGATTTCGCGGTCGACGCGCGGGGAAGTTTTCTGATCGGCGTGCACGACCGCGGCCATTCTCGTTATGACGTTCCCGTGTTCGAATATCAGAAGCAGCGCGGCGCGGACACGATGCTGCTGCCGGACGTAGATTTGCTCGCGATGGGCTTCCTGGCGGATGAGTGTTTTGAGGACGGGGTTGCCTTTGCAGATAAGAAGGACGAGGCGATCTTCGTCGGATCGACCACTGGCGGGATCATTTCCGCCGCCACCGTCCACACGCTGGAGCATCCGAGGCTGCGGGCCGCAGTATATTTCAAGGATAAGCCCGGCATAACTTTCGAGTTGCCGGTGATCGTCCAGTGCGACTCCCCCGAAACGGAAGCGTTGGTCGCGGCGCTGGACGTTGGTGGCCGCCGCCGAACCTGGGCCGAGCAGTTTTGCTACAAATATCTGCTGTCCATCGACGGCAACGGCGCCAACTGCTCGCGCGTCGCGCTGGCGCTGCGCAGCCACTCGCTGCTCGTCAAATATAACTCGCCCTGGCAGCTATTCTATTTCCACGGGCTCGAGGCTTGGCACCACTATCTGCCGGTGCGGCGCGACGATGACGTGGTGGCGATCCTCGGACGCGCGGAGGACACGGCGGCCCGGGATGCCACGATCGTTGCCAATGCAAACGCCTTTGCGAGGGAGTATATCTCGGAGCAGTCCTGCCAGCGCTTCACCGCCGACTTGCTCCGCCAATATTTCGCGCAGTTCGACAGCCTCGCCTGAACAGATATCAAGCGGCTATATCAAGAATTTCACGGGCTCGGCGGCAGCATCGCTCCGCAAAGCCGGTGTCACCCTCCAGGTCGGGCGGCGGACCACAACGCCCCTTGTCGATCCGCCGCCCCTTGGCGGGGGGCTGGAAGTCTCCTCCCTGTGTGTCCCCGGCCGGCTGGATCGGGGGGAGGACAGCCGACCGGGTACTTGTTCCGGCTTGCGCCGATTCCGCTATGACGGTGCCCGCGCCGCCTTCAGTGGCGGCTGCGGGGGATATGCTCGCGCGGCAAGCGGAGTCGCTCGATTTCCGAGGCCACCGCTTTCCACAGGCCGACGCCGTAGCTGTCGCCATCGCGGATCAGGACGCCGATGCGGCTGGCGACATAGCTGTCGGTCTGGTCGCCGAAATCGTCGATCACGCGTCTTGCGAAGTCCCGGATCATGCTGGTCTCCATCACGCTGCTACTCTTCTTCTCCGACTGGGACATGCCCTAGATCAATCCTTCCGCACGCAGGCTGCGCCAGCCGGTGCGCGCGACGATGAGGTGGTCATGGACGGCGATCTCCAGCGGGCGCGCTGCTGCGACGAGATGTGCCGTCGCCTTGACGTCGGCCTGGCAGGGTGTCGGATCGCCCGACGGATGATTGTGGACGATGATCAGCGCCGTTGCCCCGATCTCCAGCGAGCGCTTCAATATCTCCCGTGGGTAGAGCGGCGCCTGGTTCACCGTACCGCGCGCCATGACCTCGTCGCGCAACAGGCGGTTGGTCGAGTTCAGGAACAGCACCCGCAGATGCTCGATGTTGTTATAGGCCATGCTCGCGAACAGATAATTGGTGAGCGCTTCCGAGGTGGAGAGGATCGGGCTCTGGCCGAGCTCGGTCCGCAGCGAATGCAGCATCGCCACCCGTACGGCCAGCAGGAAGCTCACCACCTGGGGGTCTTCCGGCAGGCAGGCGTGCAGGGCGCCCTGCTCGGCGGCGAGGATCGCCGGCATGCTGCCGAACTCGTCGAGCAACTCGTCGACGATGGCGCCCATGTGGGGCACGCCGAGCGGTTGCAGCAGGTCTTCTAATATCGCGCGGCATTGCCCCTGGTTGGAAGGGAAGCCTGGCGCCGCCGGTGATTCGACGTACCGATCGCTATGCCCGCGAGCATCGGATAGGCCCAGAATTCCTGCGCGCTCGCGTAGGCCAGCGACGCCACCGAAGGATCTGCGAGGCTGGCCACATGGATGGTCACTGCGATCAAATGGAAGGATGTTACCCATATCGGCCAATATCGATCACTATAGAGTGTCAGGTTGACGAACGCCGCGAGCACCAGGAGATCTATGATGAAGATGCCGAGCTCGGGCGACTGCCATTCCTGGTGGGATGCCATGACCAGCGACAGGATCGATCCTGCCACCATGATCGCGGCGCCTGCCCGCTCGGGCCAGCCTCCGATCCATCCCGCGTAGGAAGAGACCGAGACGAGCGCGAGCAGATAGATCAGCTGATATAGGAAGGGAGGCATGCCGGGACCGGATCATGAACTGGTGCTCCGATCAAGCATTAGGTGAACGACCGCCCTGCCTATTCGACGAACGTCAGGCCGCGACGCTCGCCACCTCGGTGAGGTGGGTAACCTGCGCCTGTGCCGGTGGCTTGGGGACGAGGCCGCCGAGCGAAACCGTCCGCAGGCCGATCTGGTCCTTGGTGACGGCAAGTTCGCGGTGGCTGGCGATCATCTGCGCCCGGGCCCGAACCAGCGCCGAGAAGCTCTCGGCGGCATATTCAAGGGCTTCCTGGCCGGTTTCGCAGGGCAGCTCGGCTTCGACGCGTGCGGTGGGGAGGAAGCCGGTCAGATCGGCGGTGCGGGCGATGGCGATATCGATGGCGTGTTCAGCCGCCATCAGGCGATCGGCTACATCCTGCGCAACTTCGCGACGCTTCATGATGGTCATGCGATTGAACATGTGAGTCTCCCTTCGCGCGGCCACCCTTGGGGCCAGCGCGTCCCTGCTGGACGATGCTGTGAAAACTAGATGAGCGCCTTAGGCTAGAAAGAGCCGCCTCAGCGCATCGATACCGGCGAGAAGGCCGCCGAAGGCCAGGGCCGAGGCTATAGCGATCGAAACGATCCAGCCCAGCCGCTGCACGATATTTAGGTCATTGCGCTCCCTTCCCGGCGTTGGGAAAGGCAGATTGACGAAGCCGCCGCTGGCGAAGGCGGGGGTTCGGAACGCGATTTGTTCCTCCCGTACCGCAGTGCCTTGAAAGCCGGTGTCACCCTGCCGAACCCCCTGAATGTCGGACAACCCGACAGTGGCAGGGACTGGCGCCGGAGCAACATGCGGCGATTGATATATGGCTGATTGATATGGAGTCGGGCTCTCGTATTTCGCGAGGATTCGTGCCGCTTCGAAGCGGTTTGCGACCCCCAAGGCCTGGATCGCCATGCGCAGCCGCTGGTCGACCGTATGGGGGGAAATCCCCAGTTCCCGGGCGATATCCTTGGACGAAAGATGCATCAATACCATGCGCAGGCAGGTGCGCTGCGCCTCGGTGAGTTTCTGGATGCGATCCGATTCCATGGCGTCGTTCATATCGCCAAACCTCGACTGTGTAAAATCCGGTACTACCGCACTGATATGCCTCTTTTTCGCCGCAGCGGTCCCAACGTGCCGTCACGGCACCTAGTTTACGGCATCGTAACCGTTTTTGGGGCGCGATTCGCCGCTCGATCGCGCGGCACCAGGCATTGCGGTGACGGCGCCATGACCCTAGACTCCGTGAATATGGCAGGGGGGGACCATCGCGGAGCGGCGCGAATCGCGATTGTCGGGACGGGCTATGTCGCCGATCTCTACATGCCGTCGCTGCGCAGCTTTCCCGGGCTCGAGATCGTCGGCGCGTGGGACATCGATCCGCAGCGGCTTTCAGCCTTTGCAGGGCGGTGGAAGCTTCCTGCGGCCGCGAGCTTCGAGGCGCTGGCGGCGCGCCGGCCCGATATCCTGCTCAACCTCACCAATCCGCACGCGCATGCGATCGTGACGGCTGCCGCGCTCGACGCCGGCATCCATGTCTGGTGTGAAAAGCCGCTCGCCCTGTCGATGGCCGAAGCGGAGGACCTGGTCGCGCGAGCGGCGGCGCGGGGCCTGCATCTCGCCTCGGCGCCGTGCAGCCTGCTCGGCCAGGCCGCGCAGACCGCTTGGGGCGCGCTGCGGGCGGGACGGATCGGGAAGCCGAGGCTCGCCTATGCCGAGCTCGACGATGATTTCCTGCCGGCGTCGCCCTATCGCAGCTGGCGCTCGGCCAGCGGCGCGCCCTGGCCGGCCGCGGACGAGTTCGCCACCGGCTGCACGCTCGAACATGCCGGTTATTATCTCGGCTGGCTGATGGCGATGTTCGGCCCGGTGCGCCGGCTGGTCGCCGGATCGGCGCGGGTGCTCGACACGGCACAGACGGGGGCAGGGCACCACACGCCGGATTATAGCTCGGCCAGCCTGTTCTTCGATGACATGGTGGCGCGGTTGACCTGCTCGATCGTCGCCCGCCATGATCACCGGCTGCGCATCTTCGGCGACGATGGCGTGCTCGAGATCGACGAAGCCTGGGCCAATGGCGCGGCGGTGCGGGTGCGCCGGCGCCATGTGATCCGGCGGCGGCTGATCAACAGCCCATTCGCGACCCGGGTTCGACCGTCCGGTTCGGGTCACCCGATGGTCGGGCGGCGCGGCGCGGCCTCGATGAACTTCGCGCTCGGCGTGGCCGAGATGGCGCGCGCGATCGCACAAGGGGCCACGCCCCGGCTGGCTGGGGATTTCGCGCTTCACCTGACCGAGGTTTCGCTCGCGATGCAGGCGGGCGGCGAGCAGGAGATGCGCACCGGCTTCGCACCGATGGCGCCGATGGACTGGGGAGGCTGATGCCGCCGGTGCGCTTTGCCGTGCAGGGCCGCGGCCGGATGGCGGCGACGATGCGGGGGTTGATCGGCGATGCCGGCGAAGATGCGGCCGACGCCGTCTATATAGCCGGGCGCAACCGCGATCATGCGGCCCGGTCGATCGCGGCGCTCGAAGCCGGCAAGGCAGTGCTGTGCGAGAAGCCCTTCGCCATGAGCGTCGGCGAGGCCGAGCAGGTCGTGGCGTTGTCGCGGCAAAAGGGCCTCCTCTATATGGAGGCGGTCCCGACGCCCTTCCTGCCGGCGGTCGCTGCGGCGCTGGAGGTCGCCCGGTCGGGGCGGCTGGGCAGGCTTCGCAAACTCGAAGCCAGCTTCGGCTACCCGATTTCGAGGGCGTCCCACCCGCGCCTGTTCGAGGGCGATGGCGGCGTCCTGGCCGATCGCGCGGTCTATCCGCTGTTGCTGGCGCTGATCGCGCTGGGGCCGGTCGAGCGCGGCGAGGCGACCGTCGAGCGCGATGCCCAGGGCGTCGACGTCGCCGCGCGCTTCGCCTTGCACCATGCCAGTGGCAGCCGGTCGGATCTTGCCATTTCGTTCGGCATGCTGCTCGACAACAGCCTGTGGATCGCCGGTGATGCCGGTGCGGTCGAAGTAGCGCCGCCACTGCTGAGCGCGCAACGCTTCAACGTCCTGCCGATGCGGCGACCGGCACCGTCCCGCCGCTGGCGCCGGTTTCGGCAGAATCCGGCGGTCGGGCGGCTCTGCGACATCGCCGGCCGCTTCGGCGGTGGCTGGCTTCCCCATGCGGGCGCGATCCATATGCATTTGGTCGAGCATTTCTCGGCGCTGGTCCGCGCGGGCGCCGTGGAGAGCCCGGTCGTCACCCATGAGCGCATGCTCGCGGTCGTGCGCCTGATCGAGCAGGCGCGGCGCGAATGAAGCTCGCCTATCTCCTCAACAGCTATCCGATGACCAGCACGACCTTCATCCGGCGCGAGATCGCCGCGATCGAGAGGGCAGGGGTGCCGGTCAAGCGCTTCGCGGTGCGCGCCTGGTCCGAACAGCTGGTCGATCCGCACGACATCGAGGAGCGCGGCCGCACCGAATATCTGCTGACCGGCAAGGCGGTGCGGCTGGTCGCCGGCATGGCCTGCTACGCCGCCGTCCATCCGCGCGCTTTCGGGAAGGCGTTTCGAGCGGCCGGCGCGATGCGCCGCGCGGCGGGTGGCGGCTTCGTCCGTCATGCCGCCTATCTCGCGCAGGCGATCCGGCTGACGCGGCGCTGCGCCGCTCTCGGCATCGATCATCTCCACGCCCATTTCTCGACCAACGCCGCGGCCGTGGCGATGTTGTGCCGCCTGCTCGGCGGGCCGGGCTACAGCTTCACGGTCCACGGCCCGGACGAACTCGAGAATTTCGCCGCCAACAGCCTCACCAAGAAGGTCGAGCATGCCGCCGCCGTGGTCGCGATCAGCGGCTATTGCCGCGACCGGCTGCGCCGCGAACTGCCCGAGCGGTTATGGAGCCGCATCAGCGTGATAGCCTGCGGCCTCGACCTGCTGGACTATCCCGTGACGCCCGGCCCGCCGTCGATCAGCGATCAGCTTCTCAGCGTCGGTCGGCTCTGTCCGCAAAAGGGGCAGGTCGAAATTCCCGCGGCGGTCGCGGCGGTGGCGGAGGATCATCCTGGCCTGTCGGTGATGCTGATCGGCGATGGCGAAAGCCGGGCCGCGGTGGAGAACCAGATCGCGAGCACCGGCACCCGCGGCCGAATCGCGCTGCTCGGCTGGCGCAGCAATGCCGAGGTGCTCCGCCGGATCGGCGAGGCCAGGGCGCTGCTGCTGCCCAGCCACGCCGAAGGCTTGCCGATCGCGATCATGGAGGCGTTCGCGATGGGCCGCCCGGTGATCACGACCAGCATCGCCGCCATCCCCGAGCTGGTCGACGCGCGATGCGGCTGGCTGGTTGCGCCGGGCGACGCCAAGGGGCTTGTGGCGGCGATCCGGTCGGCGATGGACGCCAGCCCCGCCGCGCTGGCGGACATGGGTCGGGAGGGGCGCAGGCGCGTCGAAGCGCGGCACGACATCGCCAGGATCGCACCGCAGCTGATTGCACTGTTCGAGGGCGCCGGCCGCGATTTCCAGGTCGTCAGGTGATTCCACCTGACTGGAAAACGCTTTATGCGGCGGCGACCAGCACGGCGAGGCGCGCGGCGATGCTGTCGAGCGGTGCGGCGTGGGTGGCGGCGTGCCGGTCTTCGGCGCGCAGGATCGCCGCGATCGAGGCGCAGCGCTGGCCGACATGGTCGAGCGCCTGGAGATGGGTGATGTGGCGCGCCGTAACGTCGCTATCGCAGATGAGCGCGACGCCGAGCGCCTCCAGCTGCTCGCGTGCCGTCTCGAGTTCTTCGGCGAGCATCGCAAGCAAGGCGTCCTGACTGATCGAGGTCATCGAGCGGTTCCTCCGTCAGAGGGTGTCGGCAATGCGGCGGCGATGATCCAGCGGCGTGCCGGTGGCGGTCGGGCTGCGCCGCGTCAATGCGTTGCCTCGCGGATCGCCGAGACGAGCTGTGCCGGATCGAAGGGCTTGACGATCCAGCCCTCGACCCCCGCATGGGTGGCGCGCGCCATCTTCTCCGCCGAGTTCTCGGTGGTGAGCACGAGGATGGGCATGTCGCTGTGGGGCCCCTGGCTGCGAACCGTCTCGACCAGATCGAAGCCGTCCATGCGCGGCATGTTGATATCGGTGATCATCAGGTCGGGCCGTGCATTGGCGGCGAGCCATTCGAGCGCGGCCCTCCCATCCTCGGCTTCGGCGACGGCATAGCCCTGTCCGGTCAAGGCGAAACGCAACAGCATCCGGATGCTGGGGGAGTCGTCCACCGTCAATATCGTCTTGCACACGTGCGTCTTCCCGTTGCCAGGCATCGCAGCCCATAAGCAGAGCTACGCGAAAACCCGTTAACGGCGCGTTTCCATGACGGCCGGGCCACAGGAAAAGCTCCTGAGCATTGGCGAGCGCGCGGGTGGGGCGATGTCGCGCTCGCAGCAAGAGCCCGGGGCGGCCGATCTCACACTGCAAGGAAAAGACCCGCAAATGCCGTAGATATCCGGCTTATATGGGCAATGATTATAATATAATTTCTCTGTTTGATGCCGATGGCATCCAATATAACAATCAAAACAGTTATGATGGACATAGGTCGCGTTGGCGGACGATCATCTACTTGCAACGCTATCGGAGATACCGTCCTCCAACTGGCCTTCGTTCAGGAAAAGCTTTCCCTCCTCATGGGGCCGAACAACGAAAAGAAGAAAGTTTCGGCAGGGATATGATCTTTTTCCGATTTTGTTGTTGCGCTCTCGATATTTCAAGGTAACTCTCTAGAAAGACAGGGGTTTTAATCGAGGATCGGGCACGAATGACCGCGGATACGCCGTGACGGCACACCGGATTGTCTACGTCCTCGACGATGAGGCGGTGGTCAGGGCGTCCGTCGTCAGCCTGATCCAGGCGCATGGCGGATATGAATGCCGCGAATATCGCAGTGGCCATGCCTTCATCGAGGCGCTGGACACGCTGCAGCCAGGCTGTGTTGTGCTCGACCTGCAGCTGGACGGTGTCAGCGCCGACGCGGCGATGCAGGCGCTGTCCCAACGCGTCGACCGGTTTCGCATGATCGTCGTGAGCGGCTGCGGCGATCTTGGTGCCGCGGTCGAGGCGTTCCGGGCCAGCGCCGTCGATTTCCTGCACAAGCCGCACGAAATGCGGCCGTTGCTCGATGCCCTCGCCCGTGGCTTCCACCTGCTCGAACGCGGGGTCGAGCCGTCGGACCTGGTGGCTGAAGCGAAAGCGCGGATCGCCAGCCTCAGCGCTGTCGAGGCGGAGATATTGGCGGGGCTGATCGCAGGCGAGACCAACCAGGAAATGGCGCGCGCCATGAACCTGGACCCGCGCGCCGTCCAAATACACCGCGCCCGGGCGCTGGCGGCACTCGATGCGCCGTCGATTCTCGCCGCGATGCGGACGGCGGCGATCGCCGCCTGGCCCGAGACGGCCGCAGCCTGAGTGACGGCAAACGGATTCTAGAGTGATTCGAGCCGGATGGAATCACCTGACGACCCGGAAATCACGGCAGCACAAGGAGAAATGGACTCGATCCGGTTCAATTCGAACGGGATCGAGTCCAGGGCGGATCGATACCGGGTAGGGGCTTTCCCGGATAGTAGATCCACGCAATGCGAGCGCCTGCTGCCAACTCCTATGCTACGGATGCTGCGTCGGCATCTGCGGCCAGGCTGTTCCTCCCCCCCATTCGGAGCAGCCCCGTGACATCATATCCGCTCGACGTGGCTGACAGGACCGGCAGCATCCCCCGCTGCCGGCCCTGTCATCCTGTCAGTAGCGGAGCCGTACTCCGCCATAAGCGGCGCGCCCGCGCTGGCCATAGCCGGTGGCCGTTTCATACTGTTCGTCGAACAGGTTTTCGACCCGCGCGAACAGCTCGACCGCCTCTGTGATCGGCATGGTGGCGCGCACGTCGACCAGCACATAGTCGCCGAGCCTGCGCGTGTTCGCGGCATTGTCGAAGCTCTTGGCGACATGGGTGATCGTCGCTCCCGTCTTCAGCCCGAACGACCAGTCATAGTCGGCGGCGACATTGACGCTCTGCCGCGGCCGGCGCGCCAGCTGCTTGCCGAAATTGGGATCGCTGCGTTCCCGGTTGCGGGCATTGGTGAAGCTGTAATTGGCGGTCACCAGAAAATTGGTGGCCGGTGCGATCCGCAGTTCCAGCTCGACGCCCTCGGCATGCGCGCGCGCGATATTGGCATAGGTGAAGGTGCCGAGATCGAAGTCGATCTGGCTCGTGACCCGCCGGTTGAACCAGATCGCGCTGACCGCTAGGCTGTCGCCGATCAGCGACTGGCTGATTCCAGCGTCCCAGCCCCTTGCTTTTTCGGGCTGCAGGAATTTGAAACCGAAATCGCCATAGAGCTGGTACAGCGTCGGTGCCTTGAAGCCCTCGCCATAGCTGGCCCGGATCGTCGTCTTGCCCGCATTGGGGCTGTAGGCGGCGTCGGCGCTCATGGTGGTGGCATGGCCGAACTGGCTATGGTCGTCGTAGCGGATGCCGGCGCCGAGGTTCAGTCCGTCGACCGGCTTTGCATGCACGTCGACATAGACGCTGTCGGTGTTCGCCTTCTTGTGTACCGGCTGCAAGGCTGGGAAGGAAAAGACGCTGACGATGCGGAAGCGCTCCTGTTCGTGCTCAGCGCCGAATGTCGCCTGCACCGGGCCCAGATCGGCGACCCCCTGATATTCGAAGCGCAGGTTGCGGCCGCGCGTGTCGAAATTCTTCAACGGCGTTCCGGCCGGATCGTAAGTGGCCTTGTCGACCAGCGTATAGGCTGCGGCGAGGCGGTTCTTCAGCCGTCCGTCGAACAGGGCCGCGTTGATTCCGCCATAGCCGACCATCTGCTGCTGGCGCTGATATTCGGCGGTGTCGGCAAGCGAGTAATTGGGCGGCGGGAAGCCGTCGAGGTCGACCTTGCTCTTCGTATAATAGCCGCGCAGGTCGATCGAGACCGCGTCGCTGATCTCGGTCACGGTCTTCAGGTTCGCGCCGAACAGGTGATGGCCGTCGCGCTCGGTGCCGCTGTCGGCCACCGAAATCCCATCGGTCGTCAGATAGCCTGCGCCGGCGCTGAAGCCGACCGGGCCTGCCTTGCCGGTGACGGCACCGCTGACATGGCCATGATCATAGCGGCCATAATCGGCGGTCGCGCGAAAGCTGAGCGCGTCGGTCGGCTCCCGCGTGATGATGTTGACGACGCCGCCGATCGCGCGGCTCCCCCACAGCACCGATTGCGGACCGCGCAGCACTTCGATGCGCTCGAGATTGTCGGTCAGCAGGTCGGCGAAGTTAAACCCGCCGCCCGGCGATGCCGGATCGTTGATCTTGACGCCGTCGACCAGCGCCACCGTCTGCTCGCTCGCCGCGCCGCGGATGAAGATGCTGGTGAAGGCGCCGTCGCCGCCATTGCTCTGGATGGTCACGCCGGGCATCGTGCGCAGCAGCTCGGCCACGGACAGCGTCTGGCGCTGCTCGATCTCAGGCAGGCCGATCACGCTGATCGACTTGCCGACTTCGGAGATTTTCTGGTCGTAGCGCGCGGCCGTCACCACGATGGTGTCGGCGCTGTCGGCGCTGTCTTCGGCATGGGCGGCGGCGGGCAGAAGCGCCAGTGCCGCGATGAGGCAGGTATTGAACGTCCGCATGGATTTTCCTCCCATGGATCAAGCCAATGGGGTCCTGCGCGGTGGTGATGGAGAACGCCCCCGCCGCGCACGACCTCAGTCGAACGTCGTCACGCGAGGTTTCGCCTCGTTCATGTGGTGCACCCCGCCCGCATGATGGAACGACCGCGACGGGCAGGTTTCCTGGCTCTCGGGTCCCGGCAATCGCCCCGGCCTTCCCAGCCCCCCGAAGGTGGCCAGTGACGCGAATTGGGGCGATCGCTATCCGATCACAGTTGCGGGGGCAGCTTGGGCCGGCGGGGCGAGCCCCGCTTCCAAATTCCCTTTTCCCGTTGCCGGGATCCTGTCGCGTCGGCGCCTCTAGACGCAGCCCGTCCTTTCCGCAAGGATTTGGTTGCGGTGCAGCAACGAGCGGCCTTCAGTGCGGAGATTTGCCAGCGACGAGACAAAGCAGTGCTGAACGCTGCGCGATGAAGTCCGGAAATGCTGCGCGTGATGGCGATCACATGCCATGCAAGTCATTGTGGGATTGATGATTGTCCATGACAATCGATGTAAGCAAGGCTAAGAACCGGTCTTCGGCGATGGGGTTCGCTGATCAGGGCTATACGGGGGGGTTTTTGCGTACGTCGCTCTTCTCGGCAGCAGCCTTCACGGCGCTGCTTCTGGCATCTATGCCGAACACGGCCGCCTGGGCACAGACTGCTCCGGCTCCCGTCGCTCCGACTGCGCAACAAATTGCGCCCACCCGCGAAGAAATCGACCGGCGTCCGCAGGAGCAGGCACCGCGCTCGGCCCGGCTGAAGATCGACGGTGATATCGAACGCGCCCCCTGCGCCCTCGATGCACCGGCTTATGCCGACATCAAGGTTACGATCACCGGCGCGGAGTTCAACAATCTCCAGGGTATTAGTCCGGAAGAGCTCAAGCAGAGCTACGCGCAGCTGCTCGGCCCCGACCGCCCCATCAGCACGATCTGCACGATCCGCGACGCCGCCGCGACCGAGCTGCGCCGCAAGGGCTATCTCGCGGCGGTGCAGGTGCCGGTGCAGCGCATCGAGAATGGCGTCGTCAAATTCGAGGTGCTGTTCGCGAAGATCGTGGCGATCCGCGTGCGTGGCAATGCCGGCAAGGCGGAAAAGGTGCTGGCCGGCTATCTGTCGCACCTGACCGACGAGAAGATATTCAACCGTTATGTCGCCGAGCGCTACCTTCTGCTCTCGCGCGATCTGCCCGGCTATGAGGTCCGCCTGACCCTCAAGCCCGCCGGCGGCGCGCCCGGCGAACTGGTCGGCGAGATCAGCGTCGTCCGCACGCCGTTCGAGGCGAGCGCCAGCCTTCAGAATTTCGCCGCGCATAGCGCCGGGCGCTGGACCGGCGCGCTGTCGACCCAGACCTATGGCCTGCTCGGCGGCGACCGGCTGACCGCCTCGGTGTCGAGCACCGCCGACTTCAAGGAACAGCAGATCGTCCAGCTCGGCTACGACACCAAGCTGGGCAGCGAAGGGCTGACGATAGGCGGCAACTTCACTTATGCCTGGTCGAAACCGTCGATCGGCCCGGCGGCCGGCTTCGCCAGTCCAGAGATTAAGGCCCGGACCCTCTTCGCCACAGGCGAGGCAAGCTATCCGGTCATCAGGACTCAAGGCTTCAGCCTGCTCGGCGCGGTCGGATTCGACTATCTGAACCAGAATGTGACGTTCAATGGGCGTACCGTTGGCGCGACGACGATTCCACTCAGCCGTGATCATCTGCGCGTAGCTTTCCTGCGCCTCGACATGGATGCCGCCGACGTGGCCGAACGGCGCGTGCCACGCTGGCGCGCCTCCGGTTCGTTAGAGTTGCGAAAAGGCCTCGACATATTCGGAGCGTCGCCCCGGACGCCCCGTCCTCCCGTGACGTTGCCAAACGGCTACGTCGGCCCGAGCCGGCTTTACGGCGACCCAGAATCTACTGTGATCCGCGGTTCAGCGTCTGTCGAACTCAACATGGGTGGTGGCTTCTGGGTGGCGGCGATGCCACGCCTGCAATATGCCTTTGATCCGCTGCTGGGCTTCGAGCAATATTCCGGCGGAAATTACTCGATCGGCCGGGGTTATGATCCCGGCACGATCAGCGGCGACAGCGGCATCGGTAGCAGCTTTGAGCTGCGTTTTCCGCGCGTGGCGCCTTTCCCCAAGGTCAATCTTTCGGTGCTGCCGTTCACGTTCACCGATATCGCTTGGACGTGGAGCAAGAAGGTCAATCGGCTTGCGGGCGTCGACAATCCGGACCAGCTGATCTCGCTGGGCGCTGGTCTGCGCGCGCTGCTCAACAATCGCTTCCGGATCGACGGCACCGTCGCGGTGCCGCTCAGGGCGGCGGGGCTCCAGACCCGCAACCATGATCCACGCTTCCTCGTATCGATCACCAGCAAGCTTTGGCCGTGGGACAACCGTTAATGCGTAAGTCGATCCATTCGCGCGATCCGTTCGCGCGCCACAACCGGGGCGGCGCCGGCTATTCGAGAACCGTCACCTCGATGCTCGCGGTGGCGACCATCCTGGCGATGCCGGCCCGCGAGGCGCTGGCGGCGAACGGCTTTCTCGGCAGCCTGCCGGATGCGACGTTCAACGCCTCGGCGAGCAACTCCTCGCTCGGCATCTTCGTCTATGACGGGACCAATTACAGCGTCAGCCGCACCGATCCGGGCGACTCCATCACCATCAAGGCGCCGCAGGCGACGATCACCTGGCATCCCAACGATACCCAGAGCGGCGGCGGCGCGATCGACTTCCTCCAGAGCGGGACCGTCAGCTACAATGCGGGCGGCAATGTTCCCAATGGCGAATATACCGTCCTGAACCGCATCATCGCCGACGATCCCAGCCGCAAGATCCAGTTCAGCGGCGGCAGCATCACGTCCAATCCCGGCGGCAACATCTGGTTCTACACGCCGGGCGGGCTGCTGATCGGATCGGGCGTAACTTTCAACGTCGGCGGGCTGCTGTTCACCACCGCGCCGGTGACCAGCGTCGACACCGATCCCAACGACGGCACCGTCACCGGCGTGCATACCGGGGTCGCCGGCTCGGGCACCGCGGTCCAGATCGACAGCGGCGCGTCGATCACGACCCAGGATTATTTCGGCATCCTCGCGCCCCAGGTGATCCAGAACGGCACCGTCAACGCAGGCGGCAGCGTCGCCTATGTGGCGGCGAGCCAGGTCGACCTCACCACCGACAGCGACCTGTTCAACATCTCGATTCCGGTCGGCGGCGGTACCGATGTCTCGAACGCGCTCGTGCATGGGGGGACGACGATCGCCCATGTCGACGGCACGGACGACGCGGCCATCAGCCACGCCATCTATGCGGTGGCGATCCCGAAGAATATAGCGGTCACGATGCTGCTGAGCGGCGGCACGATGGGCTTCACCGTCGCCAATGGCGCGTCGATCACCAACCAGGGCATCGTCCTGTCGGCCGGCCGAGACACCTCCGCCGCATCGATCGGCGCGGTGGGAGCGGCATCCGCCGGCGCGACCGGGACGGTCAACCAGATCACCGGCGGCGATTTCAGCGGGCCGGTCTATGTCCAGACGAAGGACTCGCTGACCCTGTCCGGCCCGACATTTTCGTCCGATGCGCCCTTGCCGAGCGAAACGAACATCGTGGCCAGCGGCGCTGCGACGAGCATCGTCGACGGTGTCTTCGACGATGAACTCACGACGCTGACCAACAGTGGCTCCGGGCTCAACATCGCCAGGGGCACGTTCGGACTCGACCTGACCGCCCACGCGGTCACTGCGCCGATCTTTATCTCCGACAGCAGCTTCGCGAGCGGTGCCTCGATCATCGCTACCGGCGCCGGGCTCACCCTCGCCAACGGCACTTTCGCCGGGACGCCCGGCCAGAGCAGCACGGACATTTATTCGACGGGTGCCCTTCTCACGATATCCGGCGGCTCGTTCGGTGGAGATACCCTCATCCACACCGCCTTCGGCGCCCCGGTGAGCATCGACACGGCGGCGGGTCAATCGGCGACATTCAACGGCTCGCTCGCCGTCAACACCACCGCGTCGTCGATCAACAGCTCCGCGACCGGAGGCAACATCCTTCTCGTCAGTTCCGGAAGCGGTCGGTCGCTCACCTTCAACGGCAACGTGACGTTGACCGCCCAGGGCCAGGGGGAGGAGAGCCAGAACGGCACCGGCGGCAATATCAATCTCGTCGCCAATAGCGGCGGCGCGATGACCTTCAACGGCGGGTTCACAGCCGATGCCGGCGGCTATGGCGGAACTCCCGAGACAAGCGGCAATGGCGGCAGCGGCCAGGGCGGCACCGTCGTCGTCCTCGCCGGAGCGTCGGGAACGATCACCGCCAACAGCGGCATCGATCTCGATGCCAGCGGCGCGGGCGGGAGCAGCGGCAGCGGTCAGGGCGGGGCCGGGCAGGGCGGCTATGTCAGCATCCAGGCCGCAACCGGCGGAACGCTCAACGTGACCCAGGGCTCGATCGACCTCGAAGCCAACGCGCAGGGCGGCAATGGGGCGACCGGCGGCGGCGCCGCGACGTCGGTGCTTCCCCCGAACGGCTCGCTCAAGGGGCATGTCGAGATCTTCGCGATTGGCGGAGCGATCAACCTTGGTGACGCGACCCACAATGTGTCGGTCTATCTTGGCGCCGACGCCAGGGGCGGCAGTGCCTATCAAAGCGGCGCGGCCGGCAATTCGAGTGCCGGATCGGCCGGCATACTCACCCAGGACGCAGGCACCGTGAGCCTGTACGGCTCGACCGATATATCGGCATATGCCGATATATCGAGTGGCTCTGGCGGAGGTGGCGATGCCTCGGGCGGGTCGTTCTCACTCCTCAACGACGGCACCGGATCGGTCTATCTCCACGGCGGGCTCGACGTGTATGTCTACGCGCGCGGCGGCTCGAACCTGCGGGGCGGCAACGGCGGCAATGCCACCGGCGGCACCAGCTTCATCCGGGCCGGCAACAGCGCGGTGACGACGATCGACGGCAGCATCTATGTCGATGGCAGCGCTGATGGCGGCACCAGCGGCAGCGCGACGGGCGGTATCGGCAAGGGCGGCGACCTGTTGGCAGGCAACGGCGCGGGCACGCTCAATATCCATTCCAGCCTATATTTCTATGCGGATGGCACTGGCGGTAATGGGCTTGTCGCCGGCGGCGTCGGCAATGGCGGCCGATCGGTCCTGTCGGTGCGGACGGCGGGCGGCACGCTCAACGCCGATGACACTGTGTATCTGTCTGCCGAAGGGCGTGGCGGCGGGGGCGGTTATCAGCACATCGGCAGCGCGGCCAATTCCAGCTTCGGCACCGGCGGCGTTGGCCGTGGCGGAACGGCTGGCTTCGAGGTGATCGGCGGCACCATGGTGATCGGCGACAATGCGACAGCCTATGCCGGCGGCTATGGCGGCGACGGCAACACCGGCGGCATCGGCTATGGCGGCGCACCCGGCGAGAACACCTTCGGCGGTGCGTTCGCCAACGCCACCGCTGGTTCGATCACCTTCAACGGGGCGGGCTGCGTCGAGTGTTCCTACGGTGGCGGACTCGTCCTCAGAGCCGTCGGCGAGGGCGGTTATAGCGAGCATAATGGCAACGGCCAGATCGGCCGCGCTGGCGACGCCTATGGCGGTTATGCCGAAATACTCTCCTACACCGGCAGTGCACCGGGCACGATCACGGCCGACGGCACCTATGTCGATGTTTCCGCTTATGCCGGGATAGGCGGAGACGCCGTCGTCGACGGGATGCCGGCCGGCCACGGTGGTGACGGCTTCGGCGGCAACATCCTCGCCGTGGCCCATTCGGGTAACGGCCATCTCGACATGGGCGATACTACCCTCAACGCCTTCGGCTTCGGCGGCGACGGCGGCCGCGGCAATAACGGGGAGAGTTCGACCGTCGCCATTGGCGGCGGCGGCGGCAGCGGCCAGGGTGGATTTATCCAGTTCGGCACGGTCAGCGGCACTGCGGGCGGGACCGCGGCCGGCGACAGCCTGTTCGGAAATGTCCTCGCCTATGCGGTCGGGGTCGGCGGCGATGGCGGCAATGGCGCGAACGGTATCTACACGCCCGCAGCCGGCAACAGCCCCGAGGTGATCATCAATGGCACCGATGGCGGGCCGGGCGGCAATGCCATCGGCGGAATCGTGCGGCTCCTGGGCCTCGGCGCGTCGATGGAGGCTGGCGATGTCGGTCTTTATGCTGCGGGCCAGCTTGGCGCCGGCGGCCCCGGCGGCGCTGCCCCCAGCGGCGGGACCGGCGGAACGGCCGGAACGGCCGGCGCCGCGGGTACCGGCGCTGGCGGTCATGTCGAGCTGCTGGCGGCAGCGCGGTTCAGTGATCCGTCGCAGCTCGGCTCGATCGATATCGGCGATCTCTTCGCCGAAGCTTCGGGCAGCAAGGGCAGTGGGAACACCGGGTCCACCACGGCCGGCTGGTTCAATATCACGACCACCGGCGGCACATTGCGCGTCAATGGCACGACCAGCCTGTTCGCACCCGGCGACACCGCTTCGAGCAACTCGAGCGCGGTTTCGGCGACAAACGGTACGATCACCTTCGTCGGCGACTTCGTCGAGAACGGGGCGGCGGGCATCAGCTTCAGCGCCAGTCCTGCAACCGCCCTCGTCCTGCCGGCGAACTGCACCGTGAATGGCGATCCATGCGGCGCGGTCACATCGCCGCCTCCGCCGCCCGTGTCGCCCCCGCCAGTATCGCCGCCCCCGCCTGTGTCGCCGCCGCCGGTGTCGCCACCGCCTGTGTCTCCGCCGCCGCCGGTGTCGCCACCCCCTGTTTCGCCGCCGCCGGTGTCGCCGCCACCGCCGGTAGAGCCACCGCCTCCGCCTCCGCCGCCTCCACCGCCCCCTCCCCCGCCGCCGCCGGTGACGGAGGACCCCGAAGTGGTCGAGACGGTGTCGATGGAGACGGACAAGATCACCTCGAGCATCCAGTCATCGCTAACCGGAACCCGCGTCGCGGGCGGCAGCATCAGCAGTTCGTCCGACGCCGGCGCCGATGGTGGCGGCGGCGGCGGATCGGATGGCGGCAGCGCCAGCGATGCCGCCGCGTCGAGCAGCAGCAGCAGCGCGAGCGCCGACGACAGCGGCGGCGACAGTAGCGCCGACGAGGGCGGCGACGAGGAGAGCAGCGAGAGCGCGAGCACCGGCGGCTCCGGCGGCGCTGTCAGCGGCGCCAATGTGCTGGTCGATACGAGCAACATCGGCTCGACGGGTCAGCAGATCGACACGCCGGTCACGAGCAGCGGCAACAGCAGCTTGTGGTCGGGAGAGGATGGTCTCGGCGAGACGCCGGGAGGGGGTCAGTAATGCGTGCTAATCGTCTTGGCCTCGGTGCGGCTTTTCTCGCCACCCTGGCGCTCAGTGCCCCGGTGACGGCGCCCGCTGCGACGCAGCCGGGTGGGCTGTCGCTGCGCAACAGCTTCCGGATCGGATCGTCCGGCGTGCTGTGCACCGCGCAGAACCGCGCGGTCAGCCCCAATCTGGTGAACATGTTCGATCGCGGCTACCGGATCGTCTGCCGTGATGCGGCGGCACCCGTCGGGCGTCTGTTCGCGCTGCGCAAGGGCAAGGACGATCCGGTCGCGCGCGTCGCCGCCAATGCCGACACGCCGCTGAAGTGCGAGGCGCCGACCAGCGTCGCGATCGGCGGGCTCGGCAATGTCCAGGCGAGCGAATGCATCGATCCGACCAACCAACTCGCCTATAAGAGCTATGCCTATAGCAAGGGCAACACCGTCTACATCGCCGACGGGCTGGGCGGCTATGACAGCGCGCTGCAGCTCGGCCTGCGCACGATCGTCGCCGATGCCATCGTCAAGGGCGAAGTGCAGGTCGCGACGACGTCGGCCGGCGACCCGGCGGCCTTCGCCCGCGTCCAGGCGGGTGCGCTCGACAGCGACAGCGCGCTGGCCGAGGCGTATTCGCGCAACAATGACGGCTCCTATGCCGAGGCTTCCGAGTTCTTCGAAGCGCTGGTCGAACGCGACTCCACCGGTCCGCGCGCAGACACGCGGCTGTCGGAATATCTCGCCAACCAGGCGCTGCAGGAATCGAACCAGCGCAATTTCTCGGCCGCGGAGTCGCTGTTCGTCCGCGCCTCGACGCCGAGCGCGCTGGCCGATCCGGTCACCGGCCGCATGCTGCGCAACTTCCACGCGATCCACAATCTCAACCAGGACCGGATCAAGGAAGCGGTCGCCGAACTGTCGAAGCCCGTCGCCGAGATCGAGGTGCAGGCCAAAGCCGACGCAAAGCTGGCCGGCGGCGAAATTCCGGACGATGTCGCCGAAGATCTCAACCGCGAGAACAAGCAGATGAGCGAGTTGGGCGGTGCCCTGGATGGGCAGCTGCAGCCGTTCGAGCGCGCGCAGATCCTCGATGCGCAGGCACTGCAGCTGCGCGGCGTCGCCTATCGCATCGGCAAGGATTACGCCAAGGCCCGCGAAAGCTTCGCCCAGGCCGTTACCGCCATGCAGGGCGTGCGTGAGGGCAAGCTCAACAGCACCGGCTGGCTGCGCTCCGGCATCCAGAGCGAGCTGGCGCTGGTGGCGGAGGCCGAAGGCAATATAGCCGAAGCCGAGCGGCTCTATGCCGACGCACTGCAGGTGGTGGAGATCCAGCATCCCAACACCGCCATCTCGCTCGGCGCGAAGGCGCGCTTCGCCGGCTTTCTCAGCCGTCACGGCCAGGGCGATCGCGCTGCCACGATATATGGCGAAGTGATCTCGGCGGCGGAGAATCTCCCCGGCGCAATGAGCTCGATCCGTTCGCTGCTGCGGCCCTATTTCCGGCTGCTGGCCGAACGCGCCGCGAGCGACCCCAAGGCGGTGGCACAGATGTTCGGCGCGAGCCAGGTGATGCTGCGCCCCGGCATCGCCCAGACCCAGGCGTTGCTCGCCCGCGAGCTGTCGGGCGGCGACGACGAGGCGGCCAGCCTCTTCCGCCAGTCGGTGACGCTGTCGCGCTACATCGCCCGCGCGACCGGAGAGATCGCCAAATTCTCGGCCAATCCCAATCCCGCCGACAAGCCGGCGCTGCTCGATGCGCAGGCGCGGCTCGCGCGCTATTCGCGCGACCAGACCGTGCTCCAGTCGAAGCTCGCGCAATTCCCCCGCTATCGGGTGTTGTCGCCGGCCACGATGCAGGTTGACGAGCTGCAGAAGGCGCTCCGTCCCGGCGACGGCTATTACAAGGTCACGCTTGTGTCGCAGGACGCCTATGCGATGTTCGTCACCAGGGATGTCGCCCGCGCCTGGAAGCTCGATGTCACCACCAAGCAGCTCGAGGACATCGTCGCGCAGATCCGCGACTCTGTCGTGAAGGTCGAGAATGGGCAGGTCGCGACCTATCCGTTCGACGTGGTACTGGCGCGCAAGCTCTATGTGTCGCTGATGGGGCCGGTCGATGCCGAGGTCCACCAGGTCACCAATTTCATCTGGGAGCCCGACGGTCCCCTGCTGCAGCTTCCCGCCAATCTGTTGCCGATGGAGCAGGGCGGGGTGGATGCCTATCTCGCCCGTCTCAAGAAGCCCAACGCCGACGACTTCGACTTTCGCGGCATCGCCTGGCTGGGCCGCGATCGCGATATCTCGACGGTGGTGAGCCCGCGTTCCTTCGTCGACGGGCGCGGCGTGGCCGGGTCAAAGGGAACGAAAGGCTATATCGGCCTGGGCGAAAATGCCCGACCCGCGCTGAATCCCTTCTTCGTGCCGCCGCCGGCGATGGCCGACAGCTGCGCCTGGCCGCTGAGCAACTGGAACAACCCGATCTCGTCGTCCGAACTGTTCCTGGCGAGCGGTATCATCGGCAAGGACAAGTCCGCGCTGATCACCGGGGCCGATTTCTCGGATTCGACGATCGAGGGCCGCACCGACCTCTCCGACTATCGGATCATCCACTTCGCCACCCATGGCCTCGTCACGGCGCCGCGCCCCGAATGCCCGGCACGGCCGGCGCTGCTCACCTCGTTCGGTGGCGGCACCTCTGACGGGCTGCTGTCGTTCAAGGAAATCTTCGACCTCAAGCTCGACGCGGATGTCGTCGTGCTGTCGGCCTGCGACACCGCGGGCATGGCGACGGTTTCGGCGACGCGCGAGGCCGGCGTCACCACGGGCGGTAATTTCGCGCTCGATGGCCTGGTCCGCGCCTTCGTCGGCGCGGGCGCCCGGACGGTGATCGCCAGCCATTGGCCGGTGCCGGACGACTTCAACGCCACCAAGCGATTGATCACCGGATTGTTCACCGCGCCGCCGGGCACGCCGATGGCGACCGCGATGCGCAAGGCGCAGATCGGCCTGATGGACGATCCCAACACGTCGCATCCTTATTACTGGTCGGCCTTCGCCATCGTCGGCGATGGCGAGCGGCCGCTGCTGCCGGCGGACCTGCCGGCAAGCGCGGTGCAGTCTACCCATTGAGCTTCGGTCCCGCGGAGGGCAGCCGCGGGATTGTTTCGCGGGCCGAGCTGGACAAGGGCTGATGTAGAACATACATCGAACATATGGCCCAGCTCGACACGCGCCAGAAGCTCGATATCCTTGCGGATGCCGCCAAATATGACGCGTCCTGTGCGTCTTCCGGCACCAGCAAGCGGGACTCGGCCGGCAAGGCGAACGGTATCGGCTCGACCGAGGGGATGGGCATCTGCCATGCCTATGCGCCCGATGGCCGCTGCATCTCGCTGCTGAAGATTTTGCTGACCAACAGCTGCATCTTCGATTGCCATTACTGCATCAATCGCAAGAGCTCGAATGTCCGCCGTGCGCGGTTTACGGCGCAGGAGGTGGTTGACCTGACGCTCGCCTTCTACCGGCGCAACTATATCGAAGGACTGTTCCTGTCCTCGGGGATCATCAAGTCGTCCAACTATACGATGGAGCAGATGGCCGAGGTGGCGCGATCGCTGCGCGAGGATCACCACTTCCGTGGCTATATCCACCTGAAGACGATCCCGGACGCCGATCCGGCGCTGATCGATCTCGCCGGACGGCATGCCGACCGGATCTCGATCAATATCGAGCTGCCGACCGAGGCGGGATTGACCCGGCTCGCGCCCGAGAAATCGGCGTCGGGCATCCGCAGCGCGATGGCGGGCATGAAGGCGTCGATCGAGGATGGGGCAGACGCCCGGCGGCGCTACAAGTCGGCCCCCCATTTCGCGCCGGCCGGGCAATCGACACAGATGATCGTCGGCGCCGATGCCGCCAATGATCGTGACATCATGGGAACGGCGAGTGGCCTCTATGATCGCTTCGGCATGCGCCGCGTCTATTATTCGGCGTTCAGCCCGATTCCGGATGCGTCGGCGATCCTGCCGCTGCGGCGGCCACCGCTGATGCGTGAGCACCGCCTCTACCAGTCGGACTGGATGATGCGCTTCTATGGCTACAAGCCCGCCGAAGTCGCGGCGGCGACCGACGAGCAGGGCATGCTGCCGCTCGACATTGATCCCAAGCTGGCCTGGGCACTGCAAGCGCGCGAGATCTTCCCGGTCGACGTCAACCGCGCTCCGCGCGAACTGCTGCTGCGCGTGCCGGGTCTTGGGGTGAAGGCGGTCGACGCGATCCTGGCAACGCGGCGCTGGCGCAGGCTCGGGCTAGCGGACGTGAGCCGGTTGTCGCGCTCGATCGCCAAGCTGCGGCCGTTCATCGTCACGAAGGACTGGCGCCCGACGGGGCTGATCGACCGCGTCGACCTGAAGACCCGGGTGACCGAGCAGCTGGAGCTGTTCGGGTAGCGGCCATGGCTTCACGCTTTGCCGTCATTCCAGCGAAAGCTGGAATCTCCTCGTTCCTGATCTGCGTCGAAGGCAGGGAGATCCCAGCTTTCGCTGGGATGACGGGAAGGTAGCGGCTGGCGTGTACCGCGTCCTCCTCTCCCGCCCCGACGACTATGAAGGCTGGCGCGATGCCGCGCGCGCGCTGGCGCTGGCGGATGTATCGCCCGAGGCGATAAGCTGGCAGGTGGCGGGCGAAGCCGGCGATCTGTTCGGTGGCGATCACGACCCCTTGCCAACTCCGATCCGCCCGCCGTTCAGCGTGCCGAAGCGCTTCCTCGATCTTGCCGAGAGCGTCGTGCTCCACAGTGATCCCGAACGCTTTGCGCTGCTCTACGCGATGCTGCTGAAGCTGCGCGAGCAGCCGCGCGCCATCGAGGACGAGGCCGACCCGCTGCGCCGCCGGCTCGACCTGCTGGCGAAGGAGGTGCGCCGCGACATCCACAAGATGCGTGCCTTCGTCCGCTTCCGGGAAATCGATGGCGAATATGTCGCCTGGTTTGAGCCCGCGCATCATATCGTTCGCGCCAATGCCGGCTTCTTCGCGCGGCGTTTCGCGACGATGCGCTGGTCGATCCTGACGCCCGAGCTGTCGATCCACTGGAACGGCGAAGCGCTGTCCGAGGCACCGGGCGCCACCCGCGCGGAGGCGCCGGCGGGTGATCCGGTCGAGGATCTCTGGAAGGGCTATTATGCCGCGATCTTTAATCCGGCACGGCTCAAGATCGGCACGATGGTCAAGGAAATGCCGCGGCGATATTGGGCCAATATGCCCGAAACCGCGTTGATCCCGGAACTGGTGGCGGGCGCGCAGGCGCGCGAGACCCGGATGGTGGAGCGGATCGTGACGGACGGAAATGCGGAGAAGGCCTGGCAGGCGCTGCGCGCAGAGGCGGCGCATTGCACGCGTTGCGGCTTGTACAGATGCGCGACCCAGACGGTGTTCGGTGAAGGGCCGGTCGATGCCGATGTGATGATCGTCGGCGAGCAGCCGGGCGACCAGGAGGACCTCGCCGGCAAGCCTTTCGTCGGGCCGGCCGGGCAGATGCTCGATCGAGCGCTGGCCGAGGCGGGGATCGACCGGTCGCGCGTCTATGTCACCAACGCGGTCAAGCACTTCAAGTTCGAGCCGCGCGGCAAGCGGCGCATCCATTCCAAGCCAAATGCCGGCGAGATAAGCGCGTGCCGGTGGTGGATCGACCAGGAACGCGCGATCATCGCGCCCAAGCGCATGGTCCTGCTCGGCACGACCGCGATCCAATCCTTGATGGGGAAGGCGCTGACGCTGACCTCGCAGCGCGGGCGCGACCTGGTGCTGCCCGATGGCGCGGCGGCGCGCGCCACCATCCATCCGAGTTTCCTGCTGCGTATGCCGGACCGGTCACGCGCGGAGCAGGAGTTCGCCATGTTCGTCGAGGATCTGAAGGCTGCGGTGTCGCGCCGAGCAGGCCCAGGTTCGTCATCCTGAAACGCGTTCAGGATGACGTGGGTCCAGAACGGCTCAGATGCCGACCCCGCTGAGCAGCCCGAAGGCCTGGAGCAGCCACAGGATCACCACGATCACCACCACCACGTTCAGGATGCTTTTGATCTTGCCGTCCATCGGAATGTAGTTGTTCACCAGCCACAGCACGACGCCGACGATGATGAGGACGATGATGACGTGGATGAGCATGGGTCCCTCCGCGGCGATATCATATGGGGTGCGTACCGGTTTGAACCCGGAACGGCCGCGAATGGGCACGGCCTTGAACAGATCGGCGACCAGGCCGAAATCCGCCACCTGGAAGATCGGGGCGTCCTCGTCCTTGTTGATCGCGATGATCGTCTTGGAGTCCTTCATGCCGGCGAGATGCTGAATCGCACCCGAGATGCCGACCGCGATATAGACTTCGGGCGCGACGATCTTGCCGGTCTGGCCGACCTGGTAGTCGTTCGGCACATAGCCCGCATCGACCGCTGCGCGCGAGGCGCCGACCGCGGCACCRAGCTTGTCGGCAAGCGGCTCGATCACGCTGTGGAAGTTCTCGCTGTTCTGCAGCGCGCGTCCGCCGGACACGATGATCTTCGCCGAGGTGAGTTCGGGACGCTCTGACTTGGAGATCTCCGCGCCGAGGAAGCTCGACAGGCCGGCATCGCCGCCGCCGGAAACCGCCTCGACCGAAGCGGAACCGCCTTCGCGTGCCGCCTTRTCGAAAGCGGTGCCGCGCACGGTGATCACCTTCTTGGCATCCGACGACTGCACGGTGGCGATCGCGTTGCCGGCATAGGTCGGACGGGTGAAGCTGTCCTCGCTCTCGACCGACAGGATCTCCGAGATCTGCATGACGTCGAGCAGGGCTGCCACGCGCGGCGCGATGTTCTTGCCGTTGGCGGTGGCCGGCGCGACGAACGCGTCRTGTTGCCCCATCAGGTCGACGACCAGCGGTGCGACATTCTCGGGCAACGCATGCGCATAGGCAGCGCCGTCGGCGACATGGACCTTGACCACGCCGGCGATTTTCGCAGCTGCATCCGCGACCGCGCCGACGCCTTCGCCGGCGACCAGCAGGTGGACTTCGCCCAGTTTCGAAGCCGCGGTGACCGCGGACAGCGTGGCGTCCTTGACGGCGCCGCCCTCATGCTCAACCCAGACCAGCGTCTTCATGCTGCAACTCCCATCGCCTTGAGCTTGGCGACAAGCTCGTCAACATCGGCAACCTTGATACCGGCCGAGCGCTTGGGCGGCTCGGCAACCTTGAGCGTCTTCAGCCGCGGCGAGACATCGACCCCGTAATCGGCGGGGGTCTTCTGCGCGAGCGGCTTCGACTTCGCCTTCATGATGTTCGGCAGCGACGCATAGCGCGGCTCGTTGAGGCGAAGATCGGTGGTGACGATCGCCGGAGTCTTGAGGCTGACCGTTTCGAGGCCGCCATCGACTTCGCGGGTCACCTTGACGCTGTCGCCCTCGACYTCGACCTTCGAGGCGAAGGTGCCCTGCGGRCGGCCGATCAGCGCCGCCAGCATCTGGCCGGTCTGGTTCGAATCATCATCGATCGCCTGCTTGCCGAGGATGACGAGGCCGGGGGCTTCCTCCTCGACGATCTTGAGGCGGATGGCTTCCTCGACGGCGATCTCGTCGAACGGGTTCATCGACATCTTGACGTTGGCCAAGTCGACGCCGCTGCCGTCCATCTTGACCCGCGGCTTCACGTTGTAATCGATCACCCGCTTGACGGGTACGAGTATCTTCATCTCTCGTTCCTTCTCCGGTTTTCGTCATCCCCGGCGGAGGCCGGGATCTCAGGAGAGGCACGGAGGCCTTGCCGCCCGAGATGCCGGCCATTGCCGGCATGACGCATTGGGTTACGCGGCCGCCTTCACCTGGGCGACGATCTTCCGGGCGGCATCGCCGAGGTCGTCGGCGGCGACGATCGGCAAGCCGGAATTGGCGAGAAGATCCTTGCCCTGCTGGACGTTGGTGCCTTCGAGCCGAACGACCAGCGGCACCGACAGGTTCACTTCCTTCGCCGCGGCGATGATGCCCTCTGCGATGATGTCGCAGCGCATGATGCCGCCGAAGATGTTGACGAGAATGCCCTTCACCGCGGGATCGCTCAGGATGATCTTGAACGCGGCGGTGACCTTCTCGGTCGTAGCGCCGCCGCCGACATCGAGGAAGTTCGCGGGGAACATGCCGTTGAGCTTGATGATGTCCATCGTCGCCATGGCGAGGCCGGCGCCGTTGACCATGCAGCCGATGTCGCCGTCCAGCTTGATATAGGCGAGGTCGTACTTCGACGCCTCGATCTCGGCCGGATCCTCCTCGCTCTCGTCGCGCAGCGCGAAGACGTCGGGGTGGCGGTAGAGCGCGTTCGAGTCGAAGCTCACCTTGGCATCGAGCACGAACAGCTTGCCGTCGGTGGTCTCGACCAGAGGATTGACCTCGAGCATCGCCATGTCGGTCGCCATGAAGGCGTTGTACAGCTGCTCGGCGAGCTTGACCGCCTGCTTGTTGAGATCGCCCTTCAGCTTGAGCGCGAATGCCACGGCGCGGCCGTGGTGCGGCTGGAAGCCCTCGACCGGGTCGATGATGATGGTGCGGATCTTCTCAGGGGTGCTGTGCGCCACCTCCTCGATGTCCATGCCGCCTTCGGTCGAGACGATCATGGCGATGCGGCCGGTCTTCCGGTCGACCAGCATCGACAGATAATATTCGGATTTGATGTCGGCGCCGTCGGTGACATACAGGCGATTGACCTGCTTGCCGGCTTCACCTGTCTGGATCGTCACCAGCGTGTTGCCGAGCATGTCCGCGGCGTTGGCGCGGACTTCGTCGACCGACTTGGACAGGCGGACGCCGCCCTTGGCGTCGGGGCCGAGCTCCTTGAACTTGCCCTTGCCACGGCCGCCGGCGTGAATCTGCGCCTTGACCACATAGATCGGTCCAGGAAGCTTTTTCGCGGCTTCGACCGCTTCGTCGACGGTCAGCGCGGCATAGCCGGCCGGGACGGCCGCGCCAAATTTCGCCAACAGCTCTTTGGCCTGGTATTCGTGGATGTTCATGGTCGAGCCTAATCCCTCAGAGTCCGATCAAATCGGCTGGGGCTTAAGCATGAAAGAGCGGCCTTGAAAACCCCGCGCACGGCGATTCGGATGCTGCGCCGCAATATTGATTCTTTGTAGGGCTAAATCAGCTTGCGATCGAGCAGCCGATGCCGGCCTTGAGGACCACCGCGACGATTTCCGGATCGTTCAGCGCCCGCAGCCGATAGACCAGCTCGTCGACGCTCATGCCGCGGACGTCGTGCTTGCCCAGGCCGCCGAGCGATTGCAGCCGCTTGAGCTGCACCAGCGACAGCCGATCGACCATCCTTTCGGCCATGCAGCTGGCCACCGGCGGCCGCAGGCCGGCCTCGATCAGCTTGCTTCGCACGCGCGCCTCGGGCGAGACGGTGGTGCAGGCGGCCAGCGAAAGCGCCGCGATCACGGGCAGCGTTGTAGCGAGGCGGGCGAGTTTCCGGCGGGGCATGCGACGCGCTCCTGAGCTATGTGGCCCGCGACGGGCCTGGCGCTTGTGCGCGGCCCCGCGTTGATCGGCGATGAACGGGTTTGTTGTTGGGACGAATCCGCCCGCGACTCAATCCCGCAATGGCATCCGCGTCACGCTTGCCGGTGGATGATCAGTTCGCGTCGCGTTCGGCGTGCTGGAGATCACCGTCGAGCCGCTGCCTGTACAGCTCCGCCATGGCGCGGTGCGCCGCGCTGGCCGCCTTGTGCGGGGCCTGGAGCGCGCGCTCGCATTCCTGCGCCAGCCGCTCCCGGTAATAGACTATATCCAGATCGGCCATCGGCGCCCCCTGTCCTGCAGGAAGCCGCCATTTGCCGGCCGGCGCATTAGCATGGATCAATGTGTTTGCACTTTTCCGACCATTTTGGCGCGACCGAGAGCTACCCCTCGGTGGTGGATCACCGCTGGTCGTCATCGATCCATTTCCGGACGACGGCCGGCCGATAGGCCTGCATCCGCGCGACCAGCGCTCGCGGTTCCTCCTCCACCATCAGCATCGCACTATGCACGTCGCGAAGGAAGCCGGCGGCCACCACGTCGGCGATGAACCCCGTCAGCTTGTCGTAGAAGCCAGCGATGTTGAGCAGCGCCACCGGCTTGGCATGATCGCCCAGCTGGCCCCAGGTCCAGATCTCGAACAACTCCTCGAACGTGCCGATGCCGCCCGACAGCGCGATGAAGCCGTCGGACAGGTCCGCCATCATAGCCTTGCGCTCGTGCATAGAGCCGGTGACGTGAAGCGCGCTCAGCCCATGATGCGCCACTTCCAGGTCGGCGAGCGCCCGGGGGATCACCCCGGTGGCGCGCACCCCGGCCGCCATCGCGGCGTCGGCGACGATGCCCATCAGCCCGACCCTGCCGCCGCCATAGACCAGGTCGATCCCCGCCTCGCCCAGCGCGGCGCCGAGCGCGCGGGCGGCGTCGGCGTGGACCGGATCATGGCCGGGGCTCGACCCGCAGAACACGCACAGCGATCTGATCATCGGCCTTTCACCACTGCGGCCAGCGGCATCGGTCCGTCGCCCAGGCTCAGCGCGATCCGGTCCGCCAAGCCCAGCGTCATGCGGTGGAAGCGGGCGATCAGCTCCGAGTCCATCGTGTATAGCGATTCGAGCATCCGGTAGCTGTCCGCAGCCGGCGTGTCGCGCATCATGCGGTGCGCGAAGCGGCGATAATAATCGCGGCGCGCCCAGCTCTTCGCGGCGTGGGTATGCAGCATGTGGTGAAGCGCCGCGCCCGACCAGTCCTGCGCCCCTGCTACCAGCAGCGCGGTGCGCGCGGCGTCGGCGAGCGAATTGCCGCTGACCGGGTGGAACAGCCCCGCGCGCAGGCCGACCTTGGCGACGCCCTCGCCGCCCGACCGCCAATAATTCTCGAAGTCGCCGCCCAGCACCACCGGCACGACGCCGGCCTGGCCGCGTTCCGATCCGCGGATGCGCCAGCCGAAGCGGGCGGCGTGGTTGACGATGCGCTGGCCATGGTCGGCCATATCGAGCCCGGGATGCGATTCGAAGCGGACGTCTTCGATGAACAGCCGGTCGTTCTCGATCGGCAGCATCGTCATATATTGGAAGCCGTCTGCGGGATCGGCGGCGGCGTCGATCAGGGTGGCGCGGCGTACGCTGTGCGGCCCGTCGAGCATGAGCTCATAGCCGACGAACTTGCGCCAGTGCAGGTCGAGCAGCGACAGGTCCGCGGGGCCGCGCGCGTCGATCACGCCATGCGCGGCGATCATGGTGCCGTCCTCCAGCACGACGCTGTCCGGGGTGATCGCGGTGGCGCGGCGGCCGGCCAGGATGCTTTCCGCCGGCATCGCCGCGCGCAGCGTCTTGTCGAACTGATCCGATCGGATGCTGTAGAAGGGTTGCGGCAGCGCCCGCTTGTAGCGCGGGAACACCACTGCGAACTCGCGCCAGCCATAGGTGACGAGCGGCTGGAGCAGCGACTTTTCCGGCTCCCCCACATCACTGTCGATGAATGACCAGAGATGATTGCCGCCCAGGCCGGGCGCGGCGTCGATGAGCAGGATCCGGCGGTCGGGTTGGGCGCGGCGCGCCGCCAGCGCGATCAGGCCGCCCGAAAGGCCGCCGCCGACAATGGCGAGATCGCAGGCAACACCGGTCATGCGCGCTTTATAGCTGCGCTGCACCATGACGCCAGCCTGCTAACGGGGGTTTCGCCCGGCGCTCTCTTTCGTTACCATTGTTCACATCCCCGGGGAGCCCCCGCCGTCGAAAATCTATTCGGCGGAAATTCGGAACAAGGGCTGAGAGGCGGCGCTGCAACGCCCGCGACCCGCTGAACCTGATCCGGCTCGCACCGGCGTAGGGAGGGAATGTCGTGCGCGACTTTTCTTCCTGACATCCGCGGGCCTCAATGGAGAGACGCGCCATGGCTGATATTCCCGCCCGCACCGAAATGAAGGTCACGACCGGGCCGATTCGCGGATCGCGCAAGATCCACGTCGAAGGGCCGCAGGGCGTGAAGGTGGCGATGCGCGAGATCGCGCTGGAGCCGTCGTCGGGCGAGCCGCCGGTGCGCGTCTACGACTGCTCCGGCCCCTATACCGACGACAATGCCCGCATCGACATCATGGCCGGCCTGCCGGCGCTGCGCCGCGACTGGATCATGGCGCGCGGCGATGTCGAGGACTATGAAGGCCGCGGCATCAAGCCCGAGGACAACGGCCTCAAGGGCCCGGACCGCTCGGGCGGCGTCACGCCCTTTCCGAACGTCGTGCAGCGGCCGCTGCGCGCCAAGGCCGGCCACAATGTCAGCCAGATGCACTATGCCCGCCGCGGCATCATCACGCCCGAGATGGAATATGTTGCGATCCGCGAGAATATCGGCCGCGCCGCGCTGAAGGAGAAGCTGGTCCGCGACGGCGAGGATTTCGGCGCGTCGATCCCCGATTATGTCACGCCAGAGTTCGTCCGCGAGGAGGTCGCCCGCGGCCGCGCGATCATCCCGAGCAACATCAACCATCCCGAGAGCGAGCCGATGGCGATCGGCCGCAACTTCCTGGTCAAGATCAACGCCAATATCGGCAATTCGGCGGTCGCCTCCGACGTCGCCGCCGAAGTCGACAAGATGGTCTGGTCGATCCGCTGGGGTGCCGACACGGTCATGGACCTGTCCACCGGGCGCAACATCCACGACACCCGCGAATGGATCCTGCGCAACTCGCCCGTCCCGATCGGCACGGTGCCGATCTACCAGGCGCTGGAGAAGGTCAACGGCGTCGCCGAGGACCTGACCTGGGAGATCTTCCGCGACACGCTGATCGAGCAGGCCGAGCAGGGCGTCGACTATTTCACCATCCACGCCGGCGTCCGCCTGCCGTTCATCCCGATGACCGCCAAGCGCGTTACCGGCATCGTCAGCCGCGGCGGATCGATCATGGCGAAATGGTGCCTCAGCCACCACAAGGAGAGCTTCCTCTACGAGCGCTTCGAGGAAATCTGCGAGATCATGAAGGCCTATGACGTCGCCTTCTCGCTGGGCGACGGCCTGCGCCCCGGATCGATCGCCGACGCCAATGACGAGGCGCAGTTCAGCGAGCTCAAGACGCTCGGCGAGCTGACCCAGATCGCCTGGAAGCACGACGTGCAGGTGATGATCGAGGGCCCCGGCCATGTGCCGATGCACAAGATCAAGGCCAACATGGACAAGCAGCTCGAAGCCTGTGGCGAGGCGCCCTTCTACACGCTTGGGCCGCTGACCACCGATATCGCGCCGGGCTATGACCATATCACCAGCGCGATCGGCGCGGCGATGATCGGCTGGTTCGGCACGGCGATGCTCTGCTACGTCACCCCGAAGGAGCATCTGGGGCTGCCCGACCGCGACGACGTCAAGGTCGGCGTCGTCACCTACAAGCTCGCCGCCCACGCCGCCGACCTCGCCAAGGGTCACCCCGCCGCCAAGGTCCGCGACGACGCGCTCAGCCGCGCCCGCTTCGAATTCCGTTGGCGCGACCAGTTCAACCTGTCGCTCGATCCCGACACCGCCGAGCAATATCACGACCAGACGCTGCCGGCCGAAGGCGCCAAGACCGCCCATTTCTGCTCGATGTGCGGGCCGAAATTCTGCTCGATGAAGATCACCCAGGAAGTGCGGGATTTCGCGGCGAAGCAGAATGCGCCGGCGAACACCTTCATCGCTGCCGGTGAGGCCGAGGCGGGAATGGCGCAGATGAGCGAGGTGTTCCGCGAGAAGGGCGGGGAGATTTATCTGCCGGCGGCGGAGTGAACGTCGCTTTGCCTGGGGCCTGATCGTTTGAGGTGGAAGCGCTACGCTTCCACCGGGAGCGTGAATCGGCCGTTCTTGCTGGTTCAGGGTCGTGCGCTCGCCGCTCCGGTAAGCTTCGCACGGCGGCGGCGCACGCTTGCGCCGACGAAGCCCAGGCCGACGATCATCATCGCCCATGTCGACATTTCCGGAACGGCGGGCGCTGCACTGTAGCTGATCTGATAGGGCGAGTTGAGCTCGGGCGCGCGTCCCGCCAGGGCAGGAGCGAAGTCGCCGTCGAGCCGGTTGGCGTGACATGGTCCACGGCCGTGGCCGATAGGATGGTGTCGTCGAGCGCGAACTTGTCGAAGGCGAGATCGGACGGGAATGCGACGGTGTTGGTGGCCAGATGTATTTCCAAATTCTCGATATTATCTTCGCTATGGGTGAGAACTTCGGTCCCCTTATAGCTCAGGACAAGGTCGATATCGCTGAAGCGGATCCCCGGCTCGCTGATCGATAGCGCAAAGAACGGAAAGACGGACGAGGCGAGGAGGGTCGTGAAAACGCCGTTCGTCCCCGTCAGGCTGTAGGTGAATGATCTCCAGCCTGGAGCGTCGTGCTCAACGGATCATCGCTTCCGGGGGCCAGGCTCGCGACGCCATTGCCGAAGTAGAGGACATCGAAGCTGTAGCTGGCCGCCGAGGCCGGGACGGTACCGCAGGCGCAATAGGCAGCGGCCAATAGGGACGGCAGCAGTGTCTTCCGTGATCCAAGCATGATGATCTCCCTGCTAGAACCCCGCAGACCGCCCGGAAAAGGCCCAACGCACGATTGCGGGAAAGCGGCCCACGCTTCGCCCGGTAAATGGCGGCGGTTCATTGTGGTCCCGGGGACGCATGGTCGGCGTGCCCTCGCCATCGAAGCCCCCGGCGGGCAGATGGCTACTCCACCACTCGTCATCCCGGACCTGATCCGGGATCTCGCTTTTCTATGTCCACCTGCAGGTTGCCAGCGCGTCAGGGCCAGTGAGATCCCGGATCAAGTCCGGGATGACCTTGGGGAGGGGGGACGGGATGACGGTGATATTCGGGGACACCCGCGGACATTATACTCAACAATGATATCGGCACTGCGCTAGCTCTAGCGCCTGCGCGTGACCTTTCCCGTTCACCGGGTAAACGGCCGACGTTCGCTGTTAATCTGGGGTGACCACCAGCCCTGAGGTCGCCGCTAAATGATCGTGATAGACTTGTAGTTCTTCTTTTGTTCTTGACATTTCTCTCCCTCTCTGCGACGATCAATGCTTCGCGGATATGCTGCCGGTCACCCACTTCAGCAGTGGATAAGTCCGGCGCGATTAATCTTCGAATCACGCTCATCACAGCACCTCACCGCCGTGTTCCGCGCAGGCTGGAAGGGTGCGTCCCGTGGAATGGAGAAGAATATGGGGGCCATGTTTCGCAAGAAATCGGTGCCAGCCGCCGGGCTGGCCAATGCACAGCGGACACCGATCGGGCAATTTCAGCCAGCCGAAGCCGCTGACTGGAAGATCCCTCGTCCGAACTTCGTCGAATCCATGATACCAATCGCAGGTCCGCTCTGGGAGGCAGCGGCCGATGTTCAAGACGGAAACTATGGCGGTGCCGCATTCAACGGCGTCATGGCGGTCGCAGATGCGCTGCCGGTCTCCCCCGCGATCAAGCTGGTCAGGCTCATGGGCAAACTTCGAACCGCAGGAAAGCTGAGGCGATATGAGGAGGGGCTTGCAAGCGCCAAAGCAATGCAAACGCGGTACAAGAGCCTGGAGCTAACGAAGGCCGGGCAGGAATTGCATCATACTATCCCGCATCGGTATGCTGGCGTAGGCCGCACGACCAAAAGCGCGATCAATCACCCGGCGCTCCTGAAGCCGATGGACAAGGCGATGCACCGCCGCCTCACTGGTGCCTGGAAGGGAGAGCCGGAGTTTAATTCTCTGCAAAAGCTCTGGCATGGCACGACCGACCTCCAGAAGACGGCACCGGTGGGAGTGACAGGATATGCGGCCGACGCCTGGGAAAATCTTCACCAGCCTTTGCCACCAGGCGAGCGCGAGAGGCGCCGCCGCTAGAGCATTCTGCGATTAGATTGACGCATAGCCTGAGTTTCTGAGGTAATTGGCGCATTCGGGTGCTGAGAAGGCGTCGAGGAGGGATCCGATGCGTCGCCAGGTCGCCTCGACCGAGCGCTCGGCGGCTTTGCGCAGCAGGGTTTTGAGTTTGGCGAAGACCTGCTCGATTGGATTGAGGTCGGGGCTGTAGGGCGGCAGGAACAGCAGCCTTGCGCCTGCCGC
>NZ_JBFUKB010000006.1:261125-279994 GCF_056401065.1 Rhizorhabdus sp. P4_G5 | reverse complement strand
CCTTGCCCGGAAGCATCGGCTCGATCCGACGCCACTGCGCCTCGCTTAACTCGTATCGCTTGATCCCCATGATGCCTCCGCAATCGCGGAAACCCATGAATCAGACATCCCACCACTTGGGAATCCTCTGAATGTCGATACAGCCTAGGTCCTCGCGGGCGAGGGCGAGACTATCGCCTCGCCTGGATCGACGTTGCTCGGAAAATTGGCGCGAGCGGTCAGCAGGAAAGCGACTCGATGACCGGCTGAAGCGATCGTGCCGCATCCTCGTGCATTTCGGCCGACGGATAATAGAGGTTCCGGCCGGCTTGGATGACGCGATATTCGATGCCCTTATCTTCATAATCCGCTGGATTGATCGGCCGACCGGTGGCCAGGCTGATCAGCGGCGCGCCCATGCCGCGGTCGCCGGTGTAGGACGCCCGCGCCGCGCACATCTCGGCTGCGCGATCCGCCGTCGTCCGGTCGATTAGTTGCGGAAATTCGCCGTAGATCATGCTGACCAATTCTCCGGTCGGGCGATGGCCCAAGCCGGCGTGGATCGCTTCCCAGTCGATCGCAAGATCCGGCTCTCGACGCGAGAACCAGAAGAAAACGACCGGCACGGTGAGCACCGAGACAAGCTTTCGGGTGGTTTCAAGCCAGCTTTCTCGGCTTTCCTGAAGATAGCGCGGGGCCTCGTCAGGCTCTTCGTCAAGGATGCGGGTCCACGCAGTTACCGAGTCCACGATATCACCGTGCCGCATATCATTCAGATATTCGATATAGCCTTCAGCGCGGAAACGGCTGTTCGACTCGTGCCTTGCGGACATGCACTGGAGGATCACGAACCGTCCCCGGTTCATGGCCGTGATGAGTTCGGGATATTGCAGGACAAACCCCGGACCCGCGCCACCCACAGAGAGGTTCAGGGCGTCGAGACCGTTGGCTTCGGCAAGAATATCGGGAAAGGGCCGGCTGATGAACCGGCCGAACGTCTGAGCCGCGCCCAAGCAACTGAAAAATGATCCTTGCGGGGCGTGCAGGGGATCGATTGCCGGACCGCGAAAGGCGACCGGACAACCCGGCACCACGAACTGGCGGTAATCCGCGATGTCAATGTCGCAATCCTGATAGTCGGGATGCCATTGCTTCACTGCCTTAGCCCCTCTCCAGTTCGACCTGGAAACGTTCCACATAGTCTCCGAACATCCGGTCAACCATGGCAACATCCAAGCCATAATCATCCAGTCGATATCTGTGCGCGCCGGCCTGGCTTCGGGCGCGGTCGTGGCGCGCTAGCTCCTCGCGCATCTCGCGATCGACCTGCTCCGATAATTCCAGTCCTTCAAAGCGATAGAGTTCGCGGATCATGGCCATCGGATCGCGAACGAAATTCGCGTAATGCATGTCGAAAAATGGGAGATCCGGATGCCGATCGCGCGCCGCGATCATCCGGGTCGCGCTCTTGGCCAGGATCTGCGAAACCTGATGCCCGATCATCGCACGATCAACCGAGCTGTTCGCCACCGACAGGGGGTGCTCGTTCAGGCTGCACGTCGAACCTACCGGCTTGATCGGATCGCGATGCGTATAGACGATACGGGCGTCGGGGTAGGTGGCGAGGATCTCCTCGATCGCCAGCGCGTGCGATGGGAATTTGATCGTCCAACTGCCCGGCGCGGCGCTCTGCAACACTCCCAGATACCGCCGGTGATAAGCATAGGCTGCGGCCAGGTCGGCGTCGTTCATCCACCATTCAAAGTAGTCCGGCACCTGAGCCCGGACAAGCCAGCTAAACGACTTGAAGTCCTGGCCCAATATCCAATGGCATTCGGTAGGTTCATCGCCGCGTTCCACGTGATGATTAAGCGGAATTATTCCGTCAGCAATCAACCTATCGACTTCCGCTACGCGAAGGGCGATGCGCGGATCGTCGTGGATATGGCTGGCCGATACAGGTGGAGTCTCGCGATTCCCCTCCCAGTTCCAGTGAATACGGCGCTGGGGATCGAAGCGGAGCAGATTTACCAGCAGCGTCGTCCCCGCGCGCGGCATGCCCAGAATAATCAGCGGGCGGGTGATCGGCGTCGCTGCAATTTCCGGGTGGCTGTCATACCAATTCTCGACACGGAAGCGCGCGCGCAGGGCATCGATGATCGAGCCCCTGGCCGCTTCCGCCGCACCTGGGCGGAAGGTGCCAGACCGCGAAAAATCGCGGGCCAGAATTTGAAGTCCGGGGCGCCAGCTGTGGCAGGCAGGAATCGGTTCGGCTTGGGCCGCGATCGCTACCATCGAGTCGGGGTCGAAGTCCGCCATGGCGGATGTGGCTATCCGCTGACACCGAAACGAGAAACGCACGATTGGACTAGTCTAAATTGCAGGGTAAGGAAGCGCCAATAATGTCCGATTCCAGCGCCGACGTCCGTTTTGGGGACCACTTCATGCTCGCGGCAGCTCTTCTCGGCGGATAGAGGGATCTCCCGAGGGGAGACTATTCGCTTGCCCAACAATTACCCATTTTATTTTTCCGGTCGCACTGCGCCCGTAACCGGCGGGATGGGAGGCATCGGCCTTCGCATCGCGCAATCCAGCGAGGACTGCCGCAGTTCTCCATCGCTAAGATCGGCAACCTCGCTCAACGCATAACGCAGTCATTTCTCCATTTCTTATATGGAATCGATCGAGCTGGCAAAGCTCTGCCATATAGCTGCGTTGAACATCATCCGAACGGAGTGGAAATCGCTGACTTCGGGGTCGGAATCCTCATGGGACGAAAAATGACTGCGGTGTGATCCGTCCTGATGCGCAGCCGGAGCCTGGCGAGGAAGAGTGGCAGTGCCCGAAGTGGTTGGTCGAACATCCCTTAATGCGAGACGGTGAGGAACTCGCTTTCGTCGATCCGAGCCAGGCCGATGCTGTCCCCATTTGGGGACTGAAGAGGCTGAACTAGGCTGTAAAGTGCAGGCACAAGCAAATCAGACAAGGAGGGCAGGTGCATACTCTTACCCATCTCGAGCGCCTTGAAAGCGACAGCATCCAAATCTTCCGCGAGGTCGTGACCAGCGCCGAGAAGCCCGTACTGCTTTACAGCGTCGGCAAGGACAGCGCGGTGATGCTGCATTTGGCGCGCAAGGCCTTCTATCCGTCGCCGCCGCCCTTTCCGCTGCTGCATGTCGACACGACCTGGAAGTTCAAGGCGATGTACGAGCTGCGTGATCAGATGGCGCGCGAGAGCGGCATGGAGTTGCTCGTCTACCAGAACCCCGAGGCAAAGGCGCGGGGGATCAATCCGTTTGACCACGGCTCACTGCACACCGACATGTGGAAGACCGAGGGGTTGAAGCAGGCGCTGGATCTCTATGGTTTCGATGCGGCGTTCGGCGGCGCGCGGCGCGACGAGGAGAAGAGCCGGGCGAAGGAGCGGATATTTTCGTTTCGATCGGCCAATCACCGCTGGGATCCGAAAAATCAGCGTCCCGAGCTTTGGAATCTCTACAATGCCCGCAAGGCCAAGGGCGAGAGCATGCGAGTGTTCCCGATCTCGAACTGGACCGAACTCGACATCTGGCAATATATCCATCTTGAGAACATCCCGATCGTTCCGCTCTATTTCTCCGCGTCGCGTCGGACGGTAGAGCGCGACGGAATGATCCTGATGGTCGACGACGAACGCTTCCCGCTCAGGCCGGGCGAGACGCCCGTCGAGCGTTCGATCCGCTTCCGCACGCTCGGCTGCTACCCGCTCACTGGCGCGGTCGAGAGCGAGGCGGCCACACTGCCGGAGGTGATCCAGGAGATGTTGCTGACCACCACGTCCGAGCGGCAAGGCCGGGCGATCGACCACGATCAGGCCGCAAGCATGGAAAAGAAAAAGCAGGAGGGGTATTTCTGATGGCCACCTTCACCCCGGCCCCGGACAGCTCGTATAAGGCGCAGGACCTGATCGCCGACGATATCGACGCCTATCTGGTCCAGCATCAACACAAGTCGCTCCTGCGCTTCATTACCTGCGGATCGGTCGACGATGGCAAGTCGACCCTGATCGGGCGGCTGCTCTACGATTCGAAGATGATCTTCGAGGATCAGCTGGCCGCGCTCGAGGCCGACAGCAAGCGTATGGGAACGCAGGGGCAGGAGATAGACTTCGCCCTCCTCGTTGACGGACTCGCCGCAGAGCGTGAACAGGGCATCACCATCGACGTCGCCTATCGCTTCTTTTCGACAGACAAGCGAAAGTTCATCGTCGCCGATTGCCCAGGGCACGAGCAATATACGCGCAACATGGTCACCGGTGCCTCGACGGCGGACCTTGCCGTTATCCTGATCGACGCGCGCAAGGGCGTGCTCGTCCAGACGCGGCGGCACAGCTATCTCGCCAAGCTGCTGGGCATCCGCAACATCGTGCTGGCGGTCAACAAGATGGATCTGATCGACTACGATCGCGCGAAATATGATGCCATCGTCGCCGACTATAGTGTGTTCGCTGCGAGCATCGGTATCACCGATTTCGTGCCCATGCCGATTTCCGGCTTCAAGGGCGACAATATCACAGCCAATTCGCCGAACACGCCCTGGTATGAGGGCTTGCCGCTGATGACGCATCTGGAGACCGTCGCCCTCGACAATGAGGCCGACCAGGCAAAGCCGCTGCGGATGCCGGTGCAGTGGGTCAACCGCCCCAATCTCGACTTCCGTGGATTCTCCGGCCTGATCGCAAGCGGAACGGTCAGGCCCGGCGACGCGGTGCGGGTGCTGCCGTCGGGCAAGACCTCCAGCATCACGCGTATCGTGACGCTCGGTGGCGATCTCGACGAAGCCGTCGCGGGCCAGTCGGTCACGCTGACCTTCGCCGACGAAGTCGATTGCTCGCGCGGCGATGTGATCTCGGTAAGCGACGCGCCACCCGAGGTGTCGGATCAGTTCGAGGCGACCATCGTGTGGATGGACGACCAGGAGATGCTGCCCGGCCGCTCTTATTGGCTCAAGCTCGCGACCCAGACCGTCACCGCGACGATCAATGCGCCGAAGTACCAGGTCAACGTCAACACGATGGAGCATCTGGCGGCTAAGACGCTTGATCTTAACGCCATCGGCGTCGTCAATCTGTCGACAGACAAGCCCATCGTGTTCGAGCCCTATGAAGCCAATCGGTCGCTTGGCGGGTTCATTCTGATCGACAAAATGACCAACGCCACCGTTGGCGCAGGCATGATCCATTTTTCGCTTCGCCGTGCACAGAACGTGCATTGGCAGGCGACCGACGTCAGCAGGGAAATCCATGCGCGCCTCAAGAACCAGAAGCCGGCAGTGCTCTGGTTCACGGGTCTGTCGGGTGCCGGCAAATCGACGATCGCCAACCTGGTCGAGAAGAAGCTGGTGCGGATGAACCGCCACACCTTCCTGCTTGATGGCGATAATGTTCGTCATGGCCTGAACAAGGATCTCGGCTTCACCGATGCCGACCGGGTCGAGAACATCCGCCGCGTCGGCGAAGTCGCCAAGTTGATGACCGATGCGGGTCTGATCGTGATCACCGCGTTCATCTCGCCTTTCCGCGCCGAACGACGGCTCGTGCGGGAGATGATCGCCGATGGCGAGTTCATCGAGGTGCACATCGATACCAGTCTCGCCGACGCTGAGGCGCGCGACGTGAAGGGCCTCTACAAGAAGGCCCGTAGCGGACAGCTCAAGAACTTCACCGGTATCGATTCTCCCTATGAACCGCCCGAGAGACCGGAGATTCACATCGATACGGCGACAATGAGCGCCGAAGAGGCCGCTGACTTCATTATCGAAAGGCTTATCCCATGAGCATGGCGGATACCGAGCTCGCCCGTCATATCGCCGATACGGCCGGCAAGATATTGCTGACGCTCCAGCAATCTGGCCTGTTCGAGGGCAAGGCGCTGGGCAAGGCGGGGGACCGGACCGCCAATGCATTCATCATCGAGGCGCTGAAGACCAACCGTCCCGACGATGCGATCCTCTCCGAAGAGGAGAAGGACAACGCCGACCGGCTATCCGCAAGCCGCGTCTGGATTGTCGATCCGCTCGACGGCACCCGCGAATATGGCGAGCAGCGCGATGACTGGGCGGTCCATATCGCGCTTGCGATCGATGGCGAGCCGGTGATCGGCGCCGTCGCGCTGCCGGGCGTGCCGCTGACTCTGTGCTCGGGCCAGCCCCAGCCAATTCCGGACAATCCGGGCAGGCTGCGGATGCTCGTCAGCCGCACCCGTCCTGCCAGCGAAGCGGTAGCCGTCGCCGAAGCACTGGGTGCGGACCTGGTGCCGATGGGCTCGGCAGGCGCGAAGGCGATGGCGGTAGTGCGCGGCGACGCCGACATCTACTTCCACACCGGCGGCCAATATGAGTGGGACAATTGCGCTCCCGCCGCCGTCGCCCTTGCCGCAGGGCTGCATGTCAGCCGCGCCGACGGACGGACACTCGCCTATAATAGGTCTGATCCATATCTGCCTGACCTGCTAATCTGCCGAAAACAACATGCCGAGAAGGTGTTGGCGTTGATTTCGACGGCCGGCGCTTCTGAGCAGCAGGCGCCAACCTGATGTCCGCAGTCCCAAATGCGTTCTTTTCAGGATCGACCCGCTGATTATCGTCCCGTCAGCTGTTCGCCGATGAACGTCGACATCTCCGCTATCGCCTGTCCCGCAACGCTGTCGAAGAAGACGTCCATCGTCGCGAAGCCGTGGATCATGCCGGCATAGCGGCTCGTGCGGACGTCGACGCCCGCCGCGGCCATGCGGCGCCCGTAATGCTCCGCCTGCTCGGTCAATATGTCGTGTTCGGCCGTGATGATCAGCGCCGGCGGCAGCCCTGCGAGGCGGGACGCGAGCAGGGGCGCGAAGTCGGGGTGGTTGCGCGCGGTGCGAGCCGGATCATATTGATCGTAGAACCAGGCGATCTCCGCACGGTTCAGGAACGGTGGCACGAAACGGCGCAGCGAAGCTGCGTCGCTGTCGTCGGTGCAGGGATAGACCAGCACCTGCGCGGCGAGCGGGCAATTTCCTGCCTCGACCAGCTTGCGCGTGACCACCGCCGCCAGATTGCCGCCGGCGCTGTCGCCCGCCAGGATCAGCGGCACCTCTCGACCGGCCATTGCGGCGCGGCGATTGGCAAGCCAATGGGTTGCGGCCAGCACATCGTTGACCGGCGTCGGAAACGGATGCTCCGGAGCAAGCCGATAGTCGAGCGACACGACCGCGCAGCCGCTTTGGTTGGCAAGGCGGCGGGAAAAGCCGTCGTACCCGTCCGAACTGCCCAGCACGAAGCCCCCGCCATGCACCCACACGACGAGGCCGGGCACCTTTGTGGACGGGCGGTAGAGCTTGGCGCCGATCTGACTGTCGCCGACCGACACCACCAGTTCCTCGACATGTTCGACCGGCTCAACCTCCAGCGTCAGCGCCAACGCCTGGGCGGCCGCGTCGAGGGCCGCGCGGGTCTGTGCGGCCGGGCGGGTGGTGAGGCCTTGCCACGCCGGGTTCTGAGCGAAAAGGTCCGCAACACGCTCGGCGAGGGGATGAAGCGGGCCGCTCGGCATATGGGGGCCAGGCACATCGTGGTTCATCTCGGTTTCACCCCCGCGTTCGAAACCTCTCCCGTGGCTGCAACCGAGCGGCTCGCCGGCCGCCTTGGAGCCGCCCCGGCCCGATCTCCTTATCTCGTCAGGCGCGATCCTTGGCAACTCTCTCCCGAGTTCCGTCAAGGCGCCACCCGGCCAAGGCGATCGTCCTTCCGTCCGCCCGATAGGGCATGGTTCGCGGCATTGAACGTCGCCGTGCACACAGATGGGATGTGCACTGAAACACGCTCCGTCCTATGTACTTGAAAATATTTGGCAGTCCCTGCTGTCGCGGCTAGGCAGACGGCGATGATGGCGGTGCGACAGACTTCCGAACGTCAGGCGGAGCGCCGCTTTGCGCGCACCGTCCTGCTGCTCGTCATGCTGGGCTTCGCTGCGGTCATGCTCGCGGGGATGATGGCCACGCTCGCCATGCTCCGCGGGGAGGACCGGGCTGTCTCCATCAATCATGCCCATCGGGTCGAGCGCGAAGTGGACGGCATCCGCTTGTCGCTCGAGCAGATGCGCAGCGCCCGGCGCGGCTTCCTGCTGGAACTGCCCGTCGATCCGAACGCGAGCTATGACAAAGCATCGGCTCGGCTGTTTGGCGCCATCGAACGGGTGGGCCGGCTGACCGTGGGTAACCCGGTCCAGCAGGATAATATCGGCCGGCTTTCGGCGATGGCGGGTACGCTCGACCAGCTGTTCCGGCGGTCGATGAGCCCGAGCTCGCTGCGCGCGGCAGCGTCCGAGCAGGAACGCCAGCGGCTCGCCAGCAAGGTGGAGGCGCTGGCGAACCGGATGCTGGCCGAGGAGCAGCGTCTGCTGGCGAAGCGCAACGCCGAACGCGCCCGGGCGGTCGGGAGCTTTTACGCGGTGCTCGCCGTAACGGCCCTGCTGCTTGCGTTGGTCGGCGCCGGCTCGATCTGGGTGATCCGCCGCTATACCGGCGAGCTGCTCGTCTCCCGCGATGCTCTGCAATCGCTCAACGAAAACCTCGAAGGCGCCGTGGCCGAGCGTACCACCGATCTGCAGCGTGCCAATGAAGAGATCCAGCGCTTTGCCTATATCGTCAGTCATGATCTGCGCGCACCGCTGGTCAACGTGATGGGGTTCACCGCCGAACTCGAGGCGGCGATCGAGCCGCTCGACGCGCTGATCGCAAGGGTCGATGCCGAGGCGCCCGCGCTGGTCGACGACGAGGCCCGCCGCACCGTTCGCGAGGACCTGCCCGAGGCGATCGGCTTCATCCGGGCATCGACCGAGAAGATGGACCGGCTGATCAACGCGATCCTGCGGCTGTCGCGCCAGGGCCGCCGTACCATCGCGCCCGAACCGATCGATCTGGACCAGCTTGTGACGGGCGTTGTCGATACGCTGCGCCATCGCATCGACGAGTTGGGCGTGACCGTCGCCATCGCCGGCGACATGCCGCAACTCGTCAGCGATAGGCTCGCCGTCGAACAGATCCTGTCGAACATGGTCGAGAATGCCGTCAAATATCTCAAGCCAGGTCGCCCCGGCGATATCGCCATCGCCGCCCGCGCTCATCATGGCCGCGTGCTGATCGCCGTCTCCGACAATGGGCGGGGCATCGATCGGCGCGACCATGAGCGCATCTTCGATCTGTTTCGCCGCTCGGGCGCGCAGGACCAGCCCGGCGAGGGCATCGGGCTGGCCCATGTCCGCGCACTGGCCTATCGTTTGGGCGGCACCATCACGGTGGAGTCCGAACTGGACGCGGGCGCGACTTTCACCCTCAACCTGCCCGCCCGGTTCGTCGACGAGAAAAGCGGCACGACGTGAGAAAGGCATTATCATGAACGCCCCGCTGGCGGTGAACATCGTCATGATCGAGGACGACGAGGGCCATGCCCGCCTGATCGAGAAGAATATCCGGCGCGCCGGCATCTCCAACCCGGTCCATCATTTCCTCGACGGCACCAGCGCGCTGCGCTTCCTCTATGAGGATGCGCGCGGCCCCGTCCGCAACGGCCCGGCGCTGATACTGCTCGATCTCAATCTGCCCGACATGAGTGGCATCGACATCCTGGCGAGGATCAAGCGCGAGGGCAGTCCCCTGCGCCGCGCGCCGGTGGTGGTGCTGACCACGACGGATGACAAGCTGGAAATCCAGCGCTGCTATGATCTGGGCTGCAACGTCTACATCACCAAGCCGGTCAACTACGAGAATTTTGCTACGGCTATCCGTCAGCTCGGCCTGTTCCTGTCGGTGATTCAGGTGCCGGACGTCGAAGAATCCTGATGCCCGAAACGCCCGCAATCCTCTATATCGACGACGATGAGGGCATGCGCCGGCTGACGGCGCGGGCGCTGAAGCGGCTCGGCTATCGCGTCGCCCTCGCGGGCAGCGGCGCCGAGGGTGTCGAGATGGCGGCGGCCGAGCATTTCGATCTGGTCGCGGTCGATCATTATATGCCGGGTCAGGACGGGCTCCAGACATTGTCGGCGCTAAAGGCGCTGCCCGAGCCGCCGCCGGTAATCTTCGTAACTGGATCCGACGACAGCCAGCTCGCCGTGGCCGCGTTGAAGGCCGGTGCGATCGACTATGTCGTAAAGACTGTGAACGAAGATTATTTCAACCTGCTCGGCCAGGCGGTTGCGCAGGCGCTCGCAACGGTCAGCCTGAGGCGTGAAAAGGATGAGGCGGAGGCGCAGCTGCGCGAGAGCAATGCGCGGCTGCAGATGCTGCTCAAGGAGGTCAACCACCGCGTCGCCAACAGCCTGCAGCTGGTCTCCGCCTTCGTAAACATGCAGTCCCGCGTCCTGGATCCCCGCGAAACGGCTGCACGCGCCGCGCTCGACGATACGCAGCGGCGCATCGCGGCCATCGCGCAGGTTCACAAGCGGCTCTACACCTCGGCCTCGGTGGAGGCCGTCGACATGGCCGAATATCTCGCGTCGCTAGTGGAGGAACTGGGCGAGACCTGGTCCACGCCCACCGCGCCACGCGATATCCGGCTCGAGGCCGAGCCACTCAAACTGGAGACCGACAAGGCTGTCGCGTTGGGCATCATCGTCACCGAACTGGTGACCAATGCCTGCAAATACGCCTATGCCGATGGCTGCTCCGGTGAGGTCCGCGTAATCCTGTCAGGCGCGGGCCAGGCGGGATTTTGCCTGCGGGTAGAAGATGACGGTGTCGGCATGCCGACATCGGGCACGGCGCAAGGAACCGGCTTGGGCACCAAGCTCATCAACGCCATGGCGCAATCGGTGAAGGCCTCAATCGAATTCGAACCTGCCGAACGCGGCGTCCACGCAGTCGTTATGGGCTCGTAATATCCGGAATATCAACCGGCTGGACGAACGTCGTGGAACATTCTTAACCATCTTCCGGCACAGCCGCTTGACCGACTCGGCAGTGCATGTTTGTTGCGCCGCAGCGTAAATCTGGGGGTTGAGGTGTTTGCTTTCCTTGCTTTGGTCTATGGCTTCCTGGCGTCGTTCATCCTGGCATGCCTGGGGCGTAACCGGCGCGAGCAGCGTCCCGACGCGCCGATTCTCGCCTTTGCCAGCCGTGGCCTGATGGCCGCTTCGGCGACCGGAGCCTGCCTCGCGCTGAGCGCTGCGGCTTGGGGTTCGCTGGTCCATTAAAGCAGTTGTCGAGCGGGTCCGCTTTCGGCTATCAGGCCGCCTCCGGCGCGGGCGTAGCATAGTGGTAATGCTCTAGCCTTCCAAGCTAGCTAGGAGGGTTCGATTCCCTTCGCCCGCTCCAAAACAGGATATCTTGCCGCCCCCGCGCATACCGCACCGCCTGTCCGGCTTCCGGAAAGCTGAGGATCGTCGCGACATAACAGCTCATTGCTCTGCCTTCTCGACCCGCACCAGCATTGCGCCTTCCGAGACTTGCCCGCCGACGCTGGCCTTGAGTTCGGCCACGACACCATCGAACGGTGCAAGCATCGCCTGCTCCATCTTCATCGCTTCGAGCACCAGCAGTTTCTGCCCTTTGGTCACGGTTTCGCCCTGGCTGACCTCGATCGCGATGACCTTGCCGGGCATCGGCGCAAGCAGGCTGCCATCGGAGACGGCACCGCCTCCGCCCGCATGATCGGCGCGAGGCGCCTCGAACGGCCATGCCTCGCCGTCGAGGAACAGCAGCCGCTCGCCGCCGACCAGAATGTCTCGTGCGCGGAGCGGGCCATTGTCGATATCGACGAGATAGGCGTGGCCGGCGATCTCGACCTCAACGCGCCGGTCGGGCGCTGCATTGGGCCGGAAGCCGGGCAGTGCGCTCCACACATCGCCCGATGTCGGGAGCAGGGCCCGCGCGGCGGCCTGCTGGACCATATCGGATGGCTCGGCTGCTGGAACCAGTCGTTCGGCATGACGCTCGATGAAGCCGGTGTCGATGTTGCCCGCCACGAAGTCCGGATCGGAAGCGGCGCGTGCGAGGAAGGCGGCGTTGGTCCGAACCGGCCACACCTCCACGCGCCGCGCCGCCGCCGCCAGCTTGGCAGCGGCAGCAGGACGGCTGGGCGCTGCTACGATCAGCTTGGCGATCATCGGGTCGTAATAGGGCGAAACCGCGCCCCCTTCCTCTACGCCGCTGTCGACGCGGATGCCGCGCGGCAGCTTCAGCCGGTCGAGTTTTCCCGTCGACGGCAGGAATCCGTTCGACGGATTTTCAGCGTAAAGCCGTGCTTCCATGGCCCAGCCGCTGATCGACAGCTGCTCCTGGCGCTTCGGCAGGGGTTCACCGCTCGCGATGCGCAGCTGCCACTCGACCAGGTCCTGCCCGGTGATCGCCTCGGTCACCGGATGTTCGACCTGCAGCCGGGTGTTCATCTCCATGAACCAGATACGGTCAGGGCGCAGGCCTTCGGACGCATCCGCGATGAACTCGATCGTGCCCGCGCCGATATAATCGACCGCCTTCGCCGCCTTAACCGCCGCCTCGCAGACCGCGGCGCGGGTGGTCTGGTCCATGCCGGGGGCCGGGGCTTCCTCGATCACCTTCTGGTGCCGGCGCTGGAGCGAGCAGTCGCGTTCGAACAGGTGGACGACGTTGCCATGGCTGTCGCCGAACACCTGCACCTCGATGTGGCGCGGGCCGAGGATATATTTTTCGATCAGCACGCGATCATCGCCGAACGATGCGGCGGCTTCGCGCCGGCATGAGAGCAGCGCGTCGGCAAATTGCTGCTTGGCATCGACCTTGCGCATGCCCTTGCCGCCGCCGCCGGCGACCGCCTTGATGAGCACCGGATAGCCGATGGCGTCGGCCTCCGCCTGGAGGCGTGCCGGATCCTGGTCATCGCCCATATAGCCGGGCGTTACCGGCACGCCCGCGGCGATCATCAGTGTCTTGGCGGCATCCTTCAGCCCCATTGCGCGGATAGAGGCCGGGGGCGCGCCGACCCACACAAGACCAGCCCCCTGGACGGCTTCGGCAAAATCGGCATTTTCGGAGAGAAAGCCATAGCCCGGATGGATCGCCTCGGCGCCGGTGGCGCTGGCGGCTCCGAGGATCTTCTCCTGCGCCAGATAGGATTCGCGCGCGGGGGCTGGGCCGATGCAGACCGCTTCGTCCGCTTCGCGCACGAAGGGCATGGCCGCATCCACATCCGAGTGCACCGCGACGGTGCGGATGCCGAGCTTGCGCGCAGTGCGGATGATCCGCCGGGCGATCTCGCCGCGATTGGCGATGAGAAGCGAGCGGATCATGGCCTGCTCCCAATTACCACGTCACCCCGGCGAAGGCTGGGGACCATGTCTGTTGCCATCGGCGATCCCGTTTCATGTGAAGAGAGACATGGATGCCAGCCTTCGCTGGCATGACGATGATTGGGCTCGTCCTTCATCGTCACATCCTGAATAGGCCGAACGTCGCCCGTTCCGGGATCGGCGCGTTCAGCGTGGCGGCGAAGGCGAGACCAAGGACGTCGCGGGTCTGGGCCGGGTCGATGATCCCGTCATCCCATAGCCGCGCCGTAGCGTAGTAGGGATTGCCTTCATCCTCATATTTCTGGCGGATCGGTGCCTTGAAGGCTTCGGTCTCCTCGGTCGTCCAGCGCTCCGCATCGCGGTGCACCGTCGCCAGCACCGCGGCGGCCTGTTCGCCGCCCATCACGCTGATGCGGCTGTTAGGCCAGCTGAACAGGAAGCGCGGTTGATAGGCTCGCCCGCACATGCCGTAATTGCCCGCGCCGAAGCTGCCGCCGATCAGCACGGTGATCTTGGGAACCGAGGCGGTCGCCACGGCGGTGACCAGCTTTGCGCCGTTCTTGGCGATCCCCTCGGCCTCATATTTGCCGCCGACCATGAAGCCGGAGATGTTTTGCAGGAACAGCAGCGGCACCCGGCGCTGGCAAGCGAGCTCGATGAAATGCGCGCCCTTGAGCGCGCTCTCGGAAAACAGCACGCCATTATTGGCGAGAATCGCGACCGGCATGCCCCAGATATGCGCGAAGCCGCAGACCAACGTGGTGCCGTAGAGCGGCTTGAACTCGTGCAATTCCGATCCGTCGACGAGGCGAGCGATCACCTCATGCACATCATAGGGTGCGCGGACGTCGGACGGCACGATGCCGTACAGCTCGGCTGGGTCATGGCGCGGCGGCCGCGGCTCGGCGCGGTTCACGATGGCGGGCGAGGGCGGCTGCAGCGTCGCGACGATGTCTCGCACGATCAGCAGCGCATGTTCGTCATTCTCGGCGACATGATCGACCACGCCGGACTTGCGCCCGTGGGTGTCCGCGCCGCCGAGTTCCTCCGCCGAAATGATCTCGCCGGTCGCCGCCTTCACCAGCGGTGGGCCGGCGAGGAAGATCGTGCCCTGGTTGCGCACGATAACGGTCTCGTCGGACATCGCCGGCACATAGGCCCCGCCTGCGGTACAGCTGCCCATGACGCAGGCAATCTGCGGGATGCCCTCTGCCGACATCTGCGCCTGGTTGAAGAAGATCCGGCCGAAATGATCGCGATCGGGGAAGACCTCGGCCTGGTGGGGCAGGTTGGCGCCGCCGCTGTCGACCAGATAGATGCAGGGCAGCCGGTTCTCGCGCGCGATCTCCTGCGCGCGAAGGTGCTTCTTCACCGTCATCGGAAAATAGGCGCCGCCCTTCACCGTCGGGTCGTTTGCGACGATCATGCATTCACGGCCGTGGACCCGGCCGATGCCGCCGATCACGCCCGCCCCGGGCGGGCCGCCCTGATCGTCATACATGCCGTTGGCGGCGAGCTGGCCGATCTCGAGAAATGGCGAGCCCGGATCGAGCAGGCGGTGGATGCGATCGCGCGGCAGCAGCTTGCCACGCGCGACGTGCCGCTCGCGATGCTGTGCCGAACCGCCGAGCGCGGCGCTGGCGACGCGGGCGCGCAGCTCATCGGCCAGCGCGCGATTATGCGCTGTGTTTGCGGCGAAGCTTTCGGAGGCGGGATCGACGAGTGTGGTGAGTCTGGTCATTAAAGCAGTCCGTCATGCCAGCGGAGGCTGGCATCTCGTGAAGTCGGAGCGCGCGCTTGCCGACTGAGATCCCGGCCTTCGCCGGCATGACGCTCACGGGGCAAAACAATCACGCTGCACCCCCGATCAGCTCGCGGCCGATCAGCATTCGCCGGATTTCATTGGTTCCGGCGCCGATGTCGAGCAGCTTTGCGTCGCGCATATAGCGTTCGACCGGCCAGTCCTTCGTATAGCCCGCGCCGCCCAGCGCCTGCACCGCCTCAAGCGCGACCTTCACCGCATTTTCGCTGGCCAGCAGGATTGCGCCGGCCGCATCGAACCGGGTGGTGCGGCCCGCGTCACACGACCTGGCCACGGCATAGACATAAGCCCGGGCGGAATTGAGCGCGACATACATGTCGGCGATCTTGGCCTGCATAAGCTGGAAGGCGCCGATTGGCTGGCCGAACTGCTTCCGCTCGCGGACATAGGGTAGAACCGTATCCAGGCAGGCCTGCATGATGCCGAGTTGGATGCCGGCGAGCACCGTGCGTTCATAGTCGAGCCCGGACATCAATACGCCGACCCCGCCGCCCGGCGGACCCATGACATTTGCGTCGGAAACTTCGCAATCCTCGAACACCAGCTCGGCGGTCGGCGATCCGCGCATGCCGACCTTGTCGACCTTCTGCCCGATCGAGAAGCCTTTCATACCCTTCTCGATGATGAAGGTCGTGATCGTGCGCGAGGGCTTGTCGCTGTCATCTCCGGTCTTGGCATATACCACCAGCGTGTCGGCATAGGTGGCATTGGTGATCCAGAATTTGGTGCCGTTGAGGATGTAGCGATCGCCCTTCTTCTCGGCCTTCAGCTTCATCGATACGACATCGGACCCGGCGCCCGCTTCGGACATGGCGAGGCTGCCGACATGCTCGCCGGAGATCAGCCGGGGCAGGTAGCGCGCTTTCTGTTCGGGCGTCGCCCAGCGGCGGATCTGGTTCACGCACAGGTTGGAGTGCGCGCCATAGCTGAGGCCGATCGACGCCGAGGCGCGCGCCACCTCCTCCTGGGCCACGACATGCTCGAGATAGCCCAGCCCCAGCCCGCCATCAGCCTCGTCGACGGTGATGCCGTGCAGGCCGAGCGCACCCATCTCCGGCCAGAGCTCGACGGGAAACCAGTCCTCCGCGTCGACCTTTGCGGCGAGCGGCGCAATGCGGTCGGTCGCGAAGCGTGATGTGGTGTCGCGGATGGTGTCTGCCATCTCGCCCAGCGCGAAATCGAAATCTGCCATGCGTGCTCTCCCGAACTTTGCGGAGTCGATACGCCAGAAGGTACTATAAGAAAAATTGAAATAAGCGCGGCAACATTATAGAGAGAAACTATGATCGACCGCCACCTGCTGCGTTATTTCCTCGCCATCGTCGATCAGGGCAATTTCTCCAAGGCAGCCATCTATTGCAACGTCTCGCAGCCTAGCCTGTCGGCGGGGATAGCCAAGCTCGAAACCCTGCTCGGCCGGCCGCTGTTCATCCGCACCAACCGCAGGGTCGAGCTGACCGAGGCGGGCGTCCAGCTCGCCGGCCACGCCCGCCGCATCGAAGCGGAGTTCGCCGCCGCCGAGCGCGCCGTGCAGGAAGCGGCGGCGGCGATAACGATTCGGCTTGGCATTCTCTCGTCGATCCCGGCGTCGTGGATAGAAACCTATGCGGCCCGGCTGCGCGACAATGGCAGCGGCGAGCGCGTCGAACTGATCGAAGCGCGCGAACGCGACCTTAGCGAGCGGCTCGCGCGCGGCAGCCTCGATGCGGCGCTGACACTGATACGCGAAGACGCGCGTTTTCCGGCCGAACGCCTGTTCAGCGAAGGCTATGCGCTTGCGATGGCGGCGAGCCATCCGCTCGCCCGCCGGGGTGCCATCGAGGGCGCGGAGCTGGCCGGCGAGCCGATGATCGTGCGCCGTCATTGCGAGCTGCTGTCCGATACCAGCCGCTATTTTACCGCGCGAGGGGTGCGGCCTTTCTTCCCGGCCCGGGTCACCAGCGACGATCGTGCGCTCCGGCTCGTGCGCGCCGGGCTGGGCATGACGGTGATGCCCGATTGCTTCACGGCACCTGGCGTCGCCCGCCCGCGGCTGGTCGATTTCCCGTTCAGCCGCGACGTGGGCCTGTTGTTCGGCGGGCATGCCGATCCAGGGTTGCGCGAGCGGCCTGCGATGAAGATCCTGGTAGATACGATCGAAGACCGATCGCACGATGGATTCGCGCGGCAGTCGGCGTAAAATTGTTGGCTTCCCGCCATCCCTGCCACGGAAACGGGCGGAGCTGGCACGATCAAAAGGAGTTATGCGATGCCTTATGTCGACGGATTCCTGCTCGCAGTGCCTACGGACAAGCTCGACGCTTACAAGGCGGTCGCCGAGCTCGCGGGGGCGGTCTGGAAGGAATATGGCGCGCTCAGCTATGTCGAATGCATTGCCGACGACGTGCCCTATGGGGAATTGACCAGCTTTCCGCGTGCGGTTCAAAAGAAGGACGACGAGACGGTGGTCTTCTCTTGGATTACCTATGAGTCGCGCGCGGCGCGCGATGAGATCAACAAGAAGGTGATGGCCGACCCGCGCCTCAAGCAGGATGCCGAGAATATGCCGTTCGACGGCAAGCGCCTGATCTATGGCGGATTCACCACGATGGTCCAAATGTGAGGAGGGGCTAGGAAATGGCGTTCGAGGGAAGCTGCCATTGCGGCAAGACCGCGTTCAAGGTCGACGCGGAGCCTCCCGCCGAGGCTATGACCTGCAATTGTTCGCATTGCCGGCGCAAAGGCTTGCTGCTCGCCTTTTTTCCCGACGAGCTGTTCACGCTCCAGCGCGGCGACGACGATCTGAAGAGCTATTTTTTCTACAAACATGTCATCGAGCATCGTTTTTGCACGACATGCGGTACCCAGCCCTTCGCTGTCGGCAAGGGGACTGACGGCAAGGCGATGATAGCGGTCAACCTGCGGTGCGTGCCGGGCATCGATATCGATGCGCTGGAGATCCACGCCGTCGACGGCGCCAGCTTCTGATGGCGGGCGCAATCCATATCGGCGTCGGCGGCTGGACCTACGAACCGTGGCGCGACAATTTCTATCCAAAGGGTCTCCAGCAGGCGCGCGAACTCGAATATGCGAGCCGCCACCTTACCGCGATCGAGATCAACGGCACTTATTATGGAACCCAGAAGCGCGACAGCTGGGTCAAATGGGCCGAGACCGTGCCGGATGATTTCGTCTTCACGGTCAAGGCATCGCGCTTCTGCACCAACCGCAAGATCCTCGCCGAAAGCGCCGATTCCATCGCGAAGTTCGTCGGTCAGGGCATAGCCGAGCTGGGCGCGAAGCTCGGACCCATATTATGGCAGTTCATGGCGACCAAGAAGTTCGATCCGCTGGACTTCGCCGCCTTCCTCGCGCTGCTACCGCGCGAACAGGAGGGCGTGGAGCTCCGCCATGCGCTCGAGGTGCGCCACGACAGTTTCGTCTGTGCCGAATTCGTCGATCTGGCGCGGGCGCATGGCTGCGCGATCGTCTTCGCCGATCATCCCGAATATCCCGCGATAGCGGATCTTAGCGCGCCGTTCGTCTATGCCCGATTGCAGCAAACCCGGGGCGATGTGCCGACCGGCTATAGCGAAGCCGAACTGGCCAAATGGGCAAGCTGCATTGCGGAGTGGGACTCGGGTAAGGCTCCAGCTGGGCTGCCCTATGCAGCAGCAACCCAACCGATCGACACGGGGCGCGAAACTTTCATATTCGTCATCGGCGGGGCCAAGGAGCGCAATCCTGCCGCCGCCCAGGCGCTGATCGAGCGCGTTGGCTGAGCCATTGTCAGGGGGGGGGGGGGGGGGG